>NZ_JBHSBB010000014.1:139812-629742 GCF_042650325.1 Streptomyces polygonati | reverse complement strand
CCGCCGGTCTCCCCGGCGGCCCCGCGCCCGCCCCCGCTCCGGGCGGCGCCGCCTACCCGGCGCCCGGCGGGTGCCAGGTGCGGTGCTTCGGGAGGGGTTTGGCGTAGCCGCCGACCCGGCTGGTGGTCAGGCCGAGCGACACGAGTGACTCGGCGAGCCGGACGGCGGCGCCGACCCCGTCGACCACCGGGGTGCCCAGCGCGGCCGACACGCCGCGCTCCAGCCCGGTCATGCCCGCGCAGCCCAGGACCAGGACCTCGGCGCCGGCCGCCATGGCCCGGCGGCCCGCGGCGACGAACGCGCTCGTCGTGCGGTCGCTGTCCTCGTCCAGGTCCAGGACGGACAGCCCGGTGCCGACCACGGCGGCGCAGTTCTGACCGACGCCCGCGGTGTGCAGGCTGTCCTGGATCTGCCCGGTGGTCCGGTCCAGCGTGGTGACGACGCCGAACCTGCGGCCGAGCAGGCAGGCCAGGTGGGCGGCCGCCTCGGTGATGTCGACCACGGGTACGTCGAGCAGTTCGCGGGCGCCCTCGCGCCCGTGCTCGCCGAATCCGGCCATCACCACCGCGTCCACCGGGCCGTCCAGCCGCCGCAGCAGGTCCAGCACGGCCGCCGCGGACAGATAGCTGTCCAGCCAGCCCTCGGCCGATTCGGGCCCCCAGTCGGGGGTGTGGCCGGTGATCAGGGTGCCCGGTCCGGCGGCGGACCGGGCACCCCGCACGATCTGCTCGGTCATCGCCGGCGTGGTGTTGCAGTTGGTCACTGCGATCCGCACGGCCCGCGGCCTCAACCCGCGGCCGGGGTCGCCGTCGTAGCCGCCGGGGGCGCCGCCTCCGCCGTCGCCCGCTCGGCCGACCGGCCGCGGTTCAGGGCCAGATAGAGCGCCGCCGCGCTCGCCGTCCCGATGAACCACGAGTACGGCGCGGTCTGCGAGAACGTATGCACCAGGGCGATGACGGCACTGACCGCCGCCGTCGGCACGAAGGCGCCGACCGCCCGGAGGTTGACCCCCTTGTGGTAGTGGTACGGGCCGTCCGGACCGGCGTCGAAGAGTGCGGGGACGTCGATCCGGCCGCCCTTGACCAGGTAGTAGTCGACCATGATGATGCCGAACAGCGGGCCCAGGAAGGCGCCGAGGCCGCCGAGGAAGTAGTTGACGACGTTCGGGTTGGAGTAGAGGTTCCAGGGCGTCACCAGCAGCGCCGCCACCGTGCTGATCAGGCCGCCGGCCCGGAAGGTGATCCGCTGCGGCCAGACATTGGCCAGGTCGTAGGCGGGCGAGACGAAGTTGGCCACGATGTTCACGCCCATGGTGGCGATGGCGAAGGTCAGCGCGCCCACGACCAGCACCGCGGTGTTGCCCACCTTGGCGATGAGCAGCGCCGGGTCGGTGATCGCCGAGCCGTAGACCTTGATGCTGCCGGCGGTGACGATCACCGAAAGCAGCGCGAACGCCGATGAGTTGATCGGCAGCCCCCAGAAGTTGCCGCGCCGCACGGTGCGTTCGTCCGGGGCGAAGCGCGCGAAGTCGCAGAAGTTCAGCATCAGCGTGCCGTAGGTGGCCAGGATCAGGCCGATCGCGCCGAACCACTGGCGGACCTGCTCGGCGGTGGACACCGGATGCGGGGTGCGGGTGAGCGGGATGCTCCAGTGGGCCTTGGCCAGGATCCACACCGCCAGGGCGATCATCACCACCCAGATCGCCGGACCGCAGAAGTCCTGGAAGCGGCGGACCGACTCCATACCCCGGCTGATGATCAGCGCCTGCACCACCCACAGGGCCAGGAACGACGCCCAGCCGAGCGCGTTCAGCCCGAGGAAGCTGTGGTGCGTCCAACCGGCCAGCCCCGGCCGGGCGGTGAGCAGCAGTACGTCGATGGCGACGGAGGCCAGATAGGTCTGGATGCCATACCACATGATGGCGATCACGGCCCGGATCAGCGCGGGGATGTTCGCGCCCCAGACGCCGAAGCTGATCCGCGCCACGACCGGGAACGGCACCCCGGTGCGCTGGCCGATCCGGCCCATCAGATTCATCCCGACGAAGATGACGGCGAAGCCGACGAGCAGCGAGGAGAAGATCTGCCACGCGCTGAGGCCCAGCACGAGCAGGCCCGCGGCGAAGGTGTAGTTGCCGAGGTTGTGCACGTCGGACATCCACATGGCGAACAGGTCGAAGGAGTGCCAGTTGCGCCGGGTGGCCGGCGCGAGGTCTTCGTTGGTGAGCCGGGGGTCGGGCGAGCCGGGCAGACCGGCGCCGGGCGGGTCGGTGAGGTCGGTGACGGACACGAGTACCTCCGCGGGGTGAGCGGGAAACGGGGGAGGAGTACCAGCCGACGCGGCTTTGGTATACCAAAACCGTGTCGCTCAGGATTGCCCGCCGGAGGACTACTGGGGTGTCGTGCACGCAACAAGCGTGTTACGCGTCCCGGGGCCTCGCCGGCCGAGGTGCGGGGCGCGATACCGCCCGGCGGCCCGGATAGGCTGGTCACGCCTCGGGCGGGGCGCCGACCAGGGAGTGTGCGGATGGGGGCGGGGCGACCCGGGGGTTCACTGGGCGCGGCGCGTGAACGCGTACTCGCCGAGCTGCGCCGCGCCATCGTGGCCGGCGAACTGCGCCCCGGCGACCGGCTGGTCGAGCGGGACCTCGCCGAGCGCTTCGACGTCTCCCGGGTGCCGGTCCGCGAGGCGATCAGGGCGCTGGTCGCCGAGGGTTTCGTGGTGGCGGAATCACCCCGGCGGCTGGCGGTACGACGGCTGGCACGCGCCGACGTCGAGGAACTCTTCGAGCTGCGCGAGGCCCTGGAGGTCTACGCCGCCGGCCTCGCCGCGGAGCGGGCCAGCGCCGCCGACCTCGCCGAACTCACCGACATCCTCGGGCGGGCGGCCCGGGCCACCGCCGCGCTGGACGCCGAGAAGATCGTCGAACTCAACACCCACTTCCACGATCGTGTCCTGGCGATGGCGGGCAACTCCCTGCTCACCGCCGCCCTGGAGCCGGTCGAGGGCCGGCTGCGCTGGCTGACCCGGCAGAACGACGCCTGGCCCCAACTCCTCGCGGAACACCGCGAACTGGCCGCGGCCGTCGCCTCCCGCGACCCGGCCCGGGCCCGCGCCCAGGCCCTCGCCCACGTCCGCGCCAACCGCCTGGTCACCCTGCGCGCCCTCTTCGGCGCGGCGCCCCCGCCGGGCGGGCCTACAGGTGCTCCGTGAGCAGTGCGGCCAGGTGGTCGGCGCATGGGACGAGGGGGTCCGGGTGGGGGCCGCCGCCGAGGTGGCGGCGGTGCCAGAAGGCGGTCTGGACGGCTTGGAGGTGGGCCCAGGGTCTGTCGTTTGGATCTCCGTGGGTGGAGGAGCGGTGTCCGGTGCGTGCAGCTGCAAGGCGGAGGAGGGAGGCGACGCGGAGCGTCGTCGACCGACGAGAACGCGGCAGATGTGCGTGCCGGGCGCCGCGACGCCGCGGAGATCCGAACGACAGACCCTAGCGGTAGGTGCGGGCGGGGTCGAGGTCGGCGGCGGCGGGGAAGACGCGCAGGGTGCGGTGGACGGCGGCGGGGAAGTCACCGGCCCGCAGCAGGGCCGGGGCGCGGGACTTGAGCAGGGTGCCGGCGTCGTAGGCGGGGTCTCCGGCACAGCCCTTGGGGTCGACGGCCAGCCAGGGTTCGCGGTCGGCGGGCAGGATGTTGCCGGGGTGGAGGTCGCCGTGGACGAGGGTGTCCGGCTGGAGGCGGCCCAGCTCGCGGACGGTGGCCAGCGCGGCGGCCACCGTGCGGGGCGAGAGGGGGTGCGGCAACTCCGCCGCGTCCTTGCGGAGTTGCGCCTCCCAGGCGTCGGCCTGGTCTGCCAGCCTGGGTAGATGGGGCGGCGCGGGGACGGCCAGCCGGTGATTGAGCCGACCCGCGACGGCCGCGACCTCGTCGGCGTCCTCGACCTCCGCCAGGGTCGATGTCCCGGCCCGTTCCAGCAGCATCGCGAAACGGTCGTCGGCGCGTTCGTACAACCGGACGGCGCCGCGCCCCTCCCAGGCCGCGAAGGCCTCGGGCTCATGGACGTTGCCCGGGTGCGGGAAGGACACCTTCAGCACGGCGGCGCCCTCGGCGGACCGCCGCAGCACCGGGACGACGACGCCGACAGCCCCGTGGGTGACCCGGCCGTCCGGCACGCATCCCCAGCGCTCCATCAGGCCGTCCACGACGGCGGGCAGCTCGGCGAGCCACGCGGCCCCGCGCTCTCCCTCGCGCTCGACGGTGCTCCGCGCGAACGCCTCCGGTATCGCGATCATCCCGGCACCCTACGCGCCCACCGCGTCCCGGCGACCCGCGGCCGACCCCCATCGGCATCCTGATCCGTCGGCTACGATTCCAGCTATTTAGCCACGACAACAAGGTTGATGTAAATTGAAGAGCGAATCACAGGGCGCTATTACGGCGCGTCAATGCGTGGCGGCCGTGCTGCTCATAAGCGGCATGATCTCCATTGCGAAAAGCTCCGACACCCAGACCGCTTTCAAGGTGATCTGGATAACGGTAGGCGTCCTGTCCATGGCCTGGGAAGTCCAGCTGCTGGTCCGCCGGACGACCGTCAAGCGCCGCAGCCGCAAGAAGTAAGGCCAGGCAGACGGACATACGGCCCGGAATCGTCCCGGCCCGCGGCACCGCGCGGGCCGGGGGCGGGCGCCCGGTCGCCGCGCCCGGGACAGCTCCCCGCCATCACCCATCCCAGCGACCCCACGCTTACCAATGAAGACGCCGAAAGTCGAGAGCAAACGAAGAGCCGGTGCTTTGTGAACCGAGGGTTCACCCGGGATCGACGCGAAGTTCACCCGTGAGAGACAGGTTCAGAGGCATGACTTCACGACCCTTCTCCCGCAAGCGCACCCGGATCGCCGTCGCGATCGGTGCCACCGTCGCGGTGGTGGGCGCGGGCACCGCCGCCGCCCAGGCCCACGGCTGGCTCTCGGCCCCCTCGCACGACTTCGGCGCGACCGCCGACTCCTTCTCCGGGCACGGCACGGTGACCGGCGATGTGCTGCGGAACGACTCCGGCGCGACCGCGGTCGTACGGCACACCGACCCGTCCGACGGCACCGCGACGGTCAACGCGGACGGCACGTTCACCTACACCCCGAAGGCCGGCTTCAAGGGCACGGACACCTTCACCTACACGACGACCGACGCCGTACAGCTGTTCAAGGACACCCAGGCGAACGGCGCCCCGCTGCCCCCGCTCGGGAAGGTGGCCGGCCCGGGCGGCACCACCACGGAGATCTCCGGTGAGGGCTTCGGCTCCTCGCTCGCCCCGGTACCGGGCAAGTCGGGCTACTTCTACGGCCTCACCGACCGCGGCCCGAACGCCGACGCCCCCGACGGCAACAAGTCCGAGATGGTCACCGACTTCACGCCGGAGATCGGTGAGTTCAAGCTGGTGGGCGGCAAGGCCGAACTGCTCAAGAAGGTCACGCTCAAGGGACCGAAGAGCCTCGGCGGCGTGAACTACAGCGGCCGCCCGCCGCACGACACCAGCGAGGTGATCGACGACGTCGCCGCGACGAACGCCAACGGCGGTACGCCGACGCCCGTCGCCAAGGACCCGTACGGCTACGACTCCGAGGGCCTGGTGGCGCAGCCCGACGGCACCTTCTGGGTCTCCGACGAATACGGCCCGTACATCACGCACTTCGACGCGAACGGCTACGAGCTGGGCCGGCTCACCCCGTACAAGAACAGCCCGGACAACGCGTACCACAAGATCCTCGGCTACCTGCCGGCCGAGTTCGCCGACCGCCTGAAGAACAAGGGCATGGAAGGCCTGACGATCACGCCGGACGGATCGACGCTGGTGGGCATCATGCAGTCCGCGCTGCAGCAGCCGGACCTCGGCAGCACCAAGGCCGGCAACGTCTCGCCCACCCGGATCATCACGATCAACCTGCGCACCTACCAGTCCAAGCAGTACCTCTACCTGCTGGACAACCCGGCGACCACGGGTGACGCCAACAGCGAGATCACCGCGCTGTCCAGCACGAAGTTCCTCGTCGACGAGCGCGACGGCAACTTCGAGCCGTTCGCCCAGAAGACGCTCTACGAGGTCGACACCAATGGCGCCACCGACGTCAGCGGTCTGACCGTCGGCGGCAAGTCGCCCGAGGCCTTCGTCGGTACGGACGGCACCAACGCCGCGCTGGCCGCGCTCACCGGCGCCGGGGTGCATGTCGCGCAGAAGCAGCCGTACCTGAACGTCGGGACGCTGGTGAGCCAGCTCGACCCGACCGGCGCGTTCTTCGCGCACGACAAGGTCGAGGGCGTCGCCACCGCCGACGCGGGCAAGACGGTGTACCTGTCCAACGACGACGACTTCGCCATCGACACCATCGCGGTCGACCCCGACGGGAAGTGGACCGTGCACCAGAAGGTGCTGCCGCCCACCGGCCGGAGCGACAACGGCGAGATCCTGAAGGTCGACACCACGAAGCTGCCGGCGGTCCTCAAGACCGTCACGGTGACGATCCACGTGCGCTGACCCGCCGAGCGCCGTCGGGCCGTCCACCGCAGTGGGCGGGCCCGGCGGAGGCGCGGATCACGGGCCCTTGACCGGGCTTTCCACGCCCTGAGCGCCCTCGGTGCCGTCGAGGAAGCCGCCCGACTGGTGCTGCCAGAGTTTCGCGTAGGCGCCGTCCGACGCGAGCAGCTGCCGGTGGGTGCCCTGCTCGACGATCCGGCCCCGGTCGAGGACCACCAGCCGGTCCATGCTGGCCACCGTGCTCAGCCGGTGCGCGACCACCAGCGCGGTCCGCCCCTCCATCAGCCGCCACAGCGCCTGCTGGACGAGGATCTCGCTCTCCGAGTCCAGCGCGCTGGTCGCCTCGTCGAGCAGCAGGATCGGCGCGTCGCGCAGCACGGCCCGGGCCAGCGCCACCCGCTGGCGCTGACCGCCGGAGAGCTTGACCCCGCGTTCGCCCACCATGGTGTCGAAGCCGGCCGGCAGCGCGTCGGCGAACTCCGTGACATGCGCGACCTCGGCCGCGCGGCGGATCTCGGCGGCGGTGGCGTCCGGCCGGGCGAAGGCGATGTTGTCCCGCAGGGTGCGGTGGAACATCGCCGGGTCCTGCGGCACATAGGCGATCATGCTGCGCAGGTCGGCCTGGCGCAGCCGGCTGATGTCCTGGCCGCCGATCAGGATCCGGCCGGCGTCCACGTCCGTCATCCGCAGCAGCAGCCGGGTGAGCGTGGTCTTGCCGCCGCCGGACCGGCCGACGAAACCGATCTTCGCGCCGCTGGGCACGGCCAGTTCGAGATCCTCGAAGAGCGGCTCCGCGCCGTTGTGGGCGAAGGTCACCCGCTCGAAGCGGACATCGGCGCTCCGGGACAGCAGCGGCTCGGGCAGCGCCGGGTCGAGCACGGTCGGCGGTCTCAGCAGCAGCTCGGTGAACTGCGCGGCCTCCGTCATCGAGCTCTCCAGCCGGCGGTAGATCTGGTTGAACTCGAACATGACCCGGGTCGCGTTGGTGTAGTACGTGAACGCGACCACGACCTCCTCCACGCCGTGCCGGCCGCCGCCGAGCGCGATCGCGAGCAGCAGGCCCAGCGCGTTGGTCAGCACGGACAGCGGTGCGACCAGCGTGTCGATCCGCAGATTGCCGTAGTCCCACGACCGCAGCGTGAGCCGCCGCGACTCCGCGACACGGGACCGGTGTTCGGCGGCCTCGGCCTCCTCGGCGGCGAACGCCCTTACCGTGTCGATGTTCAGCAGGCTGTCCGCGACATGGCCCGCCACCCGGGCGATCGCCTCCTCGCGCCGGCCGACGAGCGCCTGGCGGCGGCGGATGAGGGGCGTCACGCCCAGCGCCGTCAGCCCGATCATCGTCAAGAGCCCGACCACGAGCAGCGGTTCGTACTGCCACAGCACCACCGAGCCGAACGCCAGCGGTACGAAGCTGCCCACGACCGAGAACGTCAGCGTGTCGATGAACTCCTCGAAACGGGACGCGAAGCTCAGCACCCGCTTGGTCAGCGACCCGGCGAAATTGTCGTGGAAGAACGCGGCGTCCTTGGCGAACAGCTCGTCCATACCGATCACGTACAGGTGCTCGATGCCGAGCGCGTCGAGGCGGTTCAGGCAGTGCAGGCCGAGCCGCCAGAACGTCTCGGCGAGCAGCAGGACGGCGGCGAAGCCGATGACGTACGGCAGCGCCGGGCCGACGGCGATGCCGGCGTCGCCGGCGATCCGGCCGACGAGCTTGGCGACGACCAGCGGCGCGATGTAGCCGATGCCGATGTTGCCCAGGGCCGGCAGCAGCATCGCCGGCACGGTCAGCCGGCGCAGCCGGGTCAACTCCCGCCCGTAGTACCGCAGTGCGAGGAACACCGAGCCCCGGCCCGGCGGCCTCCCGCCCCGTTCAGGTGATCCCATGCCGTCCTCACCCCGCGTGGTCCGAACCCCCGCACGCTGGGTGGCGAGGCACCCGTGTTACGGGTGGGGCAGGAACGGCAGTGTCCCGTGCGGGCGTGGGCGGCGTCCAAGCGTTTTCGCTTGATGTGGGCGTTTCCGGTCATGCCGGGGGCCGGGACACCCGTGGGGTCAGGCGCTGGCCCACTTCTGGTTGGAGGTGCCCTCGCAGGTCCAGAGCTGGAGGCCGGTGCCGTTGGCGGTGAGCTTGTCCTTGACGTCGACGCACATGCCGATCGCGGTGTTGACCAGGTCGTGGGCCTTGTTGAGGTTGAACTGCTGGGCCCAGCCGCCGTTGCAGTTGGCGAGCTGGATCACGGTGCCGCTATCGGTGGAAGCCCCGGCGATGTCCAGGCACTTGCCCATCGAACGGACCGAACCGTCCGAGGCGAACTGCCACTTCTGGCTGGCGGAGCCGTCGCAGTCCCAGATGTCCAGCGGGGTACCGTCCTTGGACTTGCCGCCGGTGACGTCGAGGCAGCGGCCGGCCGAGTAGCTGCGGATGCTCACCCCTTTGACGACCGGGGTCGTCGCGGCGTGGGTGGCGACGGTGCCGGTGCCGGTGCCGGTGCCGCCGGCGGCCGGCTTGGGCGGCGGAGCCGCGGTGGTCGCCCGGCTGCGCGGGGTGGCCGGTGTCGCGGCGTGCGTCGCCGGCGGCCGGGCCGCTCCGCCGGCCGGCTGCGCGGGCGGCGCACCGCCCGCGGCGGGCGGCAGCGCGGGCTTCGGGTGGCCGCCGGTCGCGGGGCTGGGCGGGGCCGGGACCGGCTTGCCGGGCAGGTGGGCGGGGCTGCTCGCGGCGGGGTGGCCCGGGGTGGGCGCCGCCGCGTTGAAGGAGCCGGGCGGGCCGGAGCCGTTGTCGGCGCCGAGGACGGTGTCGGCGGAGGTGCCGGACCCGGCCGTATTGGACCGGCCGCCTCCGTCCCCGCCGGAACCGGCCAGCACCAGCAGCGGCACGGCGATCAGCAGCGCGCCGAGGAAGGCGGCTCCGGCCAGCAGCTTCTTGGTCGGCCGGCCCGGCCGGGCGAGCAGCGCGGCGGCCGGGCGCGCCTCGGTCGCGGTGGCGGTGGCCGTGGCGGTCCGGGTCTCCGTCTCGGCGGTGGCGGCCGTAGCGGCCGCGGTGTCGGTGGCGGTGTCGGTCTCCTCGGGTCCGTCGTCGTCGGTCGCGGCTGCGTCGGTTCCGGCGGCGTCCGCTGCGGCCTCGGCGTCGGCCTCGACCGCCTCGGGCTCCTCGTCGGCGCCGGGCCCGCCCAGGACGGCCGGGGCGAGCGGCGGAGCGACAGCCGGGGCGACAGGCGCCGCGGGCTGGGGCGGTGCCGCCGCGGGTGCGGCGGTGGCAGCGGCTTCGGATGCTGCGGCGGTGACCGCCTGATCGTTCCGGGCGACCGTCATGATGTCCTTCCAGTGCCGGGGTTGAGGTGATCGGTGATGAGGGAGGTGGCCCCGGCCGGCGGTCCCGCCGGGGCCGCCGCGGCCAGGACCTCGTCAGGTGTGACCACCAGACGTGCCGGGCCCGCGGGATTGACGCAGATGGGGGTGCCGGACGCCGCCAGGTCGCGGGCGAGCGCGAGCACGGAGACGGTGTCGTGGGCGAAGCCGCCGGCGAACACCTCGTGCGGCGCCGCGGAGAACACCGGCACCACCGGCAGGCCGTCGGCCCCGGCCGGCGCGAGCGGCCCGCCGTCCGCCGACCGCAGCACGGTGACCTCGGCGGCGGCCAGCGCTCGCAGCGCGGCGGCGGGCGGACCGTACCCGGTGACGGCGGACTGCACCGCCGCGTCCACCGGGTCGGTCGGCGCCGCCCAGCCCAGGGCCCGGGGTGACGGCCGGTACTCCTCGTTCGGCTGCCACTCCTCGACCTCACCGGTCGGCCCCGACCGCCACTCCCCCACCACCGCCCACACGGGCGGAGCCGCATCGGCCGTCCACGCCGGATCCACCACCCCCAGCCAGTGATCGGGCGCGAGCCGCGCGGCGTCCCGCACATCGTCCGGAGGCTCCGGAGCATCGGTGCGCTCGGCTCCCCCCGAGCGCCGGGAGGACCGGACGGGGCCGGCGGGGCCAGCGGCTCCGGCCAACCCGGCCAGCTCGGCCCTCCCGCCGAACTCGGCAGCTTTGGCGAACTCAGCGGCCTCAGCGGACCTGGCGCCTCCGGCAGACCCAGCCGAGCCGCCGGCTCCGGCGAACTCAGCGGCACCGGCCAACCCGGTGGGCTCAGCGGCACCGCCGAACTCAGCAGCTCCGGCCGATCCGGCCCACCCGGCGGGCTCAGCGGGCTCAGCCAGCGCGGCGGACCCCGACCCGGTCGGCTCGGCCGACCCTGCGGGCTCGGCAGCTCCGGCGGCTTCAGCCGGCCTGACCGGCGCAGCGAAACCGACCGACCCGACCGACCCGGCGGGTCCCGCCGGCCCGGTGGGCTCAGCGGGTCCCGACCCGGTCGACTCGGTTCGGGGGCGGGCCCCCGGCGGGATCATCACAGCGCGGCCTTCCGCAAATAGGCGAGGATCTTGGTCAGGTCGTCGGCGGTGAAGCCCTTGTCGAGCTTGCGGAGATCCGCCGGTTTGGGCTCCGTCCGTCCCCGGCCGAACAGCCACGGCGGTCGTTCGTGACCCTTGGCGGTGTTGGCGCGGCCGGCTTTCTCGGTGGCCTCGTCCCTTTCCGTTCCTGATTTCTCCAAGGACTTGTCCGGTGACTTGGGGAAATCGCGCAGGAACTTGCCCGAGCGGGTCGGCGGGGAGTCGACCACGAGCCGTTCGTAGCCGGGCGCCAGGCCGCCCAGCCGGGTGTGATCCGTGTTGTTGTGGCGGTGCCACTTCTCCATCCGCTGCGCTCCCACGCTGCCGGGCTCCTCCATGTAGCGGACGGTGTGGCCGGCCATCGCCAGGGCCTCCAGGTTGCCGCTGCGGAAGCCCAGGTGGCGCAGGTCGCCGGAAGCGGCGTGCAGGTACTCGTACAAGCGCAGTTGGCCGATCCGGGTGTCGCCGCCCCAGGTCGCGATGCCCTGCGGGTCGTCGTTCCAGAAGTCGGTGAGATCATGCACGTCGAGCCCCTGCCCGGACAACTCCCGCACCATCTCCGGGTACTTGGCGGCGTGCGCGGGGTCGGCGTGCCGGTCGCCGGCGATCAGCACCAGCGGCCGGGCGGCCGGGTCGTCGCCCGCTGAACCGCCGTCCGCGCCCGCCTGGTTGAGCGCTTCGAGGATCTGCCGTACGCCGTGGTAGCTGGTGTCGTGCTCGACATGCACGTCCCCGCGCTTGCCGCTGAAGCGGGACCACACCACGATGGTCCGCCGCCCCTTGGTCACGGTCACCCCGCGCGCGGCCAGCCAGTCCTGTACGCGCTGGTGGTCCTCCGGGCCGAAGTGGGCGCCGTCCAGTCCCCAGCCGGACCGCACCAGCCCGCGCACCTCGGGCGAGAACCGCTCGGCGACCCAAGTCGTGCCGGAGCCGACCGGGATGAGCAGCCTGGTCTCGATCTGCTTGTCGTTGAGCCCGGCGGCCTCGGCCGTCAGCAGCTCCTTGGTCTTGGTGAGGGCCGCCGCCTTCATCGCGGTGTTGTCCAGCGACGGCGCCTGGACGACATGGACCCGGCCCGAAGGGACCCCGCTCTCGCGGTAGAAACGGGCCATGCCGTCGCTCTTGTCCCGTGTGTCGCTGCCGGAGCCGCCCACCAGCACGACGTGGAGCGCGGGGTCGCCGAGCAGCGCGGCGGCGATGCCGAACTGGTCGCCGGTGGCGTAGCCGGGCTGCCACAGGACGCGCGGCTTGCCGTGCCCGGAGGTGTTCGCCGCGGGCTGGCCCTGCTCCTTGTGGCC
The DNA here is from genome assembly GCF_042650325.1 of Streptomyces polygonati. Taxonomy (NCBI): domain Bacteria; kingdom Bacillati; phylum Actinomycetota; class Actinomycetes; order Kitasatosporales; family Streptomycetaceae; genus Streptomyces; species Streptomyces polygonati. Next base: position 617,486 of record NZ_JBHSBB010000014.1, on the reverse strand, counting down.
GCCCTTCTGCTTCGTGTCCTTCTGCTCCTTCTGCCTCGTGCCCTGCTGGTCGCCGCCCTGCTTCTTGTTCTTCTGCTTCTTGGCCTTCGGGTCCTCCGCCAGCTTGGCGAACAGCGCGGCGCGGTCGGCGGCGGGCAGCTTCAACTCCCCTATTTCCACGGTCGCCTTGGGGTTCAGCTGCCAGGTCGCCCCCGCGCCCGCCTCGTACGCCATCCCCTCCACGTCCGCCAGCCGCACCTTCCGTTTCAGGAACGCCGGGTCGTCCTCGGGGGCGGCGGGCGGGCGGCCGGGGCGGGTCTGTCGGGCCGCCAGGTAGTCGCCGCCGCGGCGGAAGACCACCACGTCGGCGCTGGCCGGCCCGGTGACCGGCCGGTGGGTGCGGAAGGTGCCGTCCTCGCCGACGACGGTGACCGAGATACGGCGGCGGTCGGCGGTGAGCGCCACCGCGGCGGCCTCGGCGGCGCCGTCCCAGAGCCGGGCGGTACGCAACTGGGCGCGGATCAGGGCGCGTTCCTGACGGTCGGTGAGCGCGAGGCCGGGCGGCAGCAGGCCGCCGCTGTCCTGGAAGTGGTCGGCGTCCGCGCCCTTCAGCGTGACGCCGGCCTGCTTGACCTCTTCCACGGTGAAAGGGGCGGTCCGGTTCAACCGGGCGCCTTCGGGCGGCGCGTATCCGCTCACGAGGCGATCCGGGTCGGCGTCGGCGCCGAGAACCGCCCCCCAGAAGCCGTTGCCGTCGCCGGCCGGCTCGACCAGCTCGTACTCCGCGCCGTCCGGGCCGGTCAGCCGCGCCGGGTCGGGCCCGCGCCCGAAGTGGTCGGCGTCCGGCTCGGCGGCGCCTTCCTCCCAGGGCGCTGTGCGGTACGCGGGGCGGGCGCCGGCGGGTGCGGGTTTCGCGGCGGCTTCGGCGGCGGCGGGCGGGGGCAGCTTGCGGTCGTCCGGCAGGTCGGGGTCGCCCTTGGGCACCGCCAATACGTAGTGCCGGTCCTTGACGTGCAGCACCAGGTGCGGACGCGACGCCTCGTCGTCGGCCGGGGCGGCGGGCCCGGCGCCGTCACCGAGCGGATCGGGCCCGAAGACCTGGAACGAGCCGTCCGCGCGGACCACGCTGACCGTGACCCCGTACGTCCTGGCCGCCAGCGCCGGGAGCAGGTCGGCGGCGCCGTGGTCCCAGCCGCCGCGACCGTCGGTGCCGCCGGGCCGCCGGATCTGGAGCGCCGCCAGCTCGCCGCGTTCGCCGTCGCCGAGGACCTGGTGCAGCGGCATATGGCCGCCGGAGCCGACGAACTCCCGCAGCTCCGGCGACCCTTCAAGAAGCGGCACGCCGGCCGCGACGGCCTCCAGGGCGCTGAAGGTGTCCGTGGTGTCGGGTGCGGTGAAGGGGATCAGGTCGGCGTTCTCGGCGGAGTCCAGGGCGGTCGCGAGCCGCCCGCGCAGCCCGGTGACGAGGGCGGCCCGTGAGGTCGTGTCGAGGTCGTCGGGCAGGCCGTCCGGGGTGCGGGCCAGCCCCTCGGCGAGCGCGTGGAAGAAGCCGTCGCCGTCGGCGGGCGCGGCCAGCAGCTCGTACTCGGTGCCGTCCGGGCCGGTCAGGGTGCCGGCGCCGCCCGCGTATGTGTCCCGTTGAGGGGCCGGCTTCTTCGCCGCGGGCTTGAAGTCGACCGCGGGCGGCTCCGGCACCGCGTCCCGGCCGTGCGGCCCGGGCGGCAGCCGGTGCCAGCGAGTCAGCCGGTCGGCGCCGGCCCGCACCGCGTGGAAGGTGGCCGCGGCGGCCTCCGCGGTCGCGAGCAGCGCCGGGAGCGACTCGACGGCGAGGCGGTGGGCCTGCTCGGCGGCTTCCCGGTCGGCCTGGGCGCGGGCGACGGGCGCGGGGATCTCCGGCGGATCGGAGGCGTCGCCGTCGGCGCGGCCCGGCGCCGCGCCCGCGCCGTCGAGCCCGGCGGCCTTCCTGGCCTCCGTCAGCGCGCCCTCGCTCGCGGCGAGCCGGGCGCGCAGCTCCGGCACCGCGCGCCGCTTCTTCCAGTACGCCTTGTCCGCCTCGACCCATGCCTTGCTCGCGGCGACGCTGTGCTTCCAGGCGTCGGCGACCCTCGGCGGGAAGCCGTCGTCCGTGATGAGGCCGAGCTGCCGGGCCACGTCCTCGCGCACCCAGGCGAGGACCTGGGTACGGGTCTCGACCGCCTGCGGGCCGGGCTTGACGTAGCCGAACGGCCCGAGGGCGCGGCCGAGCCAGGAGCCCACCGCGCTGTCCTTGAAGGACCGTTCGATCTCGGCGACGCCCAGCCAGTCGGTGGGGATCGCGAAGAGGAAGGACCGGCCGGTCTTGGGCTTGATGTCGAGCTGGGAGCCGTCGGCGCCGGCGTACTTCACCGCGTTGGTGTCGGTGGCGTTGGCCAGGGTGCTCTGGCCGCCGGGCAGCGCGTAGCCGGCGTCGGGGGAGTAGATGACCGGCTGGGCGCCGAGGCCCGAGTCCTGGCCGCCGCTGCGGCCGGCGGTGACATCGCTGCTGTCGGTGGTGCGCTCCGCGCTCTCCATCGAGCTGTCGGGCGCGACCGTGAGCAGCGTCGCGCCCGCGAAGTCCGGGCGGGAGTAGAGCCGCAGCTCGCCGTAGGCGCCGCCGGCGAAGCTGTCCTCGGTGAGGCCGGCCACCTCGTAGCCGTCCGTACCGCTGCTGTCGGCGAAGAACGCGGCCAGCGAGGCGTCGGAGGTGCCGTCGCGCAGGGCGAGCGCGGCGGCGGTGCCGGGCCGGGTGAGGCCGGTGTCGCGGGCGTGGGCGAGGGCGTCGTCCAGCGGCGAGGCGCCGGCGGCGCCGTCGGGCGCGGCGGCGGTACGGGGCCGGGTGGATCCGGGGCCGCCGGTCGCGGCCGGCGGCCGGCCGGTGAGGGAGCGGTCCCGGTCGGGGACCGGGAGGCGGGAGTGGCCGTACGACGTGGCCACGGCCAGGTCGGTCGCCTCGTGGATGTGCGTCAGTCCGGCGATCCTGCGGACCTGGAAGCCGTTGACCGGCGCGGTGAAGGCGCCGCCCTTGGCGGTGCGCCAGGCGGCGATCGCCCGCTCGTCGACCCTGCGGCGGTCCCAGAGGGTGACCCGGCGGGGTCCGGGGTCCACCACGGGGTCGCCGAGCGGGTCGGCGGCGGGCGCCGGGGCGGGGGCGGTGCCGTCGGTGGCCGTCGTGGCAGGCGCGGCCGGAGCGGGCGGGGCGGGCGGCGGGAGTTCCGGGGTGACCAGGCTCAGCGGCACCTGCTCGCGCAGCGTGCCCACCACGCCCTCCTCCCGCAGCGGCTCGTCGTCCCCCACGGTCAGCGTCAGCCGCAGCCGGTAGTCGGTGAGGAATTCGGCGTGCGGCTCGTTGGGGTAGAAGATGTGGGACTTCAGACGGGCGCTGCCCCGGGTGGTGGCGGTCTGCCGGGTACTGCTGCCGGACTCGCCGTAGACCGGTCCGGCGCCGCGGACCACCTCCTGGCCGGTGCGCACCATCTCGTTGACACCGACGCCGACCGCCTGGGTCACTGCGGTGCTGACACCCTCGTCGCGGACCTCGTTCGCGGCCCGGTTGTCCTTGAACACCACACTGTGGTCCAGGCCGTCGAACACCGTCCCGGTCTCGATGAGTTCGATCCTCAGCGCGCCCGTACGGCCCCCGATCCGCACGCTGCGGCGGCCGATGCCGCCGAGCCGGGTCCGGCCGGCGGCGCCGGTCGAGGTCATCTGGCCGCGCAGCGCCTTCAGCACCCGCGGGGTGACCATCGCCTGCACCCGCTCCCGGCCGGCCTCGTCCACGCCCTGTTCGCGCAGCCGCGCGTCGAATCGCGCCAGTACGGCGGTGGCGTCAAGGGTGTTGACCGGATACGCGCCGAACGGGTTCTCCCGCAGCCAGCGCGGCCGGCTCCAGCCGTGCGCGGTGTAGCGGGGGACCTCGCCCAGGCCGTCCTTGAGCAGGTCCAGCCGGTGCACGGCCTTCTCCGGCAGATGGCCGAGCCAGTCGGCGGCGAAGCGGATGCGCCGGCCGGCCCAGCTGGCACGGTTCCAGGTGAACACCGAGGCCAGCGGCGCCAGCAGGCCCTCGGACCGCACCGAGCCGAGCACGTCGTGCTCGGTGTCGCCGACGATCAGCATCTTGTAGCCCTCGTCGACCCGGTTGATCTCATTGGTGACGGTCCGGGTCACGTTCTGGGACGTGGCCCGCGCCCGCCCCCAGCGGCCGAGCAGTCCGTAGGAGCCGGCCAGCGACGGCCCGACCGGATGCGAGTGGCCGTAGCTGGCGCCGCCCTGCAACGTGAAGGTCTGGGTGGTGGTGACGGTGCCGGACGCCTGGGTGTCGGACCCGAGGGGCTGCTCGGTCTCGATCTTGACCGCCGGGGAGGCCACCCGCGGGTCGCGGACGCGCATCCGGTGGACCAGGGCGCCGAGCCGGTTGCGGTAGGGGCCCTTGCCGAAGAGCCCGGCGATCCGGGTACCGGCCGGTCCCGACGCCTGGTCGAAGTCGGCGGTCAGATACGGCGGTTCCAGGGGACGCAGCATCGCGTCGTGGGCCGGGGCGCCGCTCTGCGCGAAGTGCCAGGAGGAACCGGAGGCGTCGGCCATCACCTCTTCGGCGATCTCCCGCAGCTCCGGGTGGCCGCCGACACTGAGGGTGGCCACCGGCTGGTCGCCGAAGACGTCGGGCGGATGGTCCTCGTTCGCCCCGCCGGTCTTGCCCCGGGCCAGCGCCCGGACCCACCCGGCGTCGAGCCGGGTGCGCGGCGGGACGGGGCGGGGGTGCGGCGCCGGGCTGTCCGGGGTGTGCTCGTCGGGCACCGCCAGCACCACCCGGCCGGTCACCGGGGTCCCGGCGGACCCCCCGATCAGATCGGCGGCCGGCTCGGGCCGGACGAAGAGACCGGTCCCGAGCAGGCCGAGCGTGGCCAGTCCCCGCCACAGGTTCCGGGGCCGCGAGTAGCCGCCCAGCTGCGCGGTCAACTCCAGCTTGTAGCTGTGCAGATGGGACGGCGCGGCGCTGATGGTCAGCGGCTCGAACGAGGCGGTGGAGCCGTAACCGGTACGCCGCGCCCGCTGCCGGCCCCAGCGCGGACCCGCCTGGACGGTGCCGAGGTGCAGCGGCGCCTGGGCGGCGTCGCGGTGGCTGTCGCGGACGGACACGCTCACGTCGAAACCGGCGTCGTAGCCGCGCACCACGTTCTGGCTGCCGTCCAGCCGGTCGGTGCCGGGCGCGCCCGAGCGCAGGATGAGGTCGTTCTGCGTGCCCTCGTAGCGCCGCTCGGTCAGGCGCGCGTCGACCCAGATCCAGCGGTGCGCGCGCCGGAGGAGGCCCGGCCCGGTGAGGTTGATGCGCAGCCCGGTGGTCATCGTCCCTTCGAGGTTTCCCGCCATGCTGTGGTGGGCCAGGGTGTTGACGATGTTGAGCACGTTCTGCAGCGCGATCCTGCGCAGTTCGGGGTCGCGCCAGCGCGGGTTGTTCGCGTCGCCGAGCTCCTCCAGCGGCGCGATCATGTCGGGGTGGCGGGCCGCCGCGGCGCGGATCACCTGGTCGGTGAACTCGTCGAGCAGCGTGCGGGGTTCACCGCCTTTCGGGCCGCCGCCGGAGGCCGCCGTCTTGACCCGGGACCCGTCCTCGTAGGTGAACGCCTCGGGGCGGGCCATCCCGAGGACCGCGGGGCGGTCGGGGGTCAGATAATCCGGGGCGTTGGGCGGCACGCCCTGCTTGCGCAGCGCCGTGCCGTCGTCCCAGCCCGCGTGGCGGCGTGCCTCGGTCCGGGTCATCCGGTCCAGGCTCCAGGTGTCGAACTCCCGGGCCTCGGCGTCCCCGGTCATCCGCACCCAGACCTTCTTGCGGACCAGATACAGGTCGGTCGGCACCTTCTTGGCCCGGCCGACGATCTTCCGGCCGCCCGCGCCGCCGAGCACCGTGCCGTGCGCGACGCTGTGCAGATAGCGGCCCGACACACCGATCAGACCGCGCAGGGTGATCGGGAAGTTCGGGCCGAACATCTCGAAGCTCGGCCCGGCGGAGGCGCTGATCTCCTGGCTGTAGGTGGTGGTCAGGGTGCGCTCGCCGCGGACCGTCTGCTGGAGGGTGTTGCGCATCTCCGCCGCGGTGGTCTCGGTCAGCAGCACGGCCGCGCCGGGCTCCACCCGCTCCACCACGAAGGCGCCGAGCGGGGTCCGGCCGGCGTCCTCCTTCAGCAGCTGCCGGGTCGGCACCTTGCCGCGGTGCAGCCGCTCCGCCATCCGCCCGAAGCTCTCGGAGGTGAAGAAGCCGGAGATCTCGGCGTGGGCGGTACTCCCGGGCTCCGCCCCGGCCCGCTTCAGCGCCCACGCCCGGATGCCGGCCACCGGGCCGTACCCCTCGGTGTGCACCAGCCGGTAGTCGGTCTGCGGCCCCATCGACAGGCGCTCGGGCGCCCGGCCGGGGGTGCCCGGCTTGGTCTCGCTGTCCGCGAGCCGCGCGGTCAGGCCATTGCGCACGGCGAAGGCGAAGTGGGACTCGCCGTCGGTGAACGGCCGGTGCAGCTGCCCGGCGGGCCTCCTGCCGGGCAGCCCCTCCATCCACACGTCGTACTGCACGTCGTCAAGGTGCAGATGGGAGCCGTCGCCCATCCGCGTCTCGACCTGCGTCTGGGTCTGGTTCTGCAGGTTGTACTCATAGGTGCGCGTCCGGCCGGCCGCGCCACCCACCCTGCCGTAGCCGGCCACGCCCGAGGGCGGTCCGATCGGTACGTTGACGCCCGCCTGGCGCGACTGGCCGGCCGTCATCGAGGACCCGGCGGTGGTCTGACTGCGGTGCCCCGCCTCGACCTTGACCGGGTGCACGCTGTCGTCGGTGAAGCGCTGCCAGCGTCCGTGCGGCCGGGTCCGCACCCGCAGCACCCGGATGTTGCCGGCGGTGTCGGTGAAGGGCGGTGAGGAGTAGCCGTCGCCGTGGAAGGACTCGGGCCGGGTGCGCAGCGCGCGGGACAGGTGCTGCTGGATCTCCGTCGGCGCCGATGTCCGGTCGGCGACCTCCCGGACCACCAACGCCCGGCCGCGCAACGTCACTTCGCTGTGTCCGTAGCTGAAACCGTCCAGGGTGCCGGTGTCGTCGCCGGTCAGGTAGGAGGGCAGCCGGCTGCCGTCGTTGAAGACCACGGAGGCGCCGGCGGCGGGCGGCGGGCGCAGCGAGCGGTCCATCCGCGGCGGGCGGTGGATGTCGAGTTCGTCCTCGACGCGGGTGGGGAGGTCGGCGAAGTGGACGCGTTTGGCGGGCTTTTCGGCGGGCTTGGGCGGGGTGTCCTTGGGTGAGGTGTCTTTCGGTGGGGTGTCCTTCGGCGGGGTGTTCTTCGGCGGGGTGTTCTTCGCCGCCCCGTCCTTGGAGCCTTCGCCCTTCTCACCCTTCGCGCCCTTCGCGGGACCCTCTTTCGAGCCGTCCTTGGAGCCGTCCTTCGACGGCTCACCCCCTGCCTTCACCCGGGAGGCCGGGTCGGTCAGCCAGGTCAGCGTGGCGGGGGAAATGCCGCTCAGGGACGCCACATACCCCTCGCTGGAGTTCGGCGAGAGCCTGCGGACGAGGTCGACGAGTCGCCGGCCGCGCGGGTCGGCGGGCGGCGTCGCAAGGTCGGGCGCGTTCGGGGTGGGAGTGACCGCGGTGGCGCGGGTGACGACATCCACCGCCGAATAGTGGTCGCGGCCGTTGTAGTGCACGTAAAGGGTGTCCCGCGCGCCCTCGTTGAGTGCGTAGTCCGCGCCGCGGAGCTGGTCGACGACCGTGATGTTCACTCCGAGGTGCAGGGCCAGCGCGTCCGGGACACGGTCGTAGAAGGGGGTGACCCAATAGGAGCTGTCCCGCAGCGCGTTGGTCACCATCTCGCCCACGCGCCGGCCCCGCACCGCCGACAGCTCGGGCCCTCGGCCGACGCCGGGCCGGGCCCAGCGCGGGTACGCCGTCTCCAGCAACCGCCGCCACAGTTCGTCGGCGTCCCGGCCTGGCCGGTTCAGCTCGTCGACGAGGCGGGTCCGCTGCTGGGCGGCGAGGTTCTGCTGCCGCCGCCGCAGGAAGGCGCTCATGACGGCCGGGTAGTCGACATCGGCCCGGGCGGCGGCGATGAGTTCGGGGAACAGCTCACGGACGACGGACACCGGCAGGTCGGCGACGGCCGCCCGGTCCCGCGCCGGGAGGGGCTGGCGCAACAGGCGCCTGCGCAAGGCGGTGTTGACCAGCGTCTCCACGACGGCGGCCTGGTCCGCCTCGCTGAGCTCCGGCAACTCCTCGGCGCCGAAGAGGGTGGTGAGCTGGTCTCCGCCGAGATCCTCGGCCAGGACTTCCAGGGCGAAGGGCTCGTGCTCGTCGGGGTGCTGATCCCGGTGGGCCGCGAACGCGGTGGCCGCCGCGTTCCGCAGCTCGCTGATCGTGGACGTCCGCACGGGTGAGCCCGGCAGTTGGCGGCGCGCCCCCGCGATCACGGCGGTGAACAGGCAGTCGCCGTCGCCCGCGACGTTGAGCACGTCCAGCCGCTGCCCGCCGGGCCGGTTCAGCGTGGCGACGACCGGCCGCTCCTTGGCCGCGACCTCCGAGTCCCGGTGTTCGCGCAGGCCGTCCGACGTGGTGCCGCCGTCTTCCTCCGGTGGGGCGGGTGCCGGGGTGGGGGTCGCCCCGGCGGTGCCGGGCGGGCCGGACCCGGCCGGTGGTGTGACGGTGAGCCGGTCCAGCGCGGCCCCCGGATCGCCGGTACGGGCGGTGTCCGCCGCGTGCAGGACCGCGTCGAAGTGCGCGGGGCCGGGGGTGGCGGTGCCGGGCGCGCCGAGCAGGTCCCGGGTCATCCGGCGCAGCAGCTCGGCGGTCATCCGGCCGTCCGCGTAACGGGGTCGGCCGCCCTCGGTGCCGTTCCAGCGCAGGGCGTCCAGCGCCGCCAGGCCCCGCAGCCGCGCCGTGTGCTCCGGCGCGGCCTCGGCACCGGTCCCGTAGGTGTCGCGCAGGGTCCGTACCAGCTGGAGCGTCCGGTTGGCCGTCCAGGGGTCGGCGGAGCCGTCGCTCTCGTGCAGTCCGGCGGTCCTGGCCAGCGCGTCCAGTGCGGCGCCGGCCGGCTCCGGGGTGAACGTCCGCCAGGCACCGGGCTTTCCGTCGCCGTCCGGGTAGAGGACCGGCCGCATCCGGCCGGTGCTGTCCAGGGCGGTGCCGGCGTCGGTGGTCGGCGCGTAGACGGTCCGGCCGCTGAGGTTGGCCACGTGCTGGGCGACGGGCAGCCCGCCGTGGACCGGACTGCCGCCGGTGGAGCAGGAGTAGAGCACGACGGGCCGGTCCGGCTGGCCCAGCGCGGCCTCGCGCGCCAGATACCGGGCCAGTTCCCTGCCGCTGACCTCGGCGGTCGTCCCGTCCCGCAGCGCCAGGGTCACCCGGGTCGCCGACCCGTGGCCGGCGAAGTACGTCACGGCCCGGCCCCGCCATGGCACGTCGCGCGGCCCGCCGGCCAGCGCGTTCCGGTCGGCGCGGTGGTCGGAGTACGTCGTCCCGGCCGTCACCGCGCCGAACCGGCCCTGCCGCACCGCCCAGTCGGCGTCCCGGTACGAGCCCCGCCCGGCCTCCTGGCTTCCGTCCTCGGTCCGCAGCGGCTGCCGCGCGACCAGGTCGTCCGGGACGGTGGTCCCGGTGAGCGTCCGCAGGGAGTTCTCCCGGCCGACGGCAGCGTCGACGGAACGGTCGACGGGACGGGTGACCAACCGGGTGGGCGGCGGGGCGGCGGGCAGCGGCGAGGAACTCGTCGTCGACGCGGGGCCGTTGCTCAACAGGCTCGCCGTCGCCAGCGGGAGAGCGGGTTCAGCCGCCAACTCCCGCCTGGGGAGGGGCTCGACGGCGGCAGCGGCATCGCCGGTCCCGGGACCTTCGGCCGGTCTAGCGTCCGCGTCCGGGTCCGGCTCCGTCACCCCGGTCGAGGAGACCGTACGCAGCGGCCCGGGCGCCGGGGACGCAAGGGGCTCCTCCGGCGGCGCTGTTGCCGTCGTGGCCGCGGTCGGCTCCCGCTCGCCGCCGGTGGTCGGCAGCGGGGCCGGGAGGTCGGGGCCGGGGGCCCGGAGGGTCTGGTCGGGGCCGGTTTCGCGGGTCGGGCCGTCGCTCGTGGCCCGGGGGAGGGGACGCGGTCCGCCGGGCGCCGGCGGCTCCGGCCGCGCGTCGAGCCGGGGGGCCGGGCCCGGTCCCGGCGGCCGGGGCGCGTCAAGAGGGTGCGGCGCGCTCGGTGGGACCAGCCCGCCGTCGGCGCCGCCGTTCGTCGCGCCGTCCGTGTCGGTCGGGTGCTGCTCCGTACCGTCGCCGCGGGCCCGGGTGCCGTTGTGCTCGGGCGCCGGCTGCGGAGCGGCGGTGTGCGGGGACGCCGGGCCGGTGGCCGCCGGGTCCGCGCCCTCGGTGGGGACGTCCGAGCTGGCGCGGTCCGGGTCGGTGCGGGTGCGGTCGTGGGTGGTGGCCCGGGTGGTGGCGTGGGTGGTGTCGGTGTCGCCGTTGGTCCCGCCGCGCCCGGTGGCGGGGTGCGTGGCGCCGCCGCCGCTCGTCGTGGGGCGGCCGGTGAGCGGATCCGGGGTGCCCGGTCCGGAACCGGCCCGCGGGTCCTGCGGGTTCGGCTCGTCACTCGCGTCGCCGTTCGCCTCGGAGGAGGACCCGTCGGCGGTCCCGTGCGCGGTGCGGCTTGTGCTCCCGTTCTCACGGCCGACGCCGGCGCCGGCGCCCGCCCGCACACCGCTCCCACCGCCCGTGCCCGTACCCGTACCCGCGCCCGTAACCACCCGCGCACCCGCACCCACACCCGCACCGACACCCAGCCCGGCGCCCGACTCCGTCACGTCGCGGGAGCCGCCGTCGTGCCGGCTCCCCGTGCCGCCGCCTCCCGGGCCGTCCGCGCCGCCGTCCTCCGTGGTGTTCCGCTCGGAGGGCGGCAGGTCGGTGGCGTTCTTGAAGCCGAGCCCCTTGCCGATCCCGTCGCCGAGGTGCTCGGCGCCCTCGTGGAGGTGCGACTCCACCGCACCGCTGAGGCCCGCGCCGAGGAACGTACTCCAGCTCGTCGACCAGTTGCCGGTGAGCAGACCGCTGGTGACGAACTCCCCCATCGCCTCCGCGCCGCCCTCGACCACGAAGTCCCCGCCGTCGTGGGCGGCATCGCGCGTGATGTTCCGGACCGAGAAGCGCGACGGGTTGGTGACGCTGCCGGTGATCTTGCCGCTGACCGTGTCGGTGACCTTGGTGGTGACATCGCGGGTGATGTCCTTGGTGACCGCCGAGTTGAAGAAGTCCTTGCCGAAGAACTTCGCGATGTTCTTGGTGATGTCGGAGAAGGCGCCGTGGAAGAGGGCGGTGACCGCGCCGAAGAGGCCGTCCTGGGCGATCTGGCCCCAGTCGAAGTGGTTGGGGCGGCGTCCGTCGGGGCCGAAGGCGATCATCGCGAGCCGGACGGCGAAGGTCTGGAACGCCTCCTCGAACGCCTCGCTCAGCGTGGGCAGCACATGGGTGCGGCTGAGCAGCGTGTCCAGGATGGTGAGCACCACCACCCGGCTGCGGGCCTTGGCCGTGGCCACCTGCGTCTCGCTGGCGCCGCCGGTGAAGATCGACAGGATGGTGGCGATGGCGAGTTCGATCAGCAGCCGGACGACCTCGGCGATGATCTGCCACTTGGACTCGGTGATCTGCGACGAGGTCTGCACCCTGCCCTGGGCGATGGTGTCGAGCTGGTCGGCGAACTCGCGCAGGTAGTTGGTGCCGCCGTTGTCGACGAACAGCCGCATGGAGCGTACGTAGTTCTGGCCGACCTGCGGCGGCAGGGAGCGGCCGACCGAGACCACGGACGTCTCGATGAGGTCGGTGAGTTCACTGACCCGCCGGCCCAGCCGCTGGTACGGCAGCCTGCTGGCGTACGCCATGTCCTCGTCCGCCTGGATCATCCGTTCGCCGATCAGCACGAACAGCAGGTTGTTGACGGCGGTCGAGGCGTGGATGGCCATCGGATCAGTGCCTTCCGGATGACCCGTTCGAGGACTGGCTGTGGATGGCGTCCAGCACGTTGTTCTGGGTGCCGAGGATGTTGTCGAGGTTCTTCACCGTGCCGGCCGCGACCTCGCTGACCGCGTCGGACAGCGCCTGGCCGGTCTCACCGGACAGCTGGCGCTCCTTCTTCTCCTGCGGGATGGTCTGCTGGGCGAAGCTGTCGTCGGTGCCGGGCCAGTCGCGGGTGAGATTCACCTCCGCCGCGAAGTCGCGGACCATCTCCTGGGCCAGGGTGCTGATCTGGTCGATCTGCCGGACCCCGGCCGCGATCCGGGCGGGTTCGGCGAAGTACGCGTCCGAGTCGGTCATGGGAGCCTCCTGTCGGTGGGGCGTGTCGGTGGGCGCCTGCCTGGGTGGTGCCGCCGGTGCCGGTCGGCGTCAGTCCTCGTGGATCTCGTCGCGCAGCCGCCGGCCGCCGGGCCGCCGGGCGGGCGGCCCCCCGTCGGCGGCGTCCGGGCCGTCCTCGTCCAGCACCCCGGGGCCGAAGATCCGGGTCCAGTCCACGCTGAAGCCGGGGAGCTCCGGCACCGACGGGCTGGCCCGGGTGAGCGGGTCCAGGACGCGCATCACCCGCCGGGCCATCCGCTCCCGTGCCTCGGCGGCGGCTTCCAGCACCGCGGACGCCAACTGGGCGGCGCTCATGGTGCGGTGGCGCTCGTCGAGGAAGCGCAGGCCGGCCAGTTCGCCCTGCGGACCGAGGGTCACCTCCACCGAGCGGTCGCGCGACCGTACGGTGTAGGTGGCGGCGCGCAGTTCCTCCTCGGCGGCGGCCGCCGCGGCCTCGGTGGCCTCCAGCTCGGCCATCGCCTGGGCCAGGCGGGCCGACACGGCCTCGCGGTCCATGGCCATCAGCCGATCACGGCCGGGGCGCCGCCCTCCTCGCTGCCCCAGACATCCTCTTCCTCGGCCACCCAGCTCGCCCGTACGGGCTGCGCCGCGCTCTCGGTGGCCGGCCGCTCGCGGTCGCCCCGGCCCCGGCCCCCGGAGCCGGTGGTGGCGATACCCCGCGGCAGCACCATCTCGGCCTCGTCCTCGGCGGACGCACTGGTGCGGGGACGCCGGCGGGCCCGGGCGGTGCCGTCGCCGTCGGTGAGCACGTTGCGTACCCGCTCGCCGCTGCCGCCTCCCTGGCCGCCGCCGGTCCCTCCTCCGCCCATGCCGCCCATCCCGCCGCCCATCGGGTTGAGCGGTGTGGCCCCACTGGCGGGGCCCGCGGTGGCGGCGGCGCCTTCCAGCAGGGCGCTGGGCGAGCCGAGCGCGCCGTCGGTGCTCAGCGGGTTGTCGTAGGTGTCGAAGGGCGTGATGGCGGCCGGTCCGCCCTCGGTGGCGAGGGTGTTGAGGGCGCCGGGGCCGGCCGAGACGGTGTCGAGCGGGTGCGGGAATCCGGTCGGCAGGTCGGGTACGTGCAGCGTGGTGAGCTGGTGCTGGAGGTTCGACAGGCCGTTGTTCAGGTTCCCCAGATTGCCGAGGTCGCCGAGGTCGTTCAGGCCGGTGAAGGGATCGCTCGCACCGGGGTTGAGCTGCGAGCTGGTCACGGTGCCGTCGGGGTGGGTGGTGGTGGTCGCCCCGGTCACCGGGTTCACCGTGGTGACGGTGCCGTCGGGGAACTTCGTGGTGAGGGTGCCGTCGGCGTTGAGCGTGGTGGTGCTGCCGTCCGGATTGGTCACCGTGTCACCGGGGTTGAGGTTCTTGGTGGTGGTCTTGCCGCCCGGCGAGGTGGTGGTGAACTGGCCGGTCGCCGGGTTGAAGGTGCTGGTGGACCCGTCGGGGTAGGTGGTGGTGAGCGAGCCGTCGGGGTTGAGCGCCGTGACGCTGCCGCCGGGGTTGCTCAGCGGGCCGGTGAGGTCGCCGAGGTTCGGGTTGAGGCCGCTCGGGGTCAGGTCGCCGAGGTTCCCGCCCGGGTCGTTCGGGCCGCCGCCCGGACCGTTGAGATCGCTCAGGTTGTTCAGGTTGCTCAGCGCGCCGAGGTCCGGGTTGAGGTCCGAGGGATCGCCGCCGCCGGGACCGCCGAGCAGGTCGTTGAGGCTGTTCCCGAGGTCGCTGCCCAGGTCGTTGCCGAGATTGTTGAGACTGTTGAGGTTGTTCCCCAGGTTGTCGCCCAGGTTGTTGAGATTGTTGCCGAGGTTGTTCAGATTGTCGTTCAGGCCGTTGTTGAGGTTGTTGAGCGCGTCGTTGAGGTTGTTCTGGTTCTGGTTGGCCTGGTCGTTCTGGACGTCGAGCTCGTCGCTCTGCAGGAACTGCGTCAGCGACTCGGTGTTCTTGGTCTCCAGCGGGCTGTCGAAGTCGTCGGCGATGGTGCCCCAGTGGTTGCCCAGGTCGGAGATCGCGGTCTGTGAGACCAGCTTCAGGGCGTTGTCGAGGTAGGTGTTCCACTGGGTGACGGCGTTCAGCCCGACGGTCTTCCAGGTGGTGCCGATGTCGTTGATGCTGCCGCCGTAGCCGGGAGCGTCGACGGTCTCCTTGAACTGGGCGGTGGTGCTGTAGGAGTCGCCGTCGCCGGTACTGGTGACCATCACGTACGGGATGTTGTTCTGCAGCACCCACGCGGAGAGCTTGTCGAGCTCCTCCAGCAGCGCCCGGTGCGGGTCCTGCTCGCCGTTGGCCGCCCAGGTGGTCCAGCCGCTCTGCAGATTGACGGCCTGGGTGGCGAGCTGGCTCTGCGCCTGCACCACCGAGTCGCCGAGCTTGGACGTCGGGGTGTAGCCGAATCTGCTGGTGTGGGTGGAGGTGAAGTTCAGCCCGCCGAGCTGGGTGACGTAGCTGTCGTAGTTCTTGTGCAGCTGGTCGATCAGGTGCCAGAAGAGCCCGGCCGCCTCGCCGCGCCAGGAGGCCTGTTCGGTGCCGAGCGACTGCTGCCAGCCCTTGAGGGTGTTGGCGTGGTCGGCGAAGAACTTCTTGGCCCGGTCGAAGGCCATCGCGGTGCGGTCGAAGGACTTCAGGTCGACGGCGTCCGCGTCGGCGACACTCGCCCCGCTGTAGGAGACGCCCTGGGTGGTGCCCGAGGAGAGCAGCGTGTCGATGGCCACCTTGGAGCCGCTGATGTACTGCGACATCGGGCCGGAGTCCCACTCGTCGCCGTAGTGGCCGGTGAACGGGCCGCCGGAGGAGAGCTCGCCGCCTCCCAGCAGCCTGGCCCGGCCGTTGCCGTCCACGGGCACCCCGATGAAGACGATCCGGGCGCGGTGCATGGTGAGGCTGGCGTAGTCGTGCCGGCCGTCTCCGCCCGCGGTGTAGAAGACGAGGTCGTAGTCCTCGCCGTCGTGCTTCATCCAGCCGCTGAGCGCGGAGAAGTCGTCCGCGGTGACCGCGCGGACCGCCTCGGTCTGGATGTCCATCCGGAACAGCGGGATGCCCTCCTTGCTCTTCAGCTTGTCGAAGAGCGTCTTGCGGCTGGGCATCGGGTAGCCGGTGAACAGCGAGACCGCTTTGCCGAAGTAGTCGTCTGCGTCGTACGTGTTGGCGGCCATGCAGGTGTCTCCGCGGGTGTGCTGGTGGGCCGGCGACCGGTCGCGTCAGCTCGGCTGGTTGTTGGCTCCTGAGGTGCCCAGGTCGCCGTCGACGTCGGAGAAGATGTCGAGCAGCTTCGCGCCGGCGATGCTGTCCAGGCTGCCGCCCTGGGTGTCGAGCAGGGTGGTGATGGTCGTCCGCAGATCGGTGTCGATGTCGGCGAACAGCGTGCCCTGGTCCTTCAGCACCTTGTCGACGGCTGTCGCGTTGGTCTTGATCTTCCCGATCAGCGTCTGGCCCTTGGTGGTGTCGTCGGCCGCCATCGTGCCGATCGCGAGGATCGGGTTCTGCTGCAAAGTGGTCGGGGTGGTCTCGCCCTCGACGAGACTGCGCAGCGCCCAGGCACCGTTGGGGTCGTCCTGCCGGATCGCCGTCAACTGGGTGATGAAGTCGTGCAGGTCGCCGTCGACGAAGGCCTGCAGCGCCGCCTTGTCGAGGTGGGTCAGATCCGCCATCGCTGCCTCCTGGGATGTCCGTGACCGGCGGGCGGTCAGCGGCCGATGTTGACCTCGGACCACATCTGCGAGAGCTGGTTCTCGCTGTACTGGTACTGGCCGGAGATGTCGGTGAGCAGACCGGCGTGGCTGCTCAGCAGGGTCTCCATGTTCTTGACCGCCTGGTCCCAGGCCGCCTGCTTCTGGCGGTAGGTGTCGGCGTCGTTGCCGTACCAGGTCTTGATCAGTTCGTTGAGCTCGGACTCCAGCGACGACAGCGTGTTGGCGATCGCCTTGGTCTGCTGGACCATGTCGTCGGCGGCGTTGTTCATGTGGTTGTAGTCGACGTAGATGTAACCGTCGCTCAGGTTGTCGGACACGGTGCGCTCCTGGTCTCGTCGGCTGCTGCTGGGCGGGTGTGCTGCTCGGGACGGGTACGCGTACGGGGGCTCTGGCGGTCGCGGTGGCGGTGGCGCCGGGTCAGCCGGAGAGCTGGTCGAAGGCCGACTGGGACGAGTTGTAGGCCTGGTTGATGGCGTCGTTGGACGAGCCCTGCTGCTTGTTGTGCTCGGTCAGGCTGGTGTTGAGCTTGTCGATCACGTCTTCCAGGTTGCGCAGGATGACGTTGGCCTGGCTGTCCCACTGCGTCAGCAGCGCGCCGAACTGGCCGCCGTCGCTGCCCTGGTAGCCCTGGCCGAGGGTGGCCCGGGTGTTGTCGACGTCCTGGCGCGACTTGAGGATGCCGTTGAAGGCCATCTCCAGTGCCTGGATGCCGTTGCGCGTGGACTGCTCACTGGACTGCTGGCCGTTGCCCGCCATGGTTCCCGCCTTTCGTGGGTGAAGCGTGGACGCGGATGGTGCCCGGAGAAACGTTGAGAACGTGGAGAACTCGGCGAAGGGGAGAGTCGGGGAAAGCGTAGGTCGGCTGTGTTGCCGTACCATCAACTCGCCTTTTTTATAACCCGGTTGGCGATGAAGCGTCGTCTTCGGTCAATGTCCCCTTCACCGTTTCGCCGCCGACGGGCCGCTGACCGGCGCCGCGCAGGCCGGTCCGGTGGTGGCGGCGCCCGCGCCGGCCGCGCTCTGCGGGCTGAGGTCGGGGCCGCTGGGCAGCATCGCCAGCAGGGGGGACGGCAGCGCGGTCGCCTCGGCGCCGGAGAAGCCGAGCGCGGCGACGGCGGCGCGGGTCGGCAGCCGGTATTTCTCCCCGTTGTCCGCGACGAAGTAGGTGGTGTCGCCGGCCGGGGCGCCGTCGGCGCCCAGTGCCCGCACCAGCGCGCCGCGCCCCGGGGTGACGACCACGCCGTCCACCGGCAGGCAGGCCGCCGAGGCGGGTACGTCGCCGCTGACGGCCACCGGGCCCAGCGCGGCCAGCGGCAGCAGCACCGTGGACACCCGGGTGCCGTCCGGCCCGGGAAGCGCCTGCGCGCAGGCCGCCTGCCCGTCGGGGACCGCGGCCGCTTTCGGCGGGGTGGCCGGAGCGCCGGTGCTGGCCGGGGCGCGGCCGGCGGCGCCCGGGGCGAGATGCTGCCGTACCTGGTCCGCGCCGATGGCGACGGCCGACGGCGAACCGTCCCGATAGGCGGCCCGGGTCGCCGGGTCGCCCAGCGCGAGCGTCGCGTCGGTGGCGGTGACGGGCACCAGGCCCTCCCGGCGCAGCTGGTAGTAGGTGGGCGCGCCGGAGCCGGACACGCTGTAGCGGAAGACCTGGCCCACCCGGCCGGGCGCGGAACCCAGCGCCGGACCGGCCGTACCGAGCCCGGGCACCCGGGGTGCGGCCAGGTCGGGGCCGGCCACCAGCGTGTCGAGGAAGGCCGCCGACACCGGGCGCGGGGTCACCGCGCCGTAGCCCAGCGAGATGGCCGCGCCGCTCTTCTCGTCCAGCCGCAGCCTGCTGCCCTGCCAGACCAGGTACGTCGTCCGGTCGGGTCCGCGCACCAGCAGCCCCTGCCGGACGCCCACCGGCACGCCGTCCGCGCTCCGCGCCACCCGCAGCGTGGTCACCGCGGCCCCGGACGCCGTCAGGGTGGAGCACACCTGCCAGGGTCCCCGGTCCAGGTCGCCGGCCGGCGGCACCGACTCCGGGGCGCCGGGCACGCCGAGCGGCGGCCCGATCGGCGTGCCGCGCAGCGATGTGCCGCGCAGGTCCCGCACCTTCAGCTCGGAGCCGGCGATCAGCAGCGCGGAGGCGTAGTTGCGCACCGGCCGCAGCGCGCCGCCGGCGTACAGGTAGCGGGCGCCGGTGTCCTTGTTCACCACGAGGGTGCCGGCCGACCGCCAGGAGTCGTTGCCGCCCGGGACGATCAGCCCGTAGACCAGCGCGCCGGCGGCCACCAGGACCGCGACGATCACCCCGGCGAAGGCGCCGCGGGTGGTGCGGCCCAGCGGGGTCTCGGGTGCGTCGGGGTCGGCCAGCAGCATGCCGGCGGCCAGCCGGCTCATCACGAAGGAGTGGGCCTGGACCTGGTCCCGCTTGCTCTGCATCGCGGTGCGCCCCTTCCCGTCAGCCGTTGATGGCGCGCAGCGCGGCCAGCGCGCCCAGCAGCCACAAGGTGAGCGGCAGCAGCGCCGCGGCCAGCAGGTACTGGATCATCTCGGCGGCCCGGCCCCAGTAGGGGACCATCCGGCGGCCGGGCACCGTCCAGGACGCGATGATCAGCGCCGCGGCCAGCGCCAGCAGCAGCGCCACCAGCAGCTGCCGGTCGCCGCCGCCGGTGCGCGCGCCGGCCGCCAGGCACAGCGCCACCGCCCCGATCGCGCCGGGCACCACGAGCGCGAGCCGCTGCCAGACGTGCACCATGCCCCGGCCGTGCAGGAGCAGCAGCGCGGACAGGGCCAGCGCGGTGAGCAGTTCGGGCAGGCTGGGCCGGATCGCCAGCGGGAGCAGGCAGCCGGCGCAGATCGCGCCGATCGCCCCGTACAGCGCGGTCATCCAGTGGCCCGCCAGCTCCGCGCGGACCTCTATCTCACGGCCCTCGTACGGCTCGATGCCCTCCTGGAGCTGGTGCGGCCCGGTGGGCAGCGGCGGCATCCGCAGGCCGGCGAACCAGAAGGCCAGCATCGGTACGAAGCCGCCCAGCACCACCACCGCGGCGGCCACCACGCAGGCGGCGCTGTCGGCGGACACGTCCGCCGCCACCATCAGCGTCCCGGCCAGGGCGGCGGCGAGCGCGACGACCGCGGCCGACAGGAACATCGGTACGGCGACCGCGGCCACCGCCAGCGCGAGCACCGCGGCCCCGGCGCCGGCCGCGCCGGCCGCCAGCAGCCGGGCGCCCAGCACATGGTTGGCCTGCGGGCCGCCCAGGTCACCGCCGGGCAGCAGCCAGCCGGTCAGCGCCAGCGCGGGGACGGTCAGCACGCCGAGTGTCGCCGCGGCCCCCGCGTCACCGGCCGCGCGGCTGGCGGAAGCCGCGCCGGCCAGCAGCAGCAGCCCGGCGACGGCGGCCACCGCGGCCCGCCGCTCCGGGTCGGCGCCTGGCCAGGCCAGCAGCACCAGCGCGGTGATCACGGTGGCCGCCGCCAGGCCGCGCAGCAGCCGGCGGCCGGCCTCCGGGCTCCAGCCGTGCAGCCGTTCCCTGGTGATGTTGGCGATGCCGTCCACCAGGTCGTCCATCCGCACCTCGGGCAGCGCGTCGCGGTGCGGCCGCAGATAGAGCACCTCGCCGTCCCGCAGGTCCAGCGAGGCGAGGGTGCCCTCGTCGTCCAGCGGCGCGCCGCCGAGGCGCTGCAGCACCCAGCCGCCGTGTTCGAGGCCGCTCTCCTCGGTCTCCTGCCCCGCGTACCGCAGCAGGGTCGGCAGCAGGTCGGAGACCGGCACGTCGGCCGGGGCCGCCAGATCGATCGACCGCGCGGGTGCCCGCACCGTGAGGCGGCACAGACCCGCCACCGAACTGTCAGCCATCGTGGTCGCTCACGCTTCCCGCCGTCGTCACTCGCCCTTTGGGCAGGGGCCCTGGTCCGGGTGGCACACTACTGATCGCAGATGGATCGTGCGTTAACTGCTGGTGCCCGTATGCCGGTTGAGTCCGGCGGTGGGCGCCGATTCCTGTTCGTCCCGTCGTTCCGTCGTACCGCCGTCCGGCTGTCCCCCCCGCGGTCCGGCGGTCCGGCTGCTCCCGCCGTCCGGCTGTTCCCGCTGTCCCGCTGTCATGAGACCGAGGTACGCGTCTGTGAGCGTGGTCCTGTTCCGCCGCCCGGCGCGCCGTCCCGGTCCCGAGATGCCCGGCGGCGAGATGTCCCTCCAGGAACCGCCGACGCTGCCGGAGACCGTGCCGGACTCCTCGGGCGTCTGGACGTATCTGCCGATGGCGATGATGTCGGTGTCGATGATGCTGGTCATCATCCGGCCCGGCGGCACCGGCAACTCGCTTGGCTATCTGGCGCTGGGCATGATGGTGATGGCGTCGGCGGCCATGCTGGTCGGCCAGCTCGTCCGCAAGGGCAGCGACCGCAAGCAGCGGCTGCGCGGCGAACGCCGGGACTATCTGCGGTACTTGACGCAGACCCGGCGCAAGGTGCAGCGCGCGGTGATCGACCAGCAGCTCGCGCTGGCCTGGCGCCACCCCGACCCGGCCACCTTGCGGTCCATGGTCCGCACCACCAGGCTGTGGGAACGCCGGCCGGAGGACGACGACTTCGCCGAGGTCCGGGTCGCGGTCGGCGACCAGCAGCTGGCGATGCGGCTCACCCCGGTGACCACCAAGCCCGTCGAGGACCTGGAGCCGCTGTCCGCGCACGCGCTGCGCCGCTTCCTGCGGGCGTACAGCACGGTCCCCGACCAGCCGATCGCGGTGTATCTGCGGTCCTGGTCACGGGTGCTGCTGCGCGGCGACGAGGACGCGATCCGCGGCGCGGTACGGGCCATGCTGTGCCAACTGGCGCTGTTCCACCCGCCGGAGGAGCTGTGGATCGCGCTGTGCGTGTCCGACGGGCGGCGCGCCGACTGGGACTGGGTGAAGTGGCTGCCGCACACCCTGCACCCGCACGACAGCGACGGCGCCGGGCCGGCCCGGATGGTGACCGCCGCGGTCGGCGAGCTGGAAGACCTGATGGGCCCGGATCTCACCGACCGGCCGGACTACGACCCGGAGGCGGCGCCGGCCCGCGACGAGCCGTTCACCGTGATCGTGCTGGACGGTGCCCCGGTGCCCGGCGGCCACCGGATGGACGGCCCCGGCTACCGCAACACGGTCGTCCTCGACCTCTCGCAGGCGCTGAGCTGGCGCCCCGGCCGCACCACGCTGCGACTGGACATCGAGGCGGACGCGGTACGGCTGGTGCGCACCGACCGCAGCCGCAAGGAGCAGTCCACCCGGCTGGGCCGCCCCGACGCGACCGGCCCGCGGGCCGCCGAGTCGCTGGCCCGCACCCTGGCGCCGTACCGGATGAGCCTGACCACCGACGCCGAACCGCTGTCCACCGACGTGCAGTTGACGACGCTGCTGGGCATACCCGACCTCTACCGCCACGACCCGGCGGCGCTGTGGCGGCGCGCGACAGGCTCGGCCCGGTTGCGGGTGCCGATCGCGGTGGGTGCGGACGGGCGGGCGGTGGAGCTGGATATCAAGGAGTCGGCGCAGGGGGGTATGGGTCCGCACGGGATGCTGATCGGTGCGACGGGTTCGGGCAAGAGCGAGCTGCTGCGCACGCTGGTGCTGGGGCTGGCGTTGACGCATTCGTCGGAGACGCTGAACTTCGTGCTGGTGGACTTCAAGGGGGGTGCGACGTTCCTGGGTCTGGACGAGCTGCCGCACACGTCGGCGGTGATCACCAACCTGGCGGACGAGGCGGCGCTGGTGTCGCGGATGCAGGACGCGCTGCACGGTGAGCTGATCCGGCGGCAGGAGCTTTTGCGGGCGGCGGGGAACTACACCTCGGCGCTGGAGTACGAGCGGGCCAGGGCCGGCGGGGCGGCGCTGGCGCCGCTGCCGAGCCTGTTCGTGGTGGTCGACGAGTTCAGTGAGCTGCTGGCGGCGCACCGGGAGTTCATGGACCTGTTCGTGATGATCGGCCGGCTGGGCCGCTCGCTGGGGGTGCATCTGCTGCTGGCCTCGCAGCGCCTGGACGAGGGGCGTATGCACCAGCTGGAGTCCCACCTGTCCTACCGGGTCGGCCTGCGGACCTTCTCGGCCATGGAAAGCCGGGGCGTCCTGGGCGTGCCCGACGCCTACGAACTGCCCTCCCAGCCCGGCAGCGGCTTCCTCAAGAGCGGCATCGAAGCCCTCACCCGCTTCCGCGCCGCCTACGTCTCCGGCACCTACCGCCACCGCGCGGCGGCGTCGTCGATCGTCGCCAGCCAGGTCGTCCCCTGGACCACCGACTGGGTGGTGCCGCGGCTCCCGTCGGCGGTCCCCGAGCCGGTGGCGGAGGACGACGGGGCGACCCTGCTGTCGGTGGCGCTGGACCGGCTGCGCGACGCCGGACCGCCCGCCCACCAGGTGTGGCTGCCGCCGCTCGGCCTGCCGCCCGCGCTGGACACCCTGCTGCCCGGCATCGCCCCGGCCGGCGACCTCGGCCTGCGGGCCGCGGACCGGCCGGGCGCGGGCCGGCTGCGGGTCCCGGTCGGCATCGTCGACAAGCCCTTCGAGCAGCGCCGCGACCCGCTGGTGGTGGACCTGTCGGGGGCCGGCGGCCATGTCGCGGTCGCGGGCGGCTCGCAGAGCGGCAAGTCCACGGTGGTCCGCAGCCTGATCTCCGCGCTGGCGCTCACCCACACCCCGCGCGAAGTGCAGTTCTACTGCCTGGACTTCGGCGGCGGCACCCTGTCCGGCCTGGCCGGGCTGCCCCATGTCGGCGGGGTCGCCGCGCGGATGGACAGCGAGCGGATCTCCCGTACCGTCGCCGAGGTCGGCGCGGTGATGGCCCACCGCGAGCAGCTCTTCCTCGACCACAACATCGACTCGATGGCCTCCTACCGGCGCCGCCGCGCCGCCGGGGAGTTCGCCGACGAGCCGCACGGCGACGTCTTCCTCGTCATCGACGGCTGGTCCACCGTCCGCCAGGACTTCGACACCTTCGTGCCCGTCTTCAACCAACTGGCCGCCCGGGGACTGAACTACGGCATCCACCTGGTGGTCACCACCACCCGCTGGGTCGAGTTGTCGGCGCAGGTCCGCGACCAGGCCGGTACGAAGCTGGAGTTGCGGCTCGGCGACACCATGGACTCGGTGGTCGACATCCGCAAGGCGGCCTCCGTACCGCGCAGTCCCGGCCGCGGCCTGACCACCGACGGCAAGCTGCACTTCCTCGCCGCCCTGCCCCGCATCGACGGCCGCCAGGGCGCGGAGGACCTCAGCGAGGGCGTCACCGCGCTGGTCGAGCGGGTCCGGGCGCACTGGCACCACCCGGTGGCGCCGCAAGTGCGCATGCTCCCGCACCGGTTGCCGGCCGCCGAGCTGCCCGCCCCCGAACTCACCGACGGGCTGCGGCTGCCGCTCGGCCTGGACGAGGAGGGGCTGGCCCCGGTGTGGCACGACTTCAGCCGCACCCCGCACCTGATGGCCGTCGGCGACACCGAGAGCGGCAAGACCAATCTGCTGCGGCTGATGGCCAGGGCGATCACCGACCGGTACGCGCCCGAAGAGGCACGCATCCTCGTGGTGGACTACCGCCGCGACCTCCTGGACGCCGTCCCGGCGGAGTACCGCCTCGGCCACGCCGTCTCGCTGGACGCGCTGCGCGAGCTCGTGTCCGGCTCCGCCCGCGCCCTCAAGACCCGTGTGCCCGGCGCCGACATCTCCCCCGCCCGGATGCGGCTGGCCGACTGGTGGTCGGGGCCGCAGCTCTTCGTGCTGGTCGACGACTACGACATGATCGGCGGCGGCAACGCCTTCGACCATCCCTTCAGCCCGCTCTTCGACCACCTCGCCCTCGGCCACGAGGTCGGCCTGCACATCGTGGTCACCCGCTCCGCGACGGGCGCGGGCCGGGGCCTGAACGACCAGCTCCTGCGGCGCCTCGACGAGGTCAACACGCCCGCGCTGCTACTGTCCTGCCCGCCGTCCGAGGGATACGTCTTCGGGAACATCAAGCCGCGGAACCTGCCGGCCGGCCGGGCGCTGCACATCGCGCGGCGCAAGGCGCGGCTGATGCAGACGGCCTTCCAGGAGCCGCCGGAGCGCGGCTGATCCCGGGCCGGCGGCCGGCCCAGACCACTGGCGGCCGGCTCAGGCCACCGGTGGCATCCGCCGCAGGCGGGTGCGGGCACGGGCGCGCGGGAAGGTGGCGGCGATCCACGCCGTGGCCAGGACGAGGGCCAGGGCGAGGCCGGCCAGGAGTTCGGCGCGGTGGGCGGCGCGCGCCGGGCCGGGGTCGGTGGACAGGACCACGGCGGGGGCGGCGGGGGCGGTCGGCGCGCCCGCGGCCCGCGGGCGGACCGCGTTGACCGCCGCGTAGGGGTCGAGCCGCGGGATGTCGTCCGGGTAGGCGGTGGCGGTGAGCCGGGCGGCGGTCTGCGCCGCGCTGAGCTCCGGGTGCAGGGAGCGGACGAGCGCGGCGGTGCCCGCGACATACGCGGCGGCGAAGGAGGCGCCGGAGCCGAGGTAATGGCCCTTGCCCGCCGGGCCCACGCCGACGACACCGTCACCGGGGGCGGCCAGGTCCGCGCTCAGCGGTACGACCGCGCCGCGCGGCCGGGCCAGGGCGGCGTCGTCGTCCACGACGGACAGCACGGCGGGGAGCGCGGCCGGGTAGTAGGCGCGAGGGGCGGCGGGCGTGCTCCCGGCGCCGCTCGCGGTCGGGTCCGGCGCCGCGGCGGCGACCACGAGCGCGTCGTGCCGCCCGGCCTCCGCGACCGCCGAGGCGAGCGCGGCGGAGGAACCCTCCAGCGCCAGCGACACCTCGATCACCTTCGCGCCGGCCCGCGCGGCGGCCCTGATCCCGGCTGCCACGGACGCCGCGGTCGCCGCACCGCGCTCGTCGGTGCCGCGCACCGCCAGCACACGCGCGCCCGGCACGACCCCGGCGAACCGCACCCCGGCGGTCGGCGCCGCCGCCACGATGCCGGCCGCGAACGTCCCGTGCCCCACGCAGTCGTGCCCGGCGCCGCCGACCGCGGTGACGCGGCCCTTGAGCGCGGGCGCCGCCGTCGACACCCCGGTGTCCACCACCGCGACCAGCACCCCGGCGCCGTCCCCCGCCCGCCGTACCAGGTCGAGTCCCAGCGCCCCCTGCTCCCACGGCATCGCGGCGGCGACCGACTTCGACGCCCCCGTGCACGCGGCCCCGTCGGCCAGCCGCGCGGGCACCACCGGCAGACTCACCCCGCCCTGCGGCACGGCCGTCACCGGTCCCGCCGCCACCAGCACCGCGACCACCGCACCGAGGACCGCCCCGGCCCCCCGCACCGCACCTTCGCCCGCCACCGACCCCGCCTCTCCCCGCACCACCACCCCCGGCCGCCCCCATCATGCCGCCCCCTCCCCCTCCCCGGGCCCACCAACCCCATCGCGCCATGGGCTCGTTGGGAGCCGTTCGCACGAAGGCGGCCGGCCGAGCGGCCGGCCGGGATCAACGGCTCCGGAAAGCGCGGCACCCGCTGACCGGGGCCCGGCAGGGGACATGGAGGGGCACGGTTCAGCGGCTGAGGGCGGCGCCGAGGCCGGTCGGGGCGCCGGTCGGGGCGCCGGTCCTCCGGTGCGCACCCGCTGCCGGCCGGGGCGGCGGAGTCCGCGTTCGCCACCCGGTACCTGCTGCCCGACAGCGCGGTGCGGCCGCGCGAACGCCGAGCGCGGCGCGGACGGGCAGCCCTGCCCGCTGGCCACCCGGGGGATGGGGCGGGGCGGGTGGCGCCAGCAGTCCGGCGGGAGAACCGCCGCGCCCCCCGACGGCCGGAAGCGCCTGGGTGACGCCGTGTTTGCTGGGGGCGCTTCGGAGTCGCCCACGAAGACTCCGAGTTCATGGGGAGTTCTTCGACACCTGTGTCCCGCCACCCGGCGGCGCGCGCGACGGGTGGCGGGACACGGGCGGTGGCCGCCCCCGCCCTGGAGGGGCGGGGGCGGCGGGGAGTTACTTGGTGATGGTGACCGACGCGGTCGCGGAGGCCGCGCCGTGCACGGCGTCGCCGGCGTAGTCGATCCGGTAGACGGCGGTGCCCTTGACCGTCGGGATGTCGGCGGCCTTCCAGGCGCCGTTCGCCTTGACCGGGACGGTGGTGACGACCGTCCCGCCGGGGTTGGCGGAGTCGGTCCGGGTGAGGGTCACCGTGCTGCCGGCCGTGATCGCCGTCTGCGAGGTGAGCTTGCCCTTGAGGGTGAGCGCCTTGCCCTTGCGCGCGGTGGCGGGCGCGGTGATCGTGACCGTGCTGGGCGAGTCGGGCGCCCCGATCACCTGGAGGGAGATCGGGCCGTCGAAGCCGTTCGTGGTCAGGGCGAAGAGCACTGTGCCGGTCGGGTCCCAGGCCAGGCCGGCCGGCAGCAGTTCCTGCCCCAGCTCGTAGCTGTGCTCCGGAGTTCCCTGCCCCTGGGCGAAGACGTAGACGTCGTCGTCGTAGTACGCGTCGACGCCGGCCGCCACCGTCCCGTCCGGGGCGACGGCCACCGCGTCCGGGTAGGGCCCGGTCGGGTAGGTGCCGTCCGCCGACAGGTCCGCGAGCTTGAAGACCTGCTGGAAGTACGGCGCCCCGCTGGCGGTGATCAGGTCCTTGCCGTCCGGGGTGATCGCCATGTCGGCGATGTCGCCGGTGCCGCCCGAGGCGGTGCCCGGATCCCAGACGGAGACCTTGGTGACCTTCGTGCCGGAGGAGACGTCGTAGACCGTGACGGTCGGCGGGCTGACGCCGTCGTCCGCGGCCACGAGCACGCCGGGCGCCGACGGCGAGGCGGCCAGCCGGGGCGCGTTGTAGTACTCGTACGCCGTGGTGGGGTCCAGGGTGACCCGCGGCTGGGCCGCGGACAGGTCGATCGAGCCGATCCGGCCGCCGCCGGACTGGCCGTACCCGAACCACAAGGTGTTGCCGACCAGCGCCAGGTGGGCCGGGTCGGTGCCCGCCCCGGTGGCGTAGCGGGCGGACTCGGTGAGTGTCGCGGTGTCGATCGCGGCGATCGCGTCACCGCTCTGCAGCGCCACGTACAGCGTGCCGGAGTCGGACGACAGCGCCAGCCCCTCGGCGCCGTACTCGCCGGTGATCTGCCCGACGACCGTGCCGGCGAAGTCGGTCACCACGATCTTGCTGGCCTGCGGGTCGCTGATCAGCAGATGGTGGTGCACTCCGTCGACGACGACGCCGGAGTAGGAGCTCAGCGGCAGCACCGCCGTCCCGTCTGCCGAAGCGGGTGCCGCTCCGGCGGCGAGCAGTGAGCCCGCGGCCGCCGCTACCGCGACAGAGACCCCCAGGAACTTCCGTTGCAAGGACATGTGTGTCCCCGCCCCCTTCCCTCACAACGCGGCGGAGGGTTCCCCCGCGCGACCCACAACGTAACCCAGGCCACCGACAACTCCCTTATGAATAAAAGGAGTTGAGCATTCCGTCGACGCCCGGGAACGTTCGGGCGGACGGTCGGTGACCGGCCGCGGCACGCTGCGCCGCGCGCCGGGGCGCCCGCGTGTCACAAAAGGCCGGGCGATCGCGTCACTAGGTCGGGAAACACGTTCGGGACGCGGAAGGTGATGGGCATGCGGGTGTTCGTGACGGGCGGGACCGGGGCGCCGGGGCGGCGGCCGGTGCCCCGGCTCGTGGCGCGGGGCTTCGAGCGGGCATCGGCGTGACGCGCACCGAGGAGTTCGAGGAGCTGCGGCCGCTGCTGTTCTCGATCGCGTACCGGATCGTCGGCAGTGCCGGCGAGGCCGAGGACGCGGTCCGGGAGACCTGGCTGCGTTACGAGATGTCCGCGAGCCGGCCCGTCCCGGCCAGGGCGTTCCTCTCGGCGGTGGTGACCCGGGTCTCGATCGACGTGCTGCGCTCGGCCCGGCTCCGGCGTGCGGGGCATCAGGAACATCAGGAACATCAGGAATACGGCGGACCCCGGTCTCCCGACCCGCTGCCGGCGGCGGCGCTGCCGCTGCTCGACCGGCTCAGCCCGCTCGAACGCGCGGTGTTCGTGCTCCGGGAGGTGTTCGGCTTCGGCTTCCCGGAGATCGCCGCCGCCGTGGGCCGGCCTGAGGAGGCGTGCCGCGGGCTCGCGGTGCGGGCTCGCCGCCATATGGCGGCGGGCGGGCGCCCGTTGAAGGCCGACGGCGAGGAGCGGGAGAAGCTCGCCGAGCGGTTCTTCGACGCCTTCCGGGCGGGCGACATCGACGGGCTGCGGGACCTCCTGGCCACCGACGTCCGGCTGGTCGACGACGGCGGCGGCACGGCGCCGCGGCCGGCCGGGTACGTCACCGGTCCCGAGCACGCGGCCCGTGCGCTCGCCGCGCTCCATCCGCTGTTGACCGGGGCCGGCGTGGCGGCGGAGCCGCACGAGGTGGACGGCCGGCCGGGCGCGGTCTTCCACCACCCGGACGGCCAGGTTCTCGGCGCCCTGGTGCTCGACATCCTCGACGGCCGGGTCCGGACGGTCCGTACGCTCGTCCACCCGGGCGGGCCCGGGCGCGGGGGTCCCGTCGCCGACGCCCGGGCAGGCGACCGCGGGGCGGACCGCGGGTGAGGCGCGGGATCAGAAGAACTCGTGGGGGGCGAAGTCCTCGAAGTCCATGTTGCCGAGCGAGAGATTGCAGTGGATGTCGTGCGGGGTCTGCCGCGGCTCGGTCCGGAACTCGCGGCAGTCGTCCTCGGGGTCGGTGTTCACCGCCAGCAGTTCCCGCAGGTCGCTCTCCATCGTGACCCGGTCGGCCAGGAACACGACCGACCAGCCGCTCTCGCCGCCGTCCTCGCCGCCGGTGAGGGCGGCCAGCACGTCTTCCGCGCTCGCCTCCGCCCACTCCGGGTCGTCGACGTACACGACCTGCTGGACGGACTCCTCGCCCTTCGGGCCCCAGGGCTCCGCCAGCGCCGCCCGCACGGCGTCCCAGGCCCGCTGGTCGCGGTAGTCGGTCCTGACGACCAGGAGATCGGGGTAGTACTCGTCGGTTGTCGGCAAGGTCCGCATGGCTCCGCTTCCCTGGACGGGCGACCACCCCGCGGTGGTCGTTCGCCGGGGAGTCTACGAGCGGGGTCCGACAGTGCTTCCGGGCGCGGTCATCCGCTCGGCCCGCGCCGGGTTCACGAGCCGGCCGCCGCGGTCGTCAGGCTCTCCCGGTAGGTGCGGGCGATCGCCATGAGCCCGTCGAGGGCGTCCCGGGTGCGGACGAGGTCGGCGATGTGCGCCGAGAGCCGGTCGCGCTCCTGCGCCATCCGCTCCAGCGCGGCGTCGGAGTTCGCCTGGCTGGGCGCGTCGGCGCACGGCAGCAGTTCGGCGATGATGCGGCTGGACAGACCCGCGGCGTACAACCGCTGGATGAACCTGACCCGTTCGACCTTGTCGTCGGTGTAGTGCCGTTGCCCGCTGGAGCTGCGGACGCTGAAGATCAGCCCCTGCTCCTCGTAGTAGCGCAGGGACCGGACGCTCACCCCGGCCCGCGACGCGAGTTCCCCGATGCGCATGGTGTCCTCCCGGCGGTGGTTCGCGGCACACAGAGCTTGCCTCTGACGTCAATGTCAGGTTCTAGCGTAGCGCTGTGCCCGGGATTCCGGGCGCGACGGACCACCAAAAAGGAGTCCTGCGGTGCCAACCCTTTTCCAGAGCCTGCGACTTGGCGAACTGACGCTGCCGAACCGGGTCGTGATGGCCCCGATGTCACGGGTGCGGGCCGCCGCCGGCGGCCTGGCGACACCGTCGATGGCGACGTACTACGCGCAGCGGGCGACGGCCGGGCTGATCGTGACCGAGGGGGTGCAGCCGAGCCTGATCGGGCAGTCCAACCCGGGAACACCGGGGCTGCACACCGATGAGCAGGTCGCCGCGTGGCAGCCGGTGACCGCCGCCGTACACGCCAACGGCGGGCGGATCTTCGCGCAGATCATGCACGGCGGACGTGTCTCCCATCCCGACACCACCGGCATGCGGCCGATCGGACCCTCCGAAGTCCCCGCCGTCGGCGATGTGTTCACCCCCACCGGCCCCCAACCGGCCCCGACACCGCGCGCGCTGACCACCGCCGAGGTGCCCGAGCAGGCCCGGTCCTACGCCGAGGCCGCCCGCCGCGCGATCGAGGCCGGCTTCGACGGGGTCGAGCTGCACGGCGCCAACGGCTATCTGATCTCGCAGTTCCTCTCCTCCAACGCCAATCTGCGCGAGGACCGCTACGGAGGCCCGGTCGCCCACCGGATCCGGTTCGCCGTCGAGGCGGTGGCCGCCACCGTGGACGCCGTCGGCAAGGCCAGGACCGGCATCCGCCTCTCGCCGGGCGGGGCGTTCTGGGGCGTGGAGGAGACCGACATCCCGGAGCTCTACGCCGCGCTGCTGGCCGAGCTGGCCCGGCTCGACGTGGCCTATGTCCATCTTGAGGCCACCGTCGACGAGCAGCTGCTGCTCGGGCTGCGCCGGGCGTGGCCGGGCGTGCTCGTGATGAACCCGGTGTTCCCGATGGGACCCAAGCAGACCGGCCGGGCCGAGGCCGATCACTGGCTGGGGCTGGGGGCCGACCTCATCAGCTTCGGCCGCGGCTTCATCGCCAATCCCGACCTGGTCGAGCGGCTGCGCATCGGACTGCCGATCGCCCCCGTGGACGAGGCCACCTACTTCCAGGGCGGTGACACGGGCTATCTGACCTACCCCGCGTATCAGCACGCGGGCTGACACCGGGCCCGCGCAATTCCCCTGACGGTAAGTCAGGCGTCCTGGACGCCCTGGCGGCGGGCGCGCAGCGGGCGGTACACCCGGTTGGCCAGCAGCGGGCCGGCGATCCACAGCACCCAACCGTAGGGGGTGGCGAAGAAGACCGGGATGGACAGGCCGAAGCCGAGGATGATGCCGTACAGCTCGTCCTCCCGGCGGGCCGCGGCGGGCGGGCGGAATCCCTCGGCGCGCAGCTGGCCGGTGGTCAGGTGGTACGAGATCGCGAGCAGCGCGAGCCCGGCCAGCACCTGGAGGAGCGCGTAGAACCCGTACCGCAGGGCGTGCGCGCCGAGGCTGTCGCCGCCCTCCGTGGTGAGCATCTTCGTGGCGAGGGGATTCACCACGATCGTCAGCAGCCAGAACATGTTGATCAGCCGCAGCGGCGTATCGACCCGCTCGACGGCGCGGAATATGCGGTGGTGCCCGCCCCACGACGCGGCGATCACCATGAAACTGATCAGGAACGCCAGATAGTGGCCGTCGTTCTCCCGGACCGACTTCCAGAACTCCGAGGCGTCGCGCCCGGCGGGAACGGGGAGTTCGAGCGCGAGCAGGGTGATGGCGATCGCGACCACCGCGTCGGAGAAGAGGATCAGCCGATCGGTGCCGCGCGCCTCGAAGGCCTCTTCGTTGTCCACGGTGCGTCTCCCCTGGTGGCGTGGTGGGTGGGAGCCGCTCGTCCGGCTCCCACCGACGGCGGCCCAGTAGACCACCGCCCGCCTCGCCGGGTACAGCCGGGGTTTCGTTCAGCGGGGGTCCAGGCCCGCCAGCATCGGCGGCAACTCCCGGCTGTGGATGACCCCCAGGCTCTTCGTCCCCCGGGTGAGGGCGACATAGAGGTCGTTCACACCGCGGTTGTGCGCCGCCAGGATCTCCGCGGGTTCCACGACGAGGACCGCGTCGAACTCGAGTCCCTTGGCCTGGGCGGCCGTCATCAGGGCGACCGGCGAATCCAGCGCCGACGGACCGTCGGCGCGGGTGACACCGTCCAAGGCGGCGAGCCGGTCGATCAGTTCGGGCCGCCAGCCGGGGGCGTGGACGATCACCATCCTGCCACCGCCAAGCACCGCGATCTCCTCGCGGACGGCGCCGAGCAGCGCCGGTCCCGGGTCGTCCTCGGGGATCAGCAGGCTCCAGGGGCGGGTCCCGCCGTCGCGCACCGCGCTGGGAGCGGTGAGCGCCGGGTCGATCGCGCGCAGCACCCCCTCGGTGACTCGCATGATCTCGGCCGGGGTCCGGTAGTTGATGGTGAGCTCGACCGTGCGCCAGCGGCCCGCGGTGTATTCGTCCAGCGCCTCGCCCCAGGAGCTGAGCGCGGCCGGGGCGCCGCTCTGCGCCAGGTCGCCGACGATCGTCATCGAACGGCCGGGGCAGCGGCGGGTCAGCAGCCGCCAGGCCATGGGGGACAGCTCCTGCGCCTCGTCCACGATCACATGCCCGAAGCCCCAGGTCCGGTCCTCCGCCGCGCGCTCGGCCAGCGGGCGCAGCGACTCCTCGCCCCGGTACTGGCTCGCCAGCATCTCCGCGTCGATCTCGACCAGCCCCGCGCCGAAGTCCTCCAGGACGACCTTCGCGAACTCCAGGTCCCTGGCCTCGGCGGCGGCGTCGGCCCGCCGGGACGCGGTGCTGCCGGGCAGCGGGCCGAGCAGTTCGGCGGCCTCGTCGAGCAGCGGGACGTCGGCGACGGTCCAGACGGCGGCCGGCCCGTCCGGGCCCGGGCGCTCGCGCAGCAGCGCGGCGCGCTGCTCCTCGGAAAAGCCGGGCATGGCGCTCGCCAGCAGCTCCGGGGAGCCGAACAGGGCGGTGAGCAGCTGCTCCGGGGTCAGCAGCGGCCACAGCTTCTGGGCCAGCGCCTGGAGTTCGGGCTCGTGGACGAGCGCGTCGGCGAGGTCGGCCACGTCGTCCAGGTCCATGGTCCCGCCCCGGCTCCTGGCGATCCGCAGCGCCAGCTCCGAGGAGAGCCGCTCGACCAGATCGGACCGGGCCGCGTTGTGGGTTTCGCCGGAGCGGCGCGCGGCGGCCTGGGCCCGCTCGCACAGGGCCCGGCCGACCTCCAGCTCGTCCGGGTGGGCCGACCTCCTGTTCACGGTGATGGTCCACGACGTCTCCGGCAGCAGCCGCGAGTCCTCCAGCGCGGCGGCGAGCACCCCGGCCATCCGGGCGTCGCCCTTGACCGCCTCCGCCTCGGGCGTCTCCGTGTCGGCGCCGGTCACACCCGGGTAGAGCGCGCCGATGCTGCTCAGGACGACCTCGCTCTCGCCGAGCGCCGGGAGCACCTGGTCGATGTAGCGCAGGAAGGTGGTGTTCGGCCCGATGACCAGCACACCGCGCTTGGCCAGCCGGTCGCGGTGGGTGTAGAGCAGGTAGGCGGCGCGGTGCAGGGCGACCACGGTCTTGCCGGTGCCGGGACCGCCCTGCACGACCAGCACGCCGCCGAGCGCCGAGCGGATGATCCGGTCCTGCTCGGCCTGGATGGTGGAGACGATGTCGCCCATCCGCCCGGTCCTGGCCGCCGTCAGCGAGGCGAGCAGCGCGGCCTCGCCGCTGAGCTCGGAGTTGTCCCGGCCTTCCAGGGCATTCACACCGAAGGCGTCGTCGTCGAAGTCGACGACGGTCCGGCCCTTGCTGCGCAGGTGCCGCCGCGCCACCACCCCGTCGGGCGCGGCGGGCGTCGCCCGGTAGAACGGCTCGGCGGCCGACGCCCGCCAGTCGATGAGCAGCGGCTCGTGGTCCTCGTCCGCCAGCGCGATCCGGCCGATGTACCGCCGCTCGCCGTCGGCGCCCTCGATCCGGCCGAAGCAGAGCCCGTACTCAGCGGCGTAGAGCTCCGACAGCCGCCGGGTGTGGTGGATCTCCAGCATGTCGCGCTCCATCCGGGACTGGAGCGTGCCGCCCCGGTCCTGGAGATGGATCTCGCGCAGCCGGGCCGTGGCGAGTTCGCGCTGGGCCTCGAAGCGGTCGTACAGCCTGCCGACGTAGGCGTTCTCCGCCCGCAGCTCCGCGGCCCGCCAGTCCTCGGCGGACCCGGCGCCGGACGGCGACGAGGGTGACGAGGGTGACGAGGAGGACCGGGGCGACGACGGGGACGACGGTGACGACGACGGAGGGGCCAACGCTTGCTCCATGGACTCAGGACCCTCAATTGACCGGGCAATTGATCGGGCACTCGATCGGACAACGGGGTGAGGAGGACAGCGGGACGCGGCAGTGGGCGGCTTCCGGCCTCGGCCAGCGATTCTGCGGTACGACGGGGGTCTTGCCGCAAGCCCCCCACTACGATATATATTTATTCTGGCGAGGAGTGAGTACACCTCCGTTCCCGGGAACAGCACCGCGAGGGGCCGCCGCGGTGCGACGGCCCCGCAGGGCTCGGTGAGAGGCCCTCAGCAGCGACTCAGTGCAGAGCGAACTTCTGGGCCGCCGTGCCGTTGCAGTCCCAGATCTGCAGCCGCGTGCCGTTGGCGGTGGCGCCGCTCGGTGAGTCCAGGCAGCGGCCGGACTGCGGATTGAGCAGCGAGCCGTCCGACTGCTGGTTCCAGACCTGGCCGCCGACCCCGTTGCAGTCCCACAGCTCGACCTTGGTGCCGGCCGCGGTTCCGTTGCCGTTGATGTCCAGGCAGCGGCCGATCGTGCTCAGCGAGCCGTTGGCGTTGTGCGTCCAGAACTGGTCCTCGGCCCAGGACTGGCAGTTCCACAGCTGGACGGCCGATCCGTTCACCCCGGTGTCGTCGGCCGCGACGTCGACGCACTGGCCGCCCGGGCCGGTGATCTGCCCCTGCGGGCCGTTGGGGACGTTGGTCTCCCCGGAGTAGCCGACCGAGACGACATTCGCCTGGACGGAGTTCTCGACGGCGTCGGTCGGGTAGCCGGCGACCATCACGCCCTCGAAGAACGTCCCCATGTTCCAGTTGCTGTTGTCACCGCCGGTGCCCAGGATGATGCCGCCCTCCTGATGCATCGGCTGGTAGCCGCCCCGCGTCGGCAGCGCGCCGTTCCACCAGGTGGACAGCCCGCCGGACTGGGAGTTGCCGCCCTTCAGCGCGTACGTCGTCTGCCCGTTGTTCTTGAGCACCGCCGTGACGAACGCGCTCTTGTTGCCGGCGTTGGCGGTGTTGGAACCGTTGTCGCCCTGGAACATGCCGTTCTCCATGTCGGCCTCGACCCATGGACCGGTGCCGTTGCACGGCGCGAAATAACAGGTGGTGGCGATGCTCACCGCGTCCATGTGGCCGTTGCCGGTGTCGGCGGGCGTGCTCTCGGCGTTGCCGTAGTCGAAGCAGCAGGCGGAGCCGACATGGGTGCCGCTGGCCACCATGTAGGCGCCCTCGGCCTGGCCGTTCACCGCCACGCCGGAGGCGGCCCCGGTGGAGCGGTAGCCGACTCCCGGCGAGATCCAGATGCCGTAGACCTTGTGGCCGCCGGCGGTGACCGAGAGCTCGCTCGCGTCCGCGCCGCGGTCGGCTCCCATGCCGGCCGTGCCCGCCGGCCCGGGGGTGAGGTTGTTGTGGCGGGCGGTCTGGTCGTAGATCTTCGAGATACGGCAGGTGGTGTTCGCGCAGAAGGAGTCCTGCTGCGCGGCGTTCGCGTAACCGCCCTGGGCCAGCAGCCCGATGTCGGCGGTCCCGCCGTTCGAGGCACGGGTGACCTGGTACAGCGGGCCGTTGTAGGAGGAGAAGAGCGCGCGGGTGGTGCTGTGCGCGGCCACGCAGGGGGTGCCGGCCGCGGCGTAGAGGTCGCAGGGCAGCGAGCCCGCTGCCTGGGCCGCGTTCGGGAGGCTGAGGATGGCGCCGAGGAGCAGCCCGAGGGCCGCGACGGCGGACAGTAAGGCCCGTCGGTAGCGAAGAGCGGGTGGTGCCGCGGCGCCCTGGGCGTCTGGTGCGGCGGCAGATCTCGTTGCGCGCATGGTGTGCTCCTGGATGGGGGGAGGGAGCTGTGACTCGTCCGGGCGGCAGTGCCGTTCCACTGCCCGACGACTGGCACGGAAGCTACGCGCGCTGGTCGATTGCGTCAATATTTGTTGCTTTCATTTTTTCCAGCCTCCCGATGCTGTCTGGATCTGTTGCTTTCCCGGCGCCAACGCGGTCGACTCCTCGTCCGGACACCGCTGTTGCGCTAGCCTCGCGCTCACACCGTCCGCGGGAGAAAGCGGAATTCCGTGCCCGAGCCACTCGGCCCCACGTCGCTGGCCTGGCGGTATTTCAGCGACTGGCGGGGCATGCTGCTGAGCCTGTGGGCCGGGTCGATGCAGAACATGCATCCCGGACTCGGCGCCGGCGTCGAGGAGCACTCGCGGTTCTTCGACGAACGCTGGGAGCGGCTGTTCCGCTCGCTCTACCCGATCGCCGGCGTGGTGTACGACGGCCCGGACGCGGCCCGCACCGCACGCGCGGTGCGGGACTACCACCGCACCGTCAAGGGCACCGACCGCCATGGCCGTCCCTACCACGCGCTCGACCCCGACACCTTCTTCTGGTCGCACGCGACCTTCGTCATGGTGCCGGTGCTCGTGTGCGAGTACTTCGGCCGCCCGCTGACGGAGGGCCAGAAGGAGCAGCTCTACGCCGAGAGCCTCCAGTGGTACCGGCTGTACGGCGTGAGCGACCGCCCCGCCCCGGCGGACTGGCGCGGCTTCCGTGCCTACTTCGACCGGATGTGCGCCGAGGTGCTGGAGGACAACTGGGCCACCCGGGCCGTGCTGGACCTCCGGCGCATCGGCAAGCCGCCCGCGCTGGGATGGCTGCCGGACGCCGGGTGGCGCGTGGTCCGCGTCCCGGTCACGCGGTCCTTCGTATGGCTCACCGTCGGGATGTACCCGCCGGTGGTACGGGCCCGGCTGGGCTACCGCTGGTCGCGGCGGAGCGCGCTGGCGCTGCGGCTGCTGGGCCGTACGGTCGCGGCCGGCTGGCGGCTGGTGCCGTTCGAGCGGCGCTACCACCCGCGCGCCCGCGCCGCCTGGCGACGGGCGCGCGGCCTGTCCGTCCCCCCGGTGGAGACGCCGCGGCGGAACCTGCCGCCGGTCGGACGCCGCGACGACCCCCGGCACTACGCGCCCGGGGGATAAGCGGCACACCCGCAGGCGCGTCCGGCCCGGGACCGGCTCCCGCAGGTGAATAGCGGTGTGAATAGGGGGACATGCCGAGCGCACCGTGGGCGAGTGTCCACCGGCACCGGGGAGGACATCCCGAATTCCGGTCCGGACGCGGCCGGTTCGATTCCCGGCATGCGCCGCGCGGAAAAGGCCCGGGTCGTGGACCCGGGCCTTTGTCTTCGTCCGGCAGGGCCTTTCGCGGGCCTCACTCGTGTTCGCCGGCCACGCTCATTCGGGGACGACGTAAGGGAATTCCCCGGTCCGCGCCTGTTTGGCGACGGAGGGGGTGAGCCCGGAGGGGACGGCCATGTTCGTCACGAGGGAGAGCATCGCCTCGGGGGCGTTGTCCGCGTGGGTGCGGCCGTTGCGGGTGGCGAAGCCGTAGCTGGCGGGGGTGGCGACGACGTAGGGCAGCACGTCGGGGAACAGCTGACGGGACACGGTCTCGCCGTAGCCCTGCGGGTCGGCCGAGGTGCCGGTGGCCGCGACGACCGCGGCGACCTGGCCGGCGATGAGCCCGCCGACCGCGGCCAGGTCCTCGGAGGGGTGCCGGGTGTTGGCGGGGTTGGAGAAGTCGGTGTCGCCCGGCCAGAAGATCGGCCACATCATCGGGTGCCCGGCGCGGTTGATCTGCCGCCAGCCGCCGGCGTCGGTGGCCAGCTTCGTCGCGCACCACACTCCGGTACGGGCGCCGGGCCGCAGCTGCGGGTGGTCGTGCGGGATCTCCAGCACGATCGTCTCGACCGAGGTGCCCTTGAAGGTGTTCTCCGCTTTCTGCGGGCGCCAGGACGACAGGTCCACCGCGGTCCCCTTCGCCACCGCCTCATTGATGATGCCCAGCAGGTTCAGGTCGATGTAGAAGGGGTCCGCGATCCGCCCGGCCCAGACCCGGGTGCCGCCCGCGGCGACCGTCTCGCCAGTACGGCCCTCCAGCACCGCCTCGCCCTCGGCGGAGTCCCCGCGCGCCTCGTCACCGGTCAGGACGTGCAGGCGCAGGGCCTGCCGGCCGCCGACGCCGGGCTCGCCGAAGGAGAACCGGTAGGTCAGGGTCTCGACGTCGGCGCCGTCGAAGTGGACCTTGAACTCGTAGCGGGCCTCGGGGTGGAAGCCCGGCTCGGCGAAGACGCCGGTGATGTTGGAGTTGACGTCCATGACGAACACGGTGCTGCCCTCGCCGGGGAACACGAACAGGTCGTCGATGTACAGCTGGCCGTTCTGTGCCGCCAGAGGCGTGTCGAGATGATGGGACATGAAGGGTCCGTTCGTGTCGCGGTCTCGGTTTTCGGGGGCTGGTGGTCCGGTGCCCGTGCAGAGAGATCCTTCCCAGCGGGGCGGGGCCGCCGTACCGGCCAATCAGGTACGCCCGCCCGGGGCGGGGGCCGGGCAGGCCCGGGGGGCGGGGCGCGCGGCCGGAAAACCGCACGCTTTATGTCCGATTTATTCAGGTAAAAGATAAATGGGCACCCGGCGTACCGCTGCCTTCCGAGGGCTTTTCCGGCCCTTGTCCGCCGTTTCCACGACCCCTGGAGCGTCCTTTTCGGGCCGTTGGGTGTGATGCGCGGCATAGGACGTACATCACCTACGAAGGCGGGTAGTGCCGTATCGGCTCGCCGACCGCCCGGATTTCCAGCCGGAATTGGGCAGGGCGCAAAGGCGGCTACTAACCGGCTTAGCACAGAGGGCAATTGTCCAGGCATTTATGGGCTGCTAACAATGTGCTCGCCGCAGAACACCGCTAAACGAAATGCGGGTCGGATTGACGAGGGGGGGGCCGGCACCTGCGGACAAGCAATCCTGGAAGAGGTCCGCACCATGTCCAAGCACGTCTCCAGCCGCTCGATGAGGCCGCGCCTGCTCTCCACCCGCAGCGCCGTCGTCGTCGGCACCTTCGCCGCCCTGACCTGTGCGGTCGTGACCGGCACGGCGCAGGCCGCGAGCGCCCCGCCGAGTTCGCCGAGTTCGCCGTCGACGGCGGGCACGAAGCCCGCGTCGACCACCACCCCCACGTACAGCGTCGTGTCCGGCGACACCCTGTTCGGCATAGCCCGGTCCCACAAGACGCCCGGTGACTGGCCGGCCATCGCGTCGGCCAACAAGATCTCCAGCCCGTACACCATCTACCCGGGCGAGGTCCTGACGCTGCCGACCGGTTCGCCCGCCGCGTCGTCCGGCACGTCGTCCGCCACGTCCGCCGGCACGACGGTCTCCACGGCCTCGGCGAAGACGTCGGCCGCGCCGACCACCGCGTCGACCAGCACGTCCGCCGCGAGCAGCCAGTCCTACACGGACGACCTGGACGGCTGGATCAAGCACTCGCTGGCGATCATGGCGCAGAACGGCATCCCGGGCAGCTACGACGGCATCCAGCGCAACGTCATGCGCGAGTCCGGCGGCAACCCGAACGCCATCAACCTGTGGGACTCCAACGCCGCGGCCGGCCACCCCTCCATGGGCCTGCTGCAGACGATCCAGTCGACGTTCGACGCCTACCACGTGCCGGGCACCTCGATGAACGTCTACGACCCGGTCGCCAACATCACCGCCGCGTGCAACTACGCGTACCACGTCTACGGTTCGATCGACAATGTGAACGGCCCCTACTAAGCCGGCCCTGGCACCCACGAGCCGTACGTCCGCCGACCTGCGTCAGCAGGTCGGCGCACGTCGTGTACGGGAGATCACCGGGCGCCCTCCGACCGCGCCCCGGAGGCCGGGTCCGGCCCCGACACCGCGGCGTAGGCCAGAGCCGCCAGCGAGCGGCGGTCGTGGCCGGCCGGGAGCAGCGCGGGGTGCGGGGTGACCCGCACCGACAGGCCGCGGGCGGCGGCGACGCGGCGGAAGGACGCCACGAAACTGCCGTCGCCGACGTAGGCGGGGAGCGTGCTGGGGGCGCCGTCGCACTCATAGCTGAGCGTGACCGGCCGCACCGGGGCGCCCGCGTCGATCGCCGCCTGGAAGGTGGCCCGGCGGAAGGGTCCCCCCGGCGCCGAGCACCAGGTGGTGCCCTCCGGAAAGACGACCACCGACTCCCCCGAGCGCAGCAGCGCGCCCAGTTCCCGCACGGTGTCCGGCAGGCCCCGCAGGCCGTCGCGGTCGATGAAACGGGTGCCCGCCCGGCGTACCAGCTCTCCTATCACCGGCCATTGCCCCACCTCCCGCTTGGCGAGCAGCGTGGCGGGCTGCACCGCCAGCAGCGCGAGCGCGTCCAGCCAGGAGATGTGGTTGGCCACGACGAGCGTGCCGGTCCGGCCGTCGGGCGCCGGCGCCGAGAGCCGCTCCGTGTCGCACCGCAGCGAGACGTCGAGGTCGGCCAGCAGCGTGCGGGCGCGCCGTCGCAGTTCCTCCCCCTCCCCCAGCCGCTTCCCGGCCGCCGCCGCTCCGGCGAGGGTGGCGACGAAGGCCGCGTAACGCCGTCCCGTCACGGCCCGGCCCACCCCGGCGCCCGCCGCCGGCCGGTCGTCGGTGACGCACGCCTCCGTGCAGGGGGAGACCGCGGCCCAGGCGCTCGCGCTCACAGGTCCTCGCCGAGGTAGTACCGCCGGTAGCGCTCGTTCATCCGCTCCAGGTCCAGCAGGACGAAGAAGTCCGCGTCCCCGAAGTCCCGGTCGTGCGCGGGCGCCCCGCACATCCAGGCGCCGACCCGCAGATAGCCGCGCAGCAGCGGCGGCAGCGAGGAGGGACTGGCCGCGCCGGTCAGCGTGCGCGGGGGCGTCCAGGGGTCGCGGGGGCGGACCCGCAGCTCGGGCGGGCATGCGTATTTCGTGGTGCCCAGCAGCCAGGCGTTGGCGGCGGTCTGGCCGCCGTCGTCCAGCGGCACCGAGGCGCAGCCGGCCAGGTAGCGGTGGCCGGACAGCAGGACGTAGCGGGCCAGCCCGGACCACATCAGGTTGATCACCGTCCCGTCCCGGTGGTCCGGATGGACGCAGGCTCTGCCGGTCTCGACCAGGGAGTGCCGCAGGCCGTTCAGCGCGCCGAGGTCGAACTCGCCGTCGGAGTAGAGGCGGGGGGAGCGGCCGGGCGGCAGCAGCCGGTAGGTGCCGACGACTTCCCCGCTGGTGCGCTCGGTGACGACGAGGTGGTCCACGAACTCGTCGAACTCGTCGATGTCGTGGCCGGGGAGCGGGGTGTGCAGGACGGCGCCCTTCTCCTCGGCGAAGATCTGGTAGCGCAGCCGCTGGGCGGCGCGGATCTCCTCCTGGGTGGAGGCGATGGAGGTGACGTAGGAGCGGGTCGGCAGTGAGGTGTCCATGACAGAGTCACAACTTCCGGTGGTCGGATCCGGCGTGGCGGGAAATCGCGGGCGGAGCCCGCGCCCATTGATGCCCGGGCCCGGTGCCCACCCGCCGACCGCCCGATGTCCGTCCGATGAACGCCGCAAGGGCGCCGTCCTTCGCGGCGCCGCCGCTCCCGCGGACCGGCCTGTCGACCGGGTGCCGCGCCCTCGGAAAACGGGGGAACGCCCCGCGCCGGCGGCCATCCGCTGCCTCGCCGGCGACGCGGCGGATGGCCGCCGGGCGAACATCGCGCGAACGCCACGGGCTCCGCCTCGCGGCTCCGTCCCATCAGGCGCGGGGCGGCCGCGCTGACCGACTCACCCCGTCGCGGCCCTCTCCCGCCTGGCGGCAGGTCGGCCGAGCCCACGCCTCACCGCCTCGCAGCTTCATCCCAGCAGACGCGGAGCCGCCGCACCGGCCGGCTCACCCCGTCGCGGCCCTCTCCCAACACGCGCAGGGGCCGTCGAACAGGCAGGCTTTCTCCGTCCCGGCTCTCTCCCGCCAGGCGCGGAGCCGCCGCACCCACCCGCTCACCGCATCCCGGCCCCCTCCCAGCAGGCGGCGGGCCGCCGCACGAGCGCCTTACCGCGTCGCGGCTCTCTCCCAGCAGGCGCGGAGCCGCCGCACCCACCGCCTCACCGTGTGCCGCGGGCCTCCAGGTACAGCTGGACGAACGCTTCGACCTTGGCCCGGATGATCCAGGGGTCGTA
Organism: Streptomyces polygonati; assembly: GCF_042650325.1. Classification (NCBI taxonomy): domain Bacteria; kingdom Bacillati; phylum Actinomycetota; class Actinomycetes; order Kitasatosporales; family Streptomycetaceae; genus Streptomyces; species Streptomyces polygonati. The sequence continues at coordinate 575,731 of NZ_JBHSBB010000014.1, read as the reverse complement.
CGGCTTGACGAGGTAGTCGACGGCGCCGGCCGTGTAGCCGCGGAACATGTGCGAGGGGTCGCGGTCCATCGCGGTGAGGAAGATGATCGGGATGTTGCGGGTGCGGGCCCGGCGTTTGATGTGGATGGCGGTCTCGTAGCCGTCCATGTCCGGCATCTGCACGTCGAGCAGGATGACGGCGAAGCCCGTGCTGTCCAGCAGCACCTTGAGCGCGGCCTCGCCCGAGTCGGCGGTGACGACCTCGTGGCCCAGCCCGGCCAGTACGGCGCCCAGCGCCAGCAGATTGGGCCGCTGGTCGTCAACGGCCAGGATTCGCGCCGGAGTCCGGCCGGGCGCGACCGCCACCGCCGCGGCGCCGGAGTCGTCACCGTCCGGCGGAAGCGCGGTCAGCGGCTCGTCGACGAGGGCGAGTTGGCGCTCCAGGACGTCGCAGCGGGACTCGGCGAGCATCACCCGCAGCCTGGCCTCCTCCAGATCGGCCTCCAGCGTCTTGACCTGGTCCTTCAGCCGCTGGCGCTCGGCCCGCAGATCCTCGGCGCTGTCCGGTTCGGTCATCAGCGGTTCGTGGCGCGGGCGTTCGGCCGCCCACCGGGTCTCCAGCACGTCCAGCCGTACTTCGAGGTCGGCGATACGGTGCTGGCGGTCCAGCAGCGCGCCGCCCAGCCGGTCCTCCCGTTCGGTGGCGCGGCGTGACTCGCGGTCGGCCTCGGACAGTTGGCGCCGCAGGATCTCCACTCCGTGCGCCGGGCGGATGGTGGCCCGGACCGCGCGCCGGTGCAACTCGCCGACCCGGTCGACGGTCAGGGGTGTGGCCGGGGCACCGTGATCGGTGGCGAGGTCGGCGAACAGGTCGGCGACGAACTTCCACGGCGGTACGCGAACGCCGCTCAGATAGCGCGAGACCGTACCGGCGTCGCGGTAGTGCCGGGCGGCGTAGCGGCGCACCGACACCTCCAGCCCGGCGAACAGCGTACGCAGCGCCTGGGCGAACTGCCGGCAGTCGTCGTTCAAGTCCTCGGCCAGCGGCCGCAGTTCGCCCATCGGGCCACCTCTCACCGGCGGCGGTCGCCGCGCGTGACTGCCGCGGCTGATCACCCCGGCGCCCACCAGAGTGCCCGCCCGCGCCACCGTTGCGGCGCCGCAACGGCACGACGGCAGCGGACGGGCAACGGCGACGACGGCCGCCCCCGGCTCAGCCCTGGAAGGCCGTCACACCGTTGGGGGTGCCCAGTCCGGTCGGGCCGTCGTAGCCGGGACCGGCGTTGCAGAGATACGTGCCGCAGGAACCGTTGGACCCGCTGACCACGTCGTTGAGCGCGCCCGGGTGGGCGTAGGGGAAGGACGCGGGGGAGGAACCCGCCGACGGAACGCCGGCCAGCGCGTAGACCGCCGCGATGATCGGCGCGGAGACGCTCGTACCGCCGAAGACCTCCCAGCCCGGGTCGCCGCCGTAAGTGCCGTACACCGCGACCCCGGTGTCCGGGTCGGCCACCGCGGCGACGTCGGACACCGTCCGCCGGGCGCACAGCGGGTCCGTCTGCCAGACCGGCTTGGCGTCGTAGGACGAGCAGCCCGAACCGGTGCCGTACCAGGCCGTCTCGGACCAGCCGCGCGGCAGCTTGGACCTGATCAGCGTGGTGCCGCCGACCGCGGTGACATACCGCGAGGCCGCCGGGTACTCGACGCCGGCGCTGCCGTCACCCGAACTGGCGGTGATCGCCACGCCCGGGTGGTTGAAGTAGGCGCTGTCGTAGGAGGGGTCGGCGGACGACTCGCCGCCGCCGTAGCTGTTGGAGACGTACTTCGCGCCGAGCGAGACCGCGGTGTTGACGGACGCTCCGAGATTGGCCACCGAGGCCGAGTTCGCCTCCACCAGCAGGATGCGGCACTGCGGGCAGATCGCGCTGACCATGTCCAGGTCGAGGGCTATCTCCTCGGCCCAGCCGGCGTCGGGTCCTGGCAGCGGGCCGTTCTGGCCGATCTTCCGGAAGCAGCCGTTGGCCGTGGTGCAGGCGGGCAGGCCGAAGGCGAGGCGGTACGTCTTCAGGTCCGCTTCGGCGTCGGGGTCGTCGTAGGCGTCGACGATCGCGACTGTGGCGCCGGCACCTCCGGTGGTGGGCAGGGCGTAGGCGCTGTGCAGATCGGCCGGACCGTAGCCGGCCGGGGCCGCCGCCGGACCCACCGAACCGGTCGACCGGGCAAGCGTGTTGACGCCGCCGGTGACCTTCAGCGCCAGGCAGGCCATCATGCCCGGTCGGGTGGCGCGGGCGCAGGAACGCGCGGTGGTGAGGGGGCCCGCGGCGGTGGCGCCGCCTGCCGCGGGGCCGCTGTGCGCCGTGGGCGCGGCGCCCGCCGCCGGCGCCAGGGCGAAGCCCGACAGGGCCAGCCCCGCCACGGCGGTGAGGGCGAGTGCGCCGCGGCGGACCGCCGGGGAGAAGGGGATGCGCAAGCTACTGCCTCCTGTAACGGGTGGCGGAGACGTGCGAGTTGCGTGATCGCTTCGCCGCCTGCTGTGCGCAAAGCGGTGAAAGCGACGGTATTCTGACAAGCTCACGTCAACAAGAGGGCCTGCGGGCCGCCCCGTCCGGAGCCCGTGCTGGCTACGATCGTCGGCGTGTGCGCAGACATCATGGTCGCCGAAGACGACGCGAAACAGGCCGAATTGGTGCGCCGCTATCTGGAGCACGAGGGGCACCGGGTGACGGTCGTCGAGGACGGCCGCGCGGCGCTGGACGCGGTCCGGAGCGCGGAACCCGACCTCCTCGTCCTCGATGTGATGATGCCCAGGGCCGACGGCCTCGACGTGGTGCGGATCCTGCGCGCCGAACGCCGGGAGGTGCCGGTGCTGATCCTGACCGCCCGCAGCGCCGAGGACGATCTGCTGCTCGGCCTCGATCTCGGCGCCGACGACTACATGACCAAGCCGTTCAGCCCGCGTGAGCTGATGGCCAGGGTGCGTACGCTGCTGCGCCGCAACCGGCGGTCGGGCGGCGCGGCTCCGGGCCCCGGGTCCGCCGCCGCCGAGGACACGGCACTGGCGGTGGGCGCGCTCCGCGTCGATCCGGCCCGGCACGAGGTGTCGGTGGGGGGAAGACCGGTGGTGTGCACACCCGGCGAGTTCCGTATCCTCGCCGCGATGGCGGCCGAGCCCGACCGGGTCTTCACCCGGCAGCGGCTGCTGGAGGAACTGCACGGCTTCGAGAAGTACATCAGCGACCGCACCGTGGATGTGCACATCCTCAATCTGCGCAAGAAGATCGAGCACGTACCGCGGCGGCCGGCCCGGCTGCTCACCGTCTTCGGCGTCGGCTACAAGCTGACCGACCCCGCGAAGAACGTGCGCCGTGCCTCGTCGTGACGCGCGGGCGCGGCTGCCGCTCCGCAAGAGCCTGCTCGGCCGGCTGCTGACCATCTCGGCGCTGGTGGCCTCGTGTTCGGTCGCGGCCACCGCCTGGCTCGCGGTGCAGACCACCTCCGGCGCGATCCGCCAGGAGCAGGGGCAGAATCTCAGCGCCGACGCCAAGATCTACAACACCCTGCTGGGCTACGCGGCCACCCACCCCGGCTGGGAGGGCATCGGCGACGAGGTACGGAAGCTCGCCCGCCAGTCCCAGCGCCGGATCGCGCTGACCACCCAGGACCGGCGGCCGATCTTCGACTCGGCCGCGGACCCCGCCGGCTCCGGTGCCGGCGGGGTCGCGGCCGCCGCCCCGCTGCCGTCGCAGGCCTCGGCGGTCGTCGACCCGCTGTCCGTGGACACCGCGCTGGTGCCCGACGCCGCCTCCGCCGGCGCGGACCGCGTCGATCCGCGCGCCGTCGGGCCCTTCCTGCTGCCCGCCAAGGAACGCGCGGACCTGCGGCAGGCCACCGCCAGGAGCGTGGACTGCCTCAACAGCGAGGGCATCGCGGCCGACATCGTGCAGAGCCCCAGCGGGCGGCCCGACATCACGTTCGTCAGCAACTACACCGACCGGGCGATGGAGGTGAAGTGCCTCGCGAGCGAGCCGGTCACTCCGACCCCCACCGAACAGAAAGCCCTGCACGCCCTCGACCAGCTCGCCGACGCCTGCCTGAAACGGCAGGGCCGTTCGGGCGTGAAGCTGAATGTGGACCTGTCCTGGGACCGGGGCTACGGGCAGACGGCCGCCGAACTCGCGTGGCCGGGTGCCTCCCCCGGCTCGCCGGGCTCCGCCGGGCCCCCCGGGTCCTCCCGGTCCGCCGACGCCGCGGCCGAGAAGGCGGCCTCGCTGCGGCAGATGGCCGCGGCGAGGATGGCCAAGGAGAAGGCCGCCGGGCAGCTCGGACAGCTGCCGGAGGCCCGCAACAGCGCCGACGACCGGGCCGTCGCCGCCTGCGTCGACAGCGCCCGCCGCGAACAGCTCACCGCCTATGTCGCGCCGCCCGCGCTGCTGTTCATCGACTACTCCAGTGCCGTCAGCGTGCCCGGATTCGATCTCTCCCCGGCCAACACCGCGCGCATCGCCGCCGTCACGGCGCTGGTCCTGGCGCTCACCGTCGGCGCCTCCGTGATCGCCGGCGTCCGGCTCGTACGCCCGCTGCACGCGCTCACCGGCGCCGCCCAGCGGATGCGCGACGGTCTGGACTCGGCGCCGGTGCCCGTCGGCTCCGACAACGAGATCGGACGGCTGGCCGCCACCTTCAACGACATGGCCTCGCACCGCGCCCGGCTGGAGGAGCAGCGCAAGGTCATGGCCAGCGACGTCGCGCACGAACTGCGGACCCCGCTGAGCAACATCCGCGGCTGGCTGGAGGCGGCGCAGGACGGTCTGGCCGAGCCCGACCCGGCCTTCGTCTCCTCGCTGCTGGAGGAGGCGGTGCAACTCCAGCACATCATCAACGACTTGCAGGACCTGGGGGCGGCCGACGCGGGGGTGCTGCGCCTGCACCGGGAGCCGGTACGCGTCGACGACCTCCTCGGCCAGGTCGCCGCGGTCTACCAGGGGCCGGCCGAGACCGCGGGCGTCACGCTGACGGTCTCCCGGCCGGCGCCCGGCAGCCCCCGGCCGCCGCTCTTCGACGCCGACCCGGTGCGGCTGCGCCAGGCGGTCAGCAATCTGGTCTCCAACGCGCTGCGCCACACGCCGCCCGGTGGCAGCGTGACGCTGCGCTCGTACGCCACCGAGGCCGGTGACGAGGTGGTCGTGGAGGTCGCCGACACCGGCAGCGGTATCGCGGCGGACAGCCTCCCGCATGTCTTCGACCGCTTCTGGCGGGCGGAGAAGTCCCGCAGCCGGAGCACCGGCGGCAGCGGCCTCGGCCTGGCGATCGTCCTCAAACTCGCCGAGGCCCACGGCGGCACGGCGGGCGTGGTGAGCACCGAGGGGGAGGGATCGACCTTCACCGTACGGCTGCCGACCGCGGCCGGCGGCCCTGATGCGATCACCACGACTTCCTGACAGCTTCTTCATATCCGGTCGCCAGTCTTGGGCCGTGCCCGGAACCTGGTGTGCGTCGGCATCCAGGTACCACCAAGGCCGGGCCGGAACTGGAGCCGTACATGTCCCGTCATCTCCGCCTGCGTCTCGCCGTCCTGACCGCTGTCGCGGTCGGCACGCTGCTCGCCCCGGCCACCGCGGCCATCGCCTCCGACACGACCCCGACGCCGGGCTCGACGGCCGCCGCCGCCCAGCAGAGGGCGGACGCCGAGAAGAAGGCCGAAGCCGCGAAGAAGGCCGGGAGCGGCGAGAGGACCAAGGAAGCGGCCCTGCGGGCCAAGGAAGTGGCCGCCGCCCAGGCCGCCAAGAAGGGCTTCCCACGGGGAGCCGTCGCCGCGGGTGAGGAGCCCGCCTCGGACAACGGCGGCGGCACCGGCGTCGGCGCACTCGCCGGTTCGGCCACCGCCGCCCTGCTGCTCGCGGGCGCCGGCACCACGTTCGTCCTGCGCCGCCGCTCGGCGGAGCGGGGCAACGGCTGACCAGGCCGTCCGACCCGGCGCCGGTGGCGCCGCCCGCCGCCGGGCGGCGCCACCGCGTCCTCATCCCGTCCCGCTCTGGAGCCCGCCGTGTCCCCTGCGCGTCATCCGGTACGGCGCTTCGGCACCCTGCCGACCCTCGCCCGCCTCGCCCTCGCCGCCCCCGCGGTCCTCACCGCGCTGGCCGGCTGCTCGGCCGCCCCCGAGGCGACCACCGCGACGACCCCTCCGGCCGTCGTCCGGGCCGCGGCCGTCCCGCCCGGCACCCCTTCGTCCGCGACAGCTCCGCCCGGGACACCCTCGCCCGGGGCCTCCGCGACCCGACCGCCCGCGGACCCGACCCGGGTCAGCATCCCCTCGGTCGGGATCTCCAGTCCGCTGATGAGGCTCGGCCTCAACGCGGACGGAACCGTCCAGGTCCCACCGGCCGACAAGGGCATGACCGCCGGCTGGTACACCGGCGCCGCCGTCCCCGGTGAGGTGGGCGCCGCCGTCATCATCGGCCACAACGACACCCGCTTCGGCAAGGCCGTCTTCCACGACCTGCGGAAGATCGCCGAGGGCGCGGACATCGACGTCACCAACACCCGCGGCGTCACCGAGCACTTCACCGTCACGGCCACCGAAAGCGTCAGCAAGAAGTCCTTCCCGACCCCGCAGGTCTACGGCCCCACCACCGCCCGCGCTCTCCGCCTGATCACCTGCGACGGCGACTTCGACGCCAACGGCCACCCGGTGAACAACCTCATCGTCTTCGCGACCCTGACCTGACGGCCGGCCGGCGGTGCTGCCCGGACGGAATGCCCCCTCGGCTACGGCTTGATGCCCACCCCGGACCACAGACTGACCGTCGCGTCCGTGATGACCTCCTCGTCGACGTTGTTCACGGCGACGTCGGGGCGCCAGCGGTGGCCGACCGATATGCCGGGCTCCAGCAGGTCGAGGCCCTCGAAGAAGCGGCTGACCTCGGTCTTGGAGCGGAACTGGACCGGGGTTCCCGCGCCGTTGTAGATCTGGGCGACCTTGGCCCAGGTCGGCGCGTCGAAGTCGGGGGTGCAGTGGCTGATGGCCAGGGCGCTGCCGGAGGGGAGGGCGCTCATGAGGCGGCGGACGAGGCCGTACGGGTCCTGGGCGTCGGTGATGAAGTGCAGCAGCGCGTTGAGGCTGAGGGCCACCGGCTGCGTCAGGTCCAGGACCTCGGCCAGTTCGGGGGCGTTGAGCAGCACATCGGGGTCGTTGGCGTCGGCCTCGATGTAGGTGGTGCGGCCCTCGCGGGTGCTCCGCATCAGGGTCTCGGCGTACTTGAGGACGAGCGGGTCGTTGTCGGCGTAGACCACCCTGGCCTGGGGGACGACGGCCTGGGCCACCTGGTGCAGATTGGGCTCGGTGGGGATACCGGTGCCGATGTCGAGCCACTGCCGGATGCCGTGCTCCCGGGCCAGGACACGGGTGGCCCGGTGCATGAAGGCGCGGTTCTCCCGGGCGCACACGAAGATGCCCGGATAGACCGACGCGACGCGCTCGGCCGCCTGCTTGTCGACGTCGAAGTGGTCCTTGCCGCCGAGGTAGTAGTCGTACATACGGGCCGAATGCGGCTTGCTGGTGTCGATGTCCCGTGCGGCGTGGGAACCGGTCATCGTGTCCCTCCAGTCCTGGTGCGTCGATCTGCGCGGAGCCGCCGTCCGTGCGGCGGGCGGCTCGTGGGGTGCGTGGAGCAGGCGGTGTTACGTCGAGCAGGCGGTGCTTCGTGGTACCAGTGGTGCCGGTGGTGCCGCGTCAAGCGGGCGGGTGCTGCGCCGCTTGACGGTGCGCTCTTCGTTTCGCCGTTCTGCCGCCGCACGGCTGGGGGACGGTCATGTGGTCGGCGAGGCCGTTCTTGACCCCGGTGACGAAGGCCCCGATCTCCTCGGGCGTGTAGATCAGCGCGGGGCCGGCCGGATCGGTCGACTGCCGCACCGCGACCCGGCCGTCGGCCAGCCGCTTCATCTCCACGCACTGGCCCCCGCTGGTCCCGCTCCAGGGGCGTTCCCAGCCTGTCTCGCCCAGCTCGGAGGCGGGCATTCCGTTGTAGACACCATCGTCGATGATCGTCATGTGTACTCCTTCCGCATGCGGTTCAAGAGCGTCTTGCTGTCACTTGACGAGGTCAGCAGGGACATCCGGTTGTGCGCTTCGAGATGGGCGACCACGTCGGGACGCTGATCGAGGTAGACGGCCCCCGACAGGAGCTCGGTGTAGACGACGTCGGGCAACTCGGGGGCGTCGAACCGGAAGTAGGTGAAGGAGGCGAACGCGCCCACATGGGCGCCCACCGAGAACGGCAGGATGTCGATGGTGACATTGGGCAGTTCGGCCGCTTCGAGGAGCCGGTCGATCTGCTCGCGCATCGTGTCGGCGCCGCCGATCAGCCGGTGCAGCACGGCCTCTTCCATCACCACCCACAAGGTGGGCGCGTCCTGCTTGTCCAGCAGGCTCTGGCGGCGCAGCCGCAGCTCCACCCGGCGCTGGAGCTCCTCCTCGCTGTCGCGGGGGAAGCCGGCCCGCAGGATGCCGCGGGCGTAGGCGTCCGTCTGCAACAGCCCGGTGACGTAGTGGGGTTCGTAGGTGCGGACCGTCCTGGCGTCGCTCTCCAGGCTCACATAGGCGGTGAACCATCCCGGGACGACATCCCGGTAACGGTGCCACCAGCCGGGCTGGTTGGCCTGCTCGGCCAGGTCGATGAACTCGTCGATCTCCCGCTGGTCCGCGCCGTAGATCTGCAGGAGCTTCTCGACGTAGGGGATCTTGAGACCGACCTCCGCCTTCTCCATCCGGCGGATCGTCAGGGACGTCACCCGCAGGACCTTCGCGGCACCCTCCAGTGACACCCCGGCGCCCTCCCGCAGATCCGCCAGCCGCCGGCCGAGGATCATGCGGAGGACGGTGGGAGCGCTGGTGCCGCCGACCGGACGGGCTTCGCTCACGACCTACCTCCTGAGTGTCTGTCACCAGCACAGAACCATAGGCGAACTGCCGTATGGCAACAGGCAGATACGTACGAGATGAAATTATCAGAGAGACGGTTGCGGGTTGAAGAGCCCAGCTAGCATAGTGTCAGCTTGATAGATCCCGTGGGCCACAGCCATGGACTCCATCACCAGTAGCAACAATGCCCCCAGGGTTCGGCGCGGTTCGCGAGCGGGCCGGCCTCGGCGGCATCCGCACGCCCTCGCACCGACCTGCACCGCCCCAGCACCGCTCCGCGCCCGACCAGTACCGCCCCGCTCCGAACTCCCCACGCCCAGCACGCCCGTCCGCTGACGGAAGGCGAACCGTGCCCCTTGCCGCGTCGTATCCCCTGCCCTCCCCGCAACTCCCCACTGGGGCACCCCGGGACAGAGTCCACTGGCTCGAACTCCCGGCCAGACGGGAGAGCGTGAGCGCCGCCCGCGCCGCGGCGGCCGCGCTGCTGCGCGCCTGGGAGGTGCCCGAGGAGACCCGCGACGACGCGGTCCTCGTCCTGTCCGAGCTGGCCACGAACGCCGTGTGCCACACCCGCAGCGCGCGGTTCCTCTGCTGCGTCGGGCTCACCCCGGACAGCTCCGTGCACCTGGAGGTGCACGACCACGACACGGTCAAGCACAGCCTGGTCCCCGGCAGCCCGGCGGTGGACGACGAGGGCGGACGGGGTCTGTTACTCGTCCAGCACATGGCCGCCGGCTGGGGCGTCGAGCGATCGCTGCTCACCGGGGGCAACGCGGTGTGGGCCAGGCTCGGGGGACCGCGGTCCGTCCGCCGCTGACACGCGGCGCGCGGGCGGCACGGGGGTGCCCGGCGAGCGCGGCACGGACGGGCGGGACGGCCGGGTACGGGCGGGGACGGCCCGGTCCGGCCGGGACGGCGTAAAGCGAGGGCGCGGCGGCTGCCGGCGGCGTCGCTGGCCGCCGCCGGCGCCGGAACATCCGGTACTACGGGGCGGGTGCTACGGAGCCGCCACCACCGGCGCCTCGGCGGCCTCGGCCGCGGCGGGGGCGGGCTCGTCCGCGGCGGGCTCCTTCTCCAGGTTGGCGATGAACTCGTCGCCGAGCACCTCGCGGGCCGCCTCCAGGTGGTCCAGGTCCATGTCCCCGTGCTCGGCCGCGTGACCGTCCAGGGCGAGCAGGATGCGCTCCACCGGCACGTGCGACCCGTTCAGGCGCTGCTCGGCGTAGACGGCCACACCGAGCTTGAGGAAGAGTTTCGCGGCGCGGCGGTGCTCGGCGAACTCCTCGACGGCCTCCTCGCTCGCCTCCCAGCCCTTCGCGGTGACCTCGACTATCTTGCTGATGAAGCTCATGGCGCACTCCTGAACATGCTGGTTGGATGCCTCGAAAGCCTGCTGCCGGGTGGCCCGCTCAGCGCCGCCGGTCCCGTACGCGGCGACCTTATGGCAAGCGGGCGGCGGCAGGGATCTTCGGCACGGCCGACTTCCTGATTCCTGCTTCCTGATTCCTGACGCGAGGCACGGAACGCGGAATGCCGACCCCCGGCGCCGACGTTGATGTCCCAATGAGCGATTCATCCCGTGATGACGGTTTTCCGGAGAGCGAGCGCGCGTCCGTCCGCGAGCGGCTGGCGGCCGAGCGTGCGAGTACGAGCACGCGGATCGCGGCGCTGGATCACGACTTCGAGTCGATCGTCGAGGCGAACGCCCTGGTGGCGGTCGACGACGAGCACGACCCGGAAGGATCGAGCACCGCCTTCGAGCGGGCCCACGTGGCCGCGATGCTGGCGCGGGCGCGCGAGCACCTGGCCGAGCTGGATGTGGCGCTGGAGCGGCTGGAGCGCGGTGACTACGGCCGCTGCGAGGTGTGCGGCGAGCCGATCCCGGTGGAGCGCTTGGCGGTGCGCCCGGCGGCGACCACCTGTGTGAGCTGCGCGGCGGCGGCCCGGCCCGGCTGAGCGCCGGGCGGGGCGGGGCGGGCGCGGTTCCCGGAGCCCGTTGTCAGAGGGGCCGCATAGCATCGTCGGCACGACGATCCGGACCCGCTGGGAGGGACCCATGACCACGCTTGCCGGCCGACCGAAGACCGCCGTGCTCGTCATCGACGTGCAGAACGGCGTGGTGGAGAAGGCCTACGACCGGGACCGGGTGGTGGCGAACATCGGCGAGCTGGTGGCGAAGGCGCGGGCCGCCGGGGTCGAGGTGGTCTGGGTGCAGCACAACAGCGAGGAACTCCCGACCGGGAGCGAGAGCTGGCAGTACGTACCCGAGCTGGTCCGGGGCGAGGGCGAGGCGCTGGTGCAGAAGGCGTACGGCGACTCCTTCGAGGAGACCGAGCTGGAGTCGGTGCTCGCCGCACGCGGCGTCGGACGGCTGCTCGTCGCGGGCGCGCAGACCGACGCGTGCGTCCGCTCGACGCTGCACGGCGCGATAACCCGGGGCTACGACGCGACGCTGGTGGACGACGCGCACACGACCGAGGACCTGTCGGCGTTCGGGGCGCCGCCGCCCGGCCAGGTCATCGCGCACACCAATCTCTACTGGCGCTATCAGCAGGCTCCCGGCCGGACCGCCAGCACGGTCAGCACCGCGGACGTCGACTTCGCGGGGGACTCCCGCGCCTGAGCCGGGGGCGGGGGCTCAGGAGGAGAGCGCCGAGCTGACCGTGATCGTCGTGCCGGTGAGGATCTGGCTCACCGAGCAGTTGACCCGCGCCTCCTCGGCGGCGGCGTTGAATCCGGCCTCGTCGATGCCCGGCACCTGGCCCTCCGCCGTGAGGTGGATGCCGATGATGCCGCTGCCCGGCTGGAAGCTGACCGCTGCCGAGGTGTTGAGCCGGGTCGGCGGGGTGCCGGCCTTGCCGAGCTCGCTCGACAGATGCATCGCGAAGCAGCTGGAGTGGGCGCCGGCGATCATCTCCTCGGGGCTGGTCTTCCCGTGCGGGTCCTCGGTGCGGGAAGACCAGGTCACGGGGTAGTGGCCGACTCCCGAGGAGTCGAGGGTGATCTCGCCGGAGCCCTGGAGCAGGTCGCCTTCCCACTCGGTGTGCGCGGTGCGCGTGGTGGCCACGAGGAATCCCTTCGCTGTCCGGATGACGTCCCCCCGATCGTCCGCCCCCGCGCCGCTCCCGGCATGCCGGAGCGAGCGCCCCGGCCCGGGCCGGGAGACGGACGGCGGCGGGACGGGCCGAGCCGTCCGGACCCGCGCGTCGAATACGGCGGGCGCCCGCCGGTTCCGCCGCCCGGGTGAGCGCCCCGCACCGGGGCGTCCGCGCCGGGCTCATCCCACCGTCGCCGTCGCCTCCTCCACCAGAGCCTCCTGCACGAGCGCTTCCCCCACGAGCGCCTCGGCCGGCGCGGGCTGGCGTTGCGGGCTGAGGCGGCTCCGGTCGAGTCCGGTGAGCGCGCGCACGGGCTCGTGGGGCGGGATCGGGTCGGGGAGCGGGACAGGGCGGTCGGCCCGGGGCGGGACCGGCGTGACCTCCACCTCGGTGGCGGATTCGGTGACCGCTATCCGCAGGCCCAGCCGGGGCTGGGGCAGCGGGCCGGTGTCGCCGCGCAGCAGGAGGCGTACGGCGGCCCAGGGCAGGTTCATCCCGGTGAAGGCGGTCTGGAAGATGCCCGCGGAGGCCCTGGGGTTGGCCTCCAGGAGTACGGGCTCACCGTCGCGGTGCCGGAGCTGGACATTGGAGAGGTAGGCGAGTTCGAAGTGGGCGACCAGGCGACGGGCGATCGCGGTCACCGCGGGGTCGTCGAGCAGCAGCCGGTAGCGGCCCTGCTTGGACCGCGCGACGGCGGCGAGCGTGGCGCCGCCGGGCGCGGACAGGCAGTCGACGCTCACCTCGGGCCCGTCGAGGTAGGGCATCACCAGGAACTCGGGTATCGGCTCGCCCTCGTCGGCGGCCCGCTTCAGCGCGTCCGTCACCGCTCCCACCGAGGCCAGCGGTACCGGCGGCGCCAGCAGGTCGCGGATGCGCAGCGGCCGGTCGTCCAGGATCCGGAAGCCGAAGGCCGAATACTCCCCGGCCGGTTTGAAGCAGACCCGCTCCCCGTCCGCCGACAGCTCGGCGACCGCGTCCCGGAAGCCCTCGGCGTCGGAGACGAGCCGCCACGGCGGTACGGGCACGCCGGCCGCCCGCGCCGCCTCGTACGTACGGCTCTTGCTGGTCAGTACGTCGATCGCGGCCGGGGGTGAGCACATCAGGCTCGTGCCGATCTCGGCGAAGGCCCGGGTCCGTCCGGCGAGCGCGGCCAGGCGTCTGGGCGGGATGAGGACGTCGATGCCGTGCCGGCGGCAGAAGTCGAGGGCGAACGCGGCGTACTCGTCGTCGCCGACGTGCCGGGGCTCGACCTCGCGCACCTCGCACGCCGAGAGGGCCGGGGCGTCCCGGTCCACGTTGGTGCCGTAGATGTGGACGCCCACGGCGTCCGGGTTCTCGCGCAGCATCCGCATCACCTGGGTCGAGGCGACCCCGGCGCTGCTGAGCCATATCCGTAGCGCTATCGCGAAGCTCCTTCGTCATCGGTGCGGACCGGGGAGGCGGTGCGAAGCCATGCCGGCGAGGACCGCCGAGTGCCCCCGGGAACCGTCCCGGGACGGTCGGGAACCGACACGGCGACGAAGCGCCTACGGTCATTGCCGATCATGTGTGGAGCGGATCGTAGCCTGAAACCATGACGGGGGGATTTCATGGACGTTCGGGGAGCGTCGCGAAACGACGCCCCGCCGTTCTTCCTGGTCGGCGGCCCGGCCGTTTCCGTCCGCCGGCCGGCTGACCGGGACCGCCGGACGCGGGACCACCCGCCCCCGGGGAGAGCCGGGGACGGGTGGTCGTCGGAGGGGCCGGATCAGCGGGGGCCGGGGAGGGTCAGGAGCGGTCGCCCCCGACCAGGACGCAGAGCAGCGAGCAGGCGACGGCCGAGGAGGGGGCCGAGGTGGTCGGCGGTGTGCCCTGCGGGGAGTGGGCCGCGGTGAAGGTGGCCGTGGCGGTGTTCTTCAGCGGCAGGGCGAGCAGGAACGCGTTGCAGTAGACCTGCCGGGTGGCTCCCGCCGGGAGGGTGAAGGTACCGGCCGCCGTGTGGCAGGCCGGGGTGTTGTGGTCGTCGACGGTGACCTGCGCGGCGTCGACCGGGCCCGCGTTGGTGACCGTGATGCGCCAGTAGGCGGTGCCGAGGAGCTGGAGCAGGCCGACCGGGCTGGTCTTGGCCCAGGGTCCGGCGCCGCCGGGCCCGCAGGCGTGCGGCGAGGAGACAGTGCAGATCTCCTTGTTCACCGTCACCCGGGGCTGGCATGCCGCGCCCGGGTCGATGTCGAGGGAGACGGTGCCGGAGGTCAGCGCTCCCGTGCTGTCGGCGCCGGTCGCGGTGTCGGCGACCGCGGTGGTGGCGCAGTCGGGGGCGACGACCGTGCGCAGGCAGACCTGCGGGTCGTCGCCCTGGAAGGAAGCCGTCAGGGCGGGGTGGTTGGTGGCGGTGAAGTCGCCGGTACCGGTGAGGACGAGCTGGACGGTGACGGTGATCGCCGGGTGGTCGGTGGCGGAGACGCCGGACAGGTCGATGACGCCGGACGGCGGCAGCGCGGGAGTCGCGACGACCCCGCCGCCGGGATCGGTCACCGACACGGTCGAGGCGGTCAGGTCCGCGTGCGACAGGTCGAAGTCCGTGAGCCGGGCCCGCGTGTAGCCCTGGACGTGTCCCGGCCCGCCGTCGCAGTAGAAGGCCGAGGGCCGCAGCTCGACCGTGGCGCCGCTGTGCACACAGGGCGAGGCGCCGGTGGCCGGGTCCATCGAGAACAGGACACCGGCGTCGCCGAGGCCGATGAGGCACCGGGTGGTGGCGTCGTAGGAGTAGCCGTAGTCGCGGGTGACACCGCCGTTGACGGCCGGGTGGCCGGCCGCGGCGGGGAATCCGGCGCACGGCTGGGCGTGGGTCCAGCTGTAGCAGACGGTGTTGCCGGGCAGCGGTCCGCCCCAGACCGCGAAATAGCTGCGGGTGTCGCCGGCCGCGGTCACCACTTCGGGGTCGAAGACGAGGACACCGCCGGGCAGACCGTCCAGGCCGGTCGCCGCGGCGGGCGCCGGGCCGCCGTCGAGCGCGTAGCAACGGGTGGCGGGCGCCGCGCCGCTGCTGTCGGCGCTGCACACGCCATTGGGGTCGCCGGCCGTGTCGTAGGAGGCGAAGGCGTTGTACGTGTAGGAGTTCGCGTCGGGGCCCGCCGGGTGGGGCGTGGTCCAGCCGGCGCACGCCTGGCCGGTGGCCGGGTCGAAGCAGCCGAGCGCGGGCGGCCCGGTGATCGTCGAGCCCGAGGTCTGCGGCGCCGACGAGGCGTAGACCCTGCCGCCGATCAGCACCAGGGAGCCCATGTAGAGCGAGTACGTGGCGCCCGGCTGGTCGTGGTTGGGCGGCACGATCGCCGCGTAGGGCTGGCCCGCGCAGGGCGTCCGGGTGGCGACGGTCAGGCACAGCACCTGGCCGGTGCTGGCGACTCCGTAGAGATCGCCGCCGGTCATGACGAGGCCGGCCAGGCCGTTGGCGCTGGACGGCGCGCCGCCGGAGGCGAGCAGCGCGGTGAAGCCGCAGTTGGCCCGCGCGTCCAGGTCGAGGCAGCCCACGCCGACGGCGCCGGCCGCGACCGCCGGGTAGTAGACGACGCCGGGCCGGGCGGGATCGACGACGTACTGCGGGGTGAGCGTGGTGAAGATGTCGCCGGTGGCGCCGCTGCCCAGCGGCCCGGACGCGGTGTTGAGCGGACGCGGCCAGGGTCCTCCGGCGCAGGGCTGGCCGGCCGACAGGTCGTTGCAGACCACGAGCGGGGCGGCCGGCCCGGTGTGGTGGTAGATGTTCCAGGCCTCCACGTCCCCGGCGGCCGTGCGGTGCAGGATCGGGGTGAAGCCGTCGCCGCCGGTGGAGCGGGCGCCGGCCTGGACCGGTGGCAGCAGGTCAGCGCGCACGCTGGTGCCGTCGGCGGTCGCCTCGGGGTTCGACGCCCGGACGGCGGTGGTGGCGGCGCCCTGGTCGACCGGGGTGAAGTCGCTCCCGTCGCTGGACCACGAGGGCGTCCAGCCGGGCGGGACCTTCAGCGAACCGGGTACGTAGGACTGCGCGGTGCCGGCGCCCAGTACGGGATCGGTGATCGTGGCGGGGGCCGGGGCGCCCTGCCCCGCGTTGTGGTAGCTCACCGCCCAGTTGACGGTGTCGCCGTGCTCGGCGGGCGACTGGCCCGGGTGGGTGAGGTTCCGCGCGGTCTTGGAGAGGGTGGACGTACCGGCCGCCGCGGTGATGGGGGTGACGGCCGCGCGGGCGGCGGCAGGCTGGGCGACGGTACGGGCGGTCGCGGGTTGAGCGGCGGCGCTGCGGGCGGTCGCGGGCTGGGTGGTGCCGGCCGCGACGGCCAGCAGGACGGCGGTCGCGGCGAGGGCCGCCCGGCGCGAGGACGGCCGGGATAATCCACCGGAATGCAAAGGTCGGGCCATAGATTCTTCCTACCTTCATCTCGGGGCAGGTGGGCGTCATCACCAGCACGCCGCGCAATTACCGTAGAGACGGCCATCGGATTAGTCATCAGATACGACCACACCGATGAAGCACTGATCGACATTGGATCATTTCTGCAACAACCCTTTGCCCCGTGAAGCTTCCTGGCATTCCGCTGGCGATTCCTGCCGCCCGCCACCGGCACGCGCGGGGCTCGCACCAGCGCGCTCCGGCATTTCCGCGCGCTTCCGGCCGGGGTTTCAGAGAACGACGCAAAGGGTAATTCCCGCCCCGGAGCCGGAAACCCCGCCGAATTCAATACCGGGTACCCGGCATGCTTTCGGGGGCCACGGAGGCCTCAGCGGAGGCCTCCAAGGCAACGCACGGCCCGGATCACCCGGACGGCCCGGACAGCCGCGCCCGGCGGAATCCCCCGGTCCGGGTCGGCAGGTCGGGCCGGGGAGCGACCTGCCATCATCTGGACTGCTCATCCGGGCCGGTCGTCCAGGCCGTTCGTCCCGGGCTGCCGGCATGCGGCGGAGGACGCCGTGGACGATGGAGGATCCTGTGCCGCTGACCTCGCGACCCCTGCGGAAGCTGGGGTTCCTGACCATCGGGCTGTTCGACGAGGCCGATCCCCGGCGGGGGCACGAGTCGACGCTGGAGATCATCGAGCTGGGTGAGCGGCTCGGCTTCGACAGCGCGTGGGTGCGGCACCGCCACCTGCAATACGGCATCTCCTCACCGGTCGCCGTGCTGGCCGCGGCCTCGCAGCGCACCAGCCGGATCGAGCTGGGCACCGCCGTCATCCCGCTGGGCTGGGAGAATCCGCTCCGGCTGGCCGAGGACCTGGCGACAGTCGACATCCTGTCCGGGGGCCGGCTGAATCCGGGGATCAGCGCCGGCCCGCCGATGCACTACGACCGGGTCAAGCACGCGCTCTACCCCGAGACCGCCGACATCGAGGACCTCGGCTACGAACGGCTGCGGCGGCTGCTGGACTTCGTACGCGGCCAGGCCGTCACCGACTTCAGCGGGACCGAGGGCTTCGAGGTGTTCTCCGACCGGGTCCAGCCGCACTCGCCGGGCCTGGGCGGCCGTATGTGGTACGGCGGGGCGAGCCTGCGGTCGGCGCAGTGGGCCGGTGAGCACGGGATGAACTTCCTGACCAGCAGCGTGGTCAAGGCCGAGGAGGCCGAGGACTTCGCCGAGATCCAGCTCGCGCACATCCGTACCTTCCGCGGCTATCACCCGGACGGCGACCGCGCCCGCGTCTCGCAGGGGCTCGTCGTCATCCCGACCGACACCGCCTCGGCGGAACAGCGCTCGAAGTACGAGGAGTTCGCCGCCCGCCGGCTGCCGCGTACCGCCACGCCGCAGGGGCCGGCCCGGATGCTGTTCGCGCCCGACCTCGTCGGCCCCTCCGAGCTGATCGCCGAACGGCTCCACGCGCACGCCGCGTTCCGGGAGATCGACGAGGTCGCCTTCGCGCTGCCCTTCACCTTCGACCGCGAGGACTACATCCAGATCCTCACCGACATCGCCACCCGGCTGGGTCCGGCCCTCGGCTGGCGGCCCGCGGCCTGACCCTCGCCGCCGTCCCGCTCCTGACGCGGCGACAGGAGACGGACGGCGGGCGGGAGGCGGGCGGACCGCGGGCGGACGGGCGACGGCGGCGGCGGCGACGGCGGCGGCGACGGCGGCAAGAGGAGGAACGGGCGCCGGTCGTGCGTGCGGGAGCTGGGCGATGGGAAGACCGAAGGGATCGAGCGGCCCCCCGCACGGCACCGTTCACCCCTTTCGTCCCCGCCTCGTATGAAGGGACTGTGCCATGTCCGCCATCACGACCCCGACCGACCGGCCCGGAGACCCCGACGACCGCGTCGAACTCCCCGACGGTGCCGCTCCGGCAGGCCCCTACGCCAACAAGGACCTGCTGCCCGTCCCGCTCGCCCAGCGCCGCTGGACCACGTACAACTTCGCCGCCCTGTGGGTCGGCATGGCCCACAACATCGCCTCCTGGACGCTCGCTTCGGGCCTGGTCGCCCTCGGCATGGACTGGAAGCAGGCGGTGCTGACGATCGCCGTGGCGAATGTCGTCGTGCTGCTGCCGATGCTGCTGACCGGGCACGCCGGGCCCAAGTACGGCATTCCCTTCCCGGTCTTCGCCCGCGCGGCCTTCGGAATCCGCGGCGCCAACCTGCCCGCGCTGGTCCGCGCCGCGGTCGCCTGCGCGTGGTTCGGCATCCAGACCTGGATCGGCGGCTCCGGCATCTTCCTGCTGGCCGGGAAGCTCTTCGGCGACTGGTGGGCCGGCGCCGGGCACATCGGCGGCTACCCCTGGACCCAGTGGCTGTCGTTCCTGCTCTTCTGGGTGGTCCAGATCGCCATCATCGCGCGGGGCATGGAGACGGTGCGGCGGTTCGAGAACTGGGCCGCCCCCTTCGTCCTGGCCGGCGCGCTCGCCCTGCTCGCCTGGATGACCGTCAAGGCCGGCGGCTTCGGGCCGCTGCTCGACCAGCCGTCCCAGCTGGGCTGGGGCAGCGGCTTCTGGAAGGTCTTCTTCCCCAGCCTGATGGGCATGATCGGCTTCTGGTCCACCCTGGCGCTGAACATCCCGGACTTCACCCGCTACGCCGCGACCCAACGCGCCCAGCTGTGGGGCCAGTCGCTGGGCCTGCCCACCACCATGACCGCCTTCGCGCTGCTGTCGGTCCTGGTGACCTCCG
Source organism: Streptomyces polygonati (assembly GCF_042650325.1). Lineage (NCBI taxonomy): Bacteria > Bacillati > Actinomycetota > Actinomycetes > Kitasatosporales > Streptomycetaceae > Streptomyces > Streptomyces polygonati. The sequence continues at coordinate 556,636 of NZ_JBHSBB010000014.1, read as the reverse complement.
GCTCCCAGGCGGTCTACGGCACCGCCATCTGGGACCCGGTGGCGCTGGCGGCGAAGCTGGACAACTGGGCCGGGGTCCTCTTCGCCCTGGTCACCATCCTGATCGCCACCTTGTCGGTGAACATCGCCGCGAACACCGTCTCCCCGGCGTTCGACCTGTCCAACATGGCGCCGCGCAGGATCAGTTTCCGCACCGGCGCGCTGATCACGGCGGGCGTCGGCGTCGTCATCCTGCCGTGGAAGCTGATCGCCAGCCCGCAGGCGTACATCTACACCTGGCTCGGCACGGTCGCCGGTCTGCTGGGCACCGTGGCGGGCGTGCTCATCGCCGACTACTGGGTGATCCGCCGCACCCGGCTCGACCTGGCCGACCTCTACCGCGCCGAGGGCCGCTACTGGTACGACGCCGGCTGGAACTGGCGGGCGGTGCTGGCCTTCGCCGTGGGCGGCGTCCTCGCGATCGGCGGCTCCCACTCGGCCCCCGGCACCGGCCCCTTCCCGGCGGACGGCCTGATCCCCGTGCTCAAACCGCTCGCCGACTACGGCTGGGCGGTCGGCCTCGCCACCGCCCTCGTGCTCCACACCGCGCTGACCCGGCTCGCCCCTGACCCGCGCGCCCGGGCGGCGGAGGAATCGTTGTCCCGCGAGCCGGAAGGCCTGAGCCCGAGCAGCTGACGGCGCGGGGCGGCGGCGGGAGGCCGGGACGGACGCGTCAAGCGTGCTGGTCCGCGCCTCCCGCCGTCGCCCGGGAGCAGACGTAGAGCTGGGCGGGCCGGAATCCCGCACGGGAGCAGTGCGCGCGCACCCAGGTCGCGGCGGCGTGCCCGGCGGCGGTGGCGGGGCCGCCGAGCAGGAAGAAGCGGAGCCGGCCGGTGGCGACCAGGTGACGTACTCCGTCCGGCGTGGGCGTGGGCGCCGCGCCGGTGAAACCGCCCATGGGCAGGACCGGCGCCCCACTGAGCAGGATGAAGGGCGAGGCCTCCCGCCAGCTCGTCGTCGCGAAGAGGAAGGCGGCGCCGTCCCGGTGGGCCCGGGTGTAGGCGAGCAGGCGCAGCTGGTCCGCGCTGAGGGCCCGGGGCGTGGTGTATCCGGTGACCGGCCACCGTGCTTCCGCCAGCCAGGAGGCCAGGGAGCGAGCGCGGGCGGACCGCGCCGCCCGTGCCGCCGCCGCCCGCCGGCCCGACCCGGACCCCGATCCCGACCTCAGCCCCGCCGACGGGTGGCCGCTATGCCGCCCGCGCCCCGTCCTCCCGGCGCCGCGCCCGTCCGACGAACTCACCACCGGGCCCGGCGAAGAAGCCGCGACCCCCTTCGTGGACCCCTCGGCGAGGGCGCTGCCCGCGCCCGGCCGGTGGTGGTGCCCCGCGACCTCCGCCGGGGTCAGCGGTCCGGCCGCGCCCATCCCGGAGTGCCCGTACGTCGTGTCCAGCACGGAGGACGCCCAGGACGCGGACGGCAGCAGCATGCCCACGATCGCCACCCCGAGTCCCAGCGCCGCCAGTCGCCGCCGCCGGGCTCCGTCGCGGAACAGCAGCAGCGCCGTCCCGGCCACCCCCAGCGCGAGGGCGACCGGGGCCAGCCACGGAAGGAACGCGGGGAACCGGTGCGCGATGAACGCCGACCAGGCCACCGTCGCCAGTACGGCCGCGGGCAGCGCCCACGCCCGGGCCCAGGTCCGGGCCCGCCGCCGGACGCCCTCCCGTTCCTCCGCCGGGGAGTCGGCACGCCAGCCGCGCCACAACTCCGCCGTCCCGCCGCCGAACAGCGCCGCGACCGGCACCGCCAGGATGCCCAGGTAGTAGATGTGCGTGCCGACCGCCCCAGCGCTGAACACCAGGAAGAACGCCGCCGCCCACGCCCCCCACAGCAGGAAGCCGGCCCGCACCGTGTCCGTACGCGGTCTGCCGCGCCGCCGGACCGGTCCGTACACCGCCGCCAGCGCCGCCGCCGGATACAGCCACCCGGTCTGCGAGGCCAGCGGCGCGCGGAGCATCTTCGCCCAGTCGCCGGTGGGCGCCGCGGCTCCGCCCTGCGACGCCGGCATCCCGGCCATCGAGGACGTGCCGACGCTGCCGGTGGACGCGGCGCTGATACCGAGGGAGGAGAAGCGGTTGAGGAAGTTGTAGCCGACCACCTGGCTGATGGCCGAGTTGTCGGTCGTACCGTCCACATACGGGCGGTCCCCGGCCGGGGTCAGGGTCACCAGCAGCACCCAGGACGCCGATACGGCCACGCAGACCGCGCCCGCCACCGCCAGGTGCGCCAGCCGGCGGCGCGCGGTGGCCGGAGCGGCCACCCCGTAGGCCAGTGCGAGCGCCGGCAGCACCGCCCACGCCTCCAGCATCTTGGCCTGGAAGGACAGTCCGACCCAGATCCCGGCCGCCACCAGCGACCGCAGCCGGGCCTCGCGCGCCGCCCGCAGGGTCGCGTCGGCGGCCAGCAGCAGGAGCAGTGTGAAAGCCGGGTCCTCGACGTCGGTACGGAACATCCCGGTGATCACCGGTGTGGCGGTGAAGGCGAGGGCCGCGAGCAGCCCGGCCCGGAAGCCGGCCCAGCGCCGTACCGCGCGGTGCAGCACCGCCACGCTCAGCACGCCCTCGACCACCTGCGGCAGGGTCAACGCCCAGGGATGGAAGCCGAAGAGCCGTACGGACAGCGCCTGCGGCCACAGGAAGCCCGGCACCTTGTCGAGGGTGATGGAGTTCCCCGGGTCGAAGGAGCCGTAGAAGAAGCCCTTCCAGCTCAGGCTCATGCTCCGGGCGGTCTCGGAGTAGAAGGAGTGGTAGGTGCTGTGCTGGATGTCCCAGACGAACAGCAGGGCCGCCACCGCGAGGATGACCAGCAGCGCGGGCCGTGCCCAGGCCGGCTCCCCCTCGGGCGACCGCCAGGGGCGGGGCCGGGGCCGTCGCCAGGATCCCCGCCGGGACTTCTGCCACCGGCCTCGCCACGGCCGCCGCCAGGGCCGTACGTCCCGGGCGGGAAGCGGTTCACGGCTGCGCCCGGCCGCCTCCGGGGAGGTGGGCGCGTTGGTGCTGGCCATCAAAAAAGTCCTTCCGGGCTCCGTTCTCCGTACCAGATGGACTAGATGGCGGAATGGCCCGCCGGGATGCCCGCCGACCGGTATCCGGCCAGTGGTCGGCCGAGATGTGACCTCCCCGTTGCTTGCGCCGGGCCCCGCCGAGGCCGCCGCCGGACCGCTTCGGCTTCCGCTTCCCTCCCGCCTGCGTGTGCGCGACCGGGGAAGGAGCGGGGCGATTTACGGTGGTTCGATGCGACTCGTAGCGTGGTGGGCCCTGGTCTCTTCGCCTTGCGCCCCCGTCGTACTGGTCGTGGGCTGGGAGACCGGCGCGACGCTCGAAGGGTCCCGCTACGACCCCGTCACGCAGACGATCAGCGTGCTGGCGGCCGAAGGCCGCACCGGCTACTGGGTGCTGACCGGGACGCTGGTCGCGGTGGGCACCTGTTATCTGCTGACCGCCTGGGGCCTGCGCGCCGCCGGGCCGCGCGGCCGCCTGGCGATGGCCGGCGGCGGACTGGCGGCGATCCTGCTGGCGCTGTTCCCGGCGCCGCGCTCGGGGGGCTCGCTGCCCCACGGCTTCGTGGTCGGGATCGGGTTCTCGCTGCTGGCGCTGTGGCCGGTGCTGGGCCGGGACGGCCGGGAGAACGCGCCGTGGGGGCTGCGGCCAGCAACGTCGATCACGGCGAGTTCGCTGATATGGGTCGGCGCGCTGTGGTTCGGGATCGAACTGTGGACCGGGGGCGCCGTCGGCGTCGCCGAGCGCGCGCTGACCACCGCCCAGGCGCTGTGGCCCGCCGTGGTCGTCGGCACCTGCGTGGCCCGTCAGCGGTCCGCCGAACAGCCGGGCGAGCGGTCGGACGAACGCGCGACGTGAGGGGGCGGTCGCTCCGGGCGGGCCGCCCGGCCGCCGCCGCGTGCGGCGGCGGACGGGCGGCCTGGGTGGTCCGGGGGTCCGGCCGGTCAGCCCAGCAGGTCGTACATGTTCCAGTCGGTCCCGATCCGGACCGGGGCGGCGAGCGTTCCCGGGCCGGACCGGCCGGTGCCCTTGAAGAGGTAGAAGGACCCGGAGGGCACGCGGGCCAACAGGTCCGGGTGGCCGTCGCCGTCGTAGTCGCCGACGGCGACCAGCTTTAAGCCGTGGCCTGGGTGCCGGACTGGTAGAGGGCGGCGTCGTTCGCGGTGGCCACCGGCAGGTTCAGGAAGTTGTCGGCGAAGGTGAAGGGCGTGCTCAGCGTCAGCACCGCAATGTCGTTGTCGGCCGTGACGGCGCCCTGGTGGTAGGACGGGTCCACCCACACCGAGCTGATGTCCGAGTGGTAGCCGGTGCCGTAGGCGTTCGTACCGCTGACCCCGGTCAGCGAGCCGTCACGATCGCAGTAGGCCGAGGTGAGCACCTTGTCCGGCGCGATGAGGACGCCGTCGCACGGATAGACCGTGGAATGCGGCTGACCATCACTCAGGCCCACCAGCCACGTATGCGCGTCCAGGCTGGGCGGACTCCCCCCGATGACGCGCGGCTCCGTGCTGTCGCCGGCGCCGGCGTCCGCGTGCGCCGGCCCGGCCACGACCAGCCCTGCGGCGCACAGGGCAACCACGCCGAGCGGGACGACAGCGCCGAGAGCTGACCGACGTCCACCCCTGCGTAAGACTTTCATGGGACTCCTGTCATGCGGGCCTACGCCCGACACCGCCGCGATCCAACGGCCGGGCTCGAACAGGTGCGTGGCCACGCAATGACAGGACTCCCCGCCACGCCCGGAGGTTGTACGTCACCCGCCCCGCCCAACGCGCCCCGGCCGACGGATGGTTGTGGTCGGCCGGGGCGACTGGGGGGTCAGGCGGTGTGATGCTGAGCCCAGTCGCTACGCGCGGCGATGAGCGTGGGCCGGATCTCGTGGTCGAGGCGATCGGCCTGAGCCCGTAACGCGGCTGCCAGTCCGGTGATGCCGTCCGGGGTGAGGCCGTCGATCATGTACTCCGGCAGGACTTCGATGTTGACCACCGGCAGGCGCAGGGCCGCGTCATCGTCGTACGGGTTGCAGGTGATGGAACCCCGGAACGCTTCGAACTCGTGGTCGCGGTAGCCTCCTTCGCCCAACGCGGTGCAGACCCGCAAGGGCTGACCGGCGAAGTCGCTGTGGTGGCTGAGGTCGGCCAGCCGCAGGGAGAGCTGATCGACGGGTACCCCCGTCTCGCTCGGATCGTCCCCGGCCCAGCCGGGCAGATAACCGGTCAGCGTGAGTCCGCTGGCGGTGGTGATCGTCCAGGTCCGGCCGGGCGGCACCGGCTCCCGAGAAGCGGCGAACGGCTCGGGCACCGCGCGGCTCGCACGCGGCGCCCCGGCCTCCACGGCACGGTGATCCGTCGCGGCCGTCACCGGCGGATCTCCCGATCGATCGCCGCTTCAGCCGCAGCAGACACCGCATCGTCATCCAGTTGGGGGAGACGACCACCCCGGCTCCGGGCAATCCGCAGGACGTCCCACAGCGCCTCGCTCATCCGCGTGACGATCACCCGAAGCTCCGTCTCGGCGGGCCCGTCCTCCTCCAACATCTTCCGCACGAAGCCCAGAAGATCCTCCGCCATCCCGAGCTGCACCGCCTCAAGATTGTCCGCCAGCCGCGACAGGTACGAACCCTCGCCGTCCGTGCTCAGGTAACACGCCTTGCCGTCTTCTCCGGACCACGGGAGCAACCGCATCAGCACCCCACCCCAGCCGCTGCCCCCGGCCGTCCGAACCCGCGCCCGATAAACTCACGCATGTCAGCCTGCTTTCCTCAGGTCGGCCACGCCCCCGGGCCGGTCACACGGTCGCGGGGGACTGTCAACCCTCAGCCTGCCAACGCAACAAGGCCCCGATATCCCTCAGGTAGGGACGACCAGGGCCTTGACTCTGCGCACTTGTCCCGCTACACACCGCTCCACAAGGCGAACTCACGCAAAGGATCACTCGCCCGCTGCCGGAACCGCAGCAGCGTCCCCACCGTCTCGCGCACCGAGTGGTGATAACGGACCAACTGCGGAGAGGCATCCCGCGCCTCCACAAGCGATGCGAACGCCTCATCCGGCCGCGCCGTCCACGCCTGGGCATGCGCGCGGTCGATCCAGAAATGAGCTGCGCGCGTCGGAGGGTAGTCATCCGGCAGACGGACCCTGTCGGCGACATCGAGCGCGACGTCGTAGTCGTTCTGGTCAGCGGCGGCCGAGATCTCGTGCAGCCGGACGTTGAGCGGACCGAAGGCTAGGGCGTAGTCCCGGGTCTCTCCGGTCACTTCGGCCAGCTCGGCCGCCTCACCCAGCCAACTCGCAGCGCCAGTCTTGTCGCCCTGCCGCGCCGAGAGCGTCGCAGCGCGCAGTTGCAGAGTGCCACGGACCGCTCTGGTCGCGCGGTCACCGTCGTCATCCAGGTCCCGCAGAGCGTGCCTCATCAGGGACACACCCCGGTCCAGGCGCGAACTGTCCGCAGCTATCTGCGCGCGCTCGTACCTTTCCACGGCGACTTGCCGAGGATCGCCGGACTGCGGAGCCGCGACAGCCATACGGGCCAGGGCGAGGCGTGCCAGGTCCATATATCCCGTGCGGTACGCGACGATCGCAGCCGTGCGGGAGATCTCGGCCTGTGCCGCGTAGGCCCGCTCGCGGTCCCGGCCCGCGGGGTGGAGCTGCGTCACGACAGCCAGTTCGGAGATGAGCCCCGGGAGCCGGTCGGCGATTTCCTTGAATGCGGCCTTCACCCGCAGTGCGTAGATGCGCCGCACATCGCCTTCCAGGACATCGAGCGTGCGCGGTGGTGGTCCGTCGTCCGGCGGCATGTCCCAGTCGTCGAATGCCGTGCTGATGGGCTGGAGCAGCGCGTCGAGCTGATCGCGATGAAGGGTTTCCATATAGGGCTGGCCCCGGAGAACGGACACGCTCACCCCGAGGACGCGGGCCACGGAGGAGAGCACCGATTCACTGGGCGGCTGGTCCCCGTTCTCGATGCGGGAAAGCTGACTGGTGGAGACGTGAGCACGTCGCCCCAGTTCAGCGAGGGAGAAACCACGGATCAGGCGGAACTCGCGGATACGGGCCCCAACGCTGTCCGAGGACGTGTCGCTGGTGTAGGGCATGCTGACTCCCGTTGCGTCTGACACCCGCAATGTACCCCCCACAGGTACCTGCGGTGCATCCTTCGATCCGCGCGGGCGGGAGCCGCAGCCCCCGCCCTGGTGAGCGGCGCGTCGCCGTCTGCCTGGCGGCGCGCCGGGGAGCCTGGGGCCCGGGTGGGGGCCTCGGGGTGGCGGCCGGACGTCAGGGCCGGCAGGCCAGGCGCAGGCGCGCCCAGGAATTGTTCGCGTAGCCCTTCGGGTTCCAGAGGTGGGCGGGGGATTCGGGCTGGGCCGCGCCGGTGGAGTCCCAGGCGCGGGCGGTGATGAGGACGGTGCCTTCCGGGAGGTCGAGGCGGGTGCGCCAGTGCTGCCAGGTCCAGGGGCCGTTCTGCGGGTCGAGCTCCGCCTGGGTCCAGGTGGCGCCGTTGTCGAGGGAGACGTCGACGCGGGCGACGGCGCGGTCGTCGCCGGCCAGGGCGTAACCGGTGATCAGGGTGGGGCCCGGCGGGAGCCGGGTGTCCGCCTCGGGCGAGAGGATGTCGCAGTTCAGGGCGACCGGGCCGAGCGAGATGCCGTCGCCGGGGCCGGCCGCGGACGGGTCGGCCTCCGGGGGGAGAACCCGGTAGGCGGTGGCCTGGAAGTAGTTGGCGGAGGGATCGGCCTGCGCGGTGATCCGCTCCAGCCACTTGACGCTGCGCGCACCGATCCAGCCGGGCACCACCGCCCGCAGCGGGCCGCCGTGCACCCGGGGCAGCGGCCTGCCGTCCATCGCCCACGCCAGCAGCACCTCGGGACCGACCGCCTTGGCCACCGGGATCGAGCCGCCGTACGGCTGGGGCGGGTGGGCGAGCTGCGAGACGTCGGGGGCGGCGAAGGCGACATGGCCGGCGCCGGCCCGCAGACCGGCGGCGGCCAGTACGTCGGCGAGCCGCACACCCGTCCAGCGCGCGGTGGAGGTGGCGCCCGGGCCCCACGGGTCCTCGCCGGGGATGTCGCGGACCTCGATCAGGCCCGCGCGCCGGTTGCCCGCGCATTGCAGGGTCGCCACCACCTCCGTCTCGGGGAAGCGGGCGCGCAGCTCGTCCAGTGACAGGGCGAGCGGCCGCTCGACCAGGCCGTCCACCGCCAGCCGCCAGGACGCGGGGTCGATCCGCGGGATCGGCCCGTGGTTGCGGCTGTAGAAGGCGTCCAGCGGCGTCTCGCGGTCCCGGAGCGCGGCCCTGGGCGATTCGGCGTTGAACGGCTCCCGGTCGTGGACGACCATTCCGTCCCGTTTACCCCATAGATTCACGCTTGACCCGTACCCCGGAAAGCGGGGAAGCATCGCGGCGGCGACCGCACCTTCCCCGAATGCCGTCCGGCCGAGGACCGAGGACCGGGAGCCGGTGTGGACCCGGGTCGGACGGTCGGACGGTCAGATACCGAGCTGCTGAGCCGCCAGCGCCGTGCCCTCGACCCTGGCCGCGATCTTCGCGAAGGCGACCTCGCGGGAGGTCGACGCATCGTCCGCGAAGGGCGAGAACCCGCAGTCGTCGCAGGTGCCGAGCTGCTCGGGCGCGATGAACTCCGCCGCCAGCAGCACCCGGTCCCGCACCGTCTCGGGCGTCTCCACCTTCGGGTCGATGGGGTCGACGACACCGACGAACAGCTTCTGCTCCGGACGCAGGTGCTGCCCGGCGATCTCCAGCACCCGCCGGGGGTCCGCTTCGCTGGCGAGCTGGATGTATACGCGGCCGGCCTTGATACGGAACAGGTCGGGCAGGAGTTCCGCGTAGTCCACGTCGAGGCTGTGGGTGGAATCGAGATCGCCACCCGGACAGGTGTGCAACCCGATACGCGCCCGCTCCTCTTCGGAAAAACGTTCGAGCAATTGGTTGTTGAGATCGACGAAGGAGTGGAGCAGTCCCTTGCTCGGGTCCAGCTTGACCGAAAGCCGCCCTTCGGTGAAGTCGATCTGCACGGAGTGCGCGCCCGCGTCAAGGCACTGGCGTACGTCCGCTTCGGCCTCGTCCAGCAGATCGCTCAGGAATTCCTCGCGCGTATAGCCCGGAATTCCGGCCTCGGGGTAGAGGAGGCTCAGCGCGGACGGAGCGATCACCGCCTGCTTGACGGGCACGTTCGCGTACCGCTGGGCGGCGCGCAGATAGCTGTCGGCCCGCACCGCGTAGCGGAACGGACCGGAGACCAGCCGGGGCAGCTGCCGGGTGTGGCCGTCCGCGAACGGCAGGGTGATGCCGTCGGCGGCCACTTGGTCCGACCCGTCCAGCGGGTAGGTCGCGAAGCTCGACTTGGTCTGCTCGCCGTCGCTGACGACCGGCGAGCCCGTCGCCTCCAGCCGGGTGATCGTGTCGCGCAGCGCGCGGTCGGCCACCGCCGCCAGTTCGTCCGAGGAGAGGGTCCCGGCGCTGTTGGCCGCGAACGCGTCGATCAATTCGGCCGGCCGGGGAATGCTTCCGATCTGCTCTGTCAGAAGGCTCATGACGACCACGCTAGCGAGCGCGAAGACCGCCCGGCAGCCGATTCGAGGAATTCGGACACCGGCCGGAGACCCCGGCCGGACACCCCGGGCGGACGCGCCGGGTGAGCGCCCCCGCCACCTCGGCTTCTTCTGAATTGCCCAGTCCCTCGCCGGAAGGCGGCGAACCCTCGTCCGTGCGGACCCCGTTGGGTAATGTGCGGCAATAATCCGATGACCGGACCACCGACCGAGGAATGTGGTGTCATGGCGCACATAGATCTGGGAGTGGACGAGCGGAAACTTCCGGGAATCAATGGCCTGATGACCTTCCGGCCCGAGACCGCGAAGCCGCTCAACATGCTCGCGGAGCAGCTGCTGCGCGGCGAGCACTCGCTGACCGCCGGCGAGCGCGAGCTGATCGCCGCCTACGTATCGGGCCTGAACGAGTGCCAGTTCTGCTGCTCGTCGCATTCGGCCTTCGCCGCCGCGCAGTTGGAGGGGGGCATGCACCTGGTGGACCAGGTGCGGGCCGATGTCGTGCAGGCGCCGGTGACAGCGAAGATGCGCGCGCTGCTCCAGATCGCCGGCACCGTACGCGACGACGGCCGCAAGGTCACCACCGAACTGGTGGACGCGGCGCGGGCCGAAGGCGCGACCGATGTGGAGATCCACGACACGGTCCTCATCGCGGCGGCCTTCTGCATGTTCAACCGGTATGTCGACGGGCTCGGCACCCTGGCGCCCACCGACCCGGAGGTGTACGCGAACGCGGCCCAGCGCATCATCTCGGTCGGCTACGGCGCCGCCTGACCCCCGGCGGACGAGCGCCGTGGCGCCGGGCGGGAGCTGTGGCGCCGCGGCGCCGTCCGGCGCGGCGGCGCGTGCGTAACGGCCGCGTCCCGGAACGGCCGAACCCCGGAACGGCCGGGCCGCCGCTGCCAGGATGGCTGCTGGAACAGAGCCATCCTGGGGGCTGGAGGTCCGTGCCGTGGTCGATATCCCGGTCGACGTCTTCGTCAACTACCGCACGCTCGACGCGCGTTACGGGGCGGCTGCCTGCTACGAACTGCTCGCGGAGGCCTTCGGCGCCGAGCGGGTCTTCCGCGACTGCGTCACCATGCTGCCGGGCGAGGTCTATCCGGCCGCGATCCGGCTGGGGCTGGAGCAGTCCCGGGTGCTGCTCGTACTCATCGGGCCCGACTGGCTCGCCGCCGACCCGGCGGCCACCGACGGCGGACGCCTGGTGGACCGGGAGTCGGACTGGGTGCGGCGGGAGATCCGGCGGGCGCTGGCGCGCGGGATAGCCATCGTTCCCGTACTGCTCGACGGTGCCGCGCCGCCCGTCGCCTCCGAGCTGCCCGCGGACATCGCCGAACTCGCCTACCGCCAGGCTTCGTTCATCGACCACCGCACGCTCGGTGAGGATGTCCGGCGGCTCGCCGGGCTGATCACCGAGCTGGTGCCGGAGCTGCTCCTTCCCGACCTCTTCGAGGCACCTCAGGAACTGCCCGCCGACCCGCTGCCCAGCATGCTGCTGCGGGCCGAGTACGGCGTCGTGGAGTTCGTCCGCGACGACGACCAACTGCCGACGCTGGTCAGGTGGTTGGAGAGCGCCGACCGGTTCGGGGTACGGCTGCTGACCGGCCCCGGCGGCCAGGGCAAGACCCGGATCGCCGGCCGGCTGATCGAGGAGGCGGCGGCGGGGGGATGGGCGGCCGGTTTCGTACCCGAGGAAGTGCCGGCCCGGGTACTGGCACGCGTCCACCGGCTGAGCGCGCCGCTGCTACTGGTGGTCGACTACGCGGAGGGACGTACCGCGCAGCTCGCCGCGCTGGCCGCCGAACTCGCCGCGCGGTCCACGGGGCCCGAGCAGGGTCCGGTACGGATGCTGCTGCTGGCCCGCTCGGCCGGCGTGTGGCAGCAGTTCCTGCGGCGCAGCGCCAACGACCGGGTGGCCACCGCCTTCATGGACATGGCCGAGCAGCCCCTGCCGTCCGTGGTGCCCGCGCCGGACCGGCGCCGGGCCGAATACGACCGCGCGCTGGCCGCCTTCGCCGCCCGGCTCGGACGGCCGGCCGCCCAGGCGTCGCCGCCCCCGGCGGATCTCGCGGCCCGCCGGTACGACCGGGTGCTCGACATCCACGCCGCCGCTCTGGCGGCGCTGCTCGACGGCTCGGGCGGCGGGCCGGGAGGCGGTCCAGGAGGCAGCTCGGGAGGCGGGCCGGGCAGCGGCCCCGGCCCCGGCCCCGGCCCGGGAGAGGGCCCGGCGAACGGCCTGGGCAACACCCCTCGACCCACCACCCCCGCCCGGCGCGATCCCATCCTGCGGGTCCTCGACCACGAGCGCCGGTACTGGACCGCCACCGCGCCCGCCTTCGGGCTGCCGGACCCGCACCCCGGGCGGCTCGACCAGGCGGTGACCGCGGCGACGCTGTTCGGCGCGCGGGACACCGCCGGCGCCCACGCCCTGCTCGCCGCGCTGCCGACCTTCGACCGGCAGGGCCACGACACCGTGGACCGCTACCGCCGCTGGCTGGGCGCCCTCTACCCGGGCACGGCGGCGGCTCTCAACCCGATCCGCCCGGACCGGCTGGGCGAGGACCTGGTGGTGGCGACCCTGCTCGACCACCCCGAGCTGTGCGCCGCGGTCGCCGGGCCGCTGGACGGCCTCCAGATCACCCGCGCGCTGACGGTGCTCGGCCGGGCCGCCGCGCGCCGCGCGGGCGTCGAGGACGCCATGAGAGCGCTGATCACCGCGGACCCGCTGGCCCGCCTGCCGATCGCCATCGCGGTGGCCACCCGGACCGAGGACGACACGCTCGTCGGCGTCCTCACCGAGGTCACCGCGGGCGGCGCCGACCTCGGCCTCCAGGAGGCGATGGTCGAGCATCTGCCGGAGGAGAGCCTGGCGTTGGCGGTCTACGCCGTGGTCAGCACCCGCGCCGCACTCGCCGCGCTGCTCGCGGGAGAGAGGGCCGAGGGCGCGGAGGGCTCGGCGGGCTCGGCGGGCGCCGAGGGTGAGAAGGAGGAACCGGACGACGCGGCCGTCGCCCAGTTGAAGCACAATCTCGCGCTGCGCCTCGAAGCCGTCGGGGAGTTCGACGACGCGCTCGTCCAGGCGTCCGGCGCCGTCGAGCGGTTCGACCGTCTCGCCGCCGACGACCCGGACTTCGCGGACGACTTGGGCAACGCCCTCAACACGCTGGCCGGCGCGTACAGCCATCTCGGCTTCGTGGAGGAGGGGTTGGAGCAGGCGGTCCGCGCTGTCGAGCTGCTGCGCGAGCGGGCCGAGTCGTCCGCCGAGGCACGCGCCTTCCTGCCCACCGCCCTGACGTCCTACGGGAATCTGCTCGGCGACTGCGCCCGGCACCAGGAAGCCGTCGCCGCGATCGAGGAGGCCGTACGGCGGCAGCGGGCCGCCCTCGCCGAGGCGGCCGACGACCAGGAGCAGGTGGAGTCCCTCTACCGGCTGGCCGGCGGCCTGGACAACCTGGCGAACGCGCTGAGCGGTGCCCACCGCCACACCGAGGGGCTGGCCGCGTCGATCGAGGGCGCGCGGGCCTACCGCGAGCTGGACGCCGCCAGCAGCGACCGCTTCCGCGGCGAACTCATCCGCGCGCTGGGCAACTTGTCCGGCGCGTACGCCGAACTGGCCCGCTGGGCGGAGGCGTACGAGGTGACCGAGGAAGCCGTCCGGATGGCCCGCGAGCTGGTCGCCCGGCACGGCGACGTCCATCTCACCCGGCTCGCCGACACCCTCAACAACAGCGCGGCCGTGCTGCGCAACATCGCGCGGGAAGAAGGCGCCGGCGGCGACGGTGACGACGGCGAAGAGGCCGTGAAGCGCATCACGGAGGCCGTCTCGATCTACCGCCGGCTGGCCACCGCGCTCCCCGGCACCCAGTTGTCCGGACTCGCCGGCGCCCTGCACAACCTGGGCAACGCGCTGAGCGGGACGGACCGACCGGTGGCGGCGCTGGACGCGTACGACGAGTCGGTCGACATCTACCGCAAGCTGTCCGATCCCCGCCCCGACGTCTTCGAACCGGACCTCGCCGACGCCCTCGTCTCCATGGCCGACCTGCTCCACGACGAGGGCGACAGCGAGGAGGCACTGCGGCTGGCGGGCGAGGCCGCCGCGATCCTGCAACGGCTGGTGGACGGCGGGCGCGCCGAGTTGGACCGCAAGCTGGGCAGCGCCCTGCACCTGCTCGGGCTGGTGCTCTTCGACCTCGGCCGCTACGGCGAGGCCGCGCGGGCCCAGCGGCGGGCCGCCCGCTGCTACGCGCAACTCGCCGAGCGGGCGGGCGCAGGTGTCGGCGACGGCGCGCACGACGGCCTCGAACGCGCGGACTTCGCGGCCCAGCGCGCCTCCGTCCTGCACGGCCTGGCCCGGACCCTGGACGTGGACGGGCGCCTCGACGAGGCCGACGCCGCCTTCACCGCCGCCGCCCGGCAGCTGTACGACCTGGCGGAGGCCGGGGGGAATCCCGGGGAGTACGACGAGGAGCTGTCCGCGATCCTGCACAACCACGCGGTCTGCCTCAGCGCCCTCGACCGGGGCACGGAGGCGGTGGTGCTGGTGACGGAGGCGGCGCGGATCCGCCGGAGCCTCGCCGACGACGAACGGCCCGCGACCCAAGTCGAATTGGCGGAGTCGCTGAACAACCTCGCCGACACCCTGCACGACCTCGGCTGCCGCGAGGAGGCGGTCGCCCAGGCGCGGGAGGCGGTCGAGGTCTGCGCCCGGCTGTACGCGGAGGGCCACGCCGGCACCGCGCGGCTCTCGGTGTACGCCCTCGCCACCCTGACCACCGCCCTCGGCCGTGAGGACATCGCGGCGGCCCGCGCCGCCCTGGAACGGGCCCGGCAGATCGCGGAGGCGTCGGCGGACGAGGATCTGGCCGAGGTCGTCGGCGACGCCATGGCGCAGCTGACGGACGGCACGTGACGGGCCGGATCAGTCCTGGCTGCCGTCCACCGGCTCGGACAGCACACCCATCAGGTGCCGCACCGTCGGGGCGAGGAAGGGCCGTATCGAGCTGCTGTCCACCAGGTAAGGGCGCTCGGGGGACCCGTCGGCGTCGGTGGGCATCCGGCCCGGGGCCGTCCAGGTGTTGATGGCGTCGACGGTGACGGAGATGACGGCGCCGCCGAACAGCACGCTGAGCGACTCGTGGGTCCTGCCGTCGTCGGCGTAGGCGAGGTCGCCCAGCCCCGGGTAGGGCCTGGTCACGGAGTTGGCGTCGGGATAGAACACCGTGTCGCCGATCTCCTTCGAGGCGGCCGCGGAGGCCCGGGGGTCGTAGGTGGCCTCGAACTCGGCCCGGGGGTCGGTCTTCTTGTGCAGGTCCACCGTGACCGAGACCGCGTACGCGGTGGCCCAGCCGTCGCCGGTCGGCAGCGAGGAGGCGAAGGAGCAGGCGATGTGGTCCAGGGCCGGCCCCTCGCGTATCTCCGGCTCTTCCGCCGCGATCCTTCCGCTGGTCACATTGTCGGTGAGGGGCTCCATGATGGAGGGGGTGCAGAGGGTGCCGCGGATGTGGAAACCGTGCAGGTCGGGGAGCGCGGTGCGACCGTAGCCGACGCCCTGCAGCGCCGCCCCCCAGACCGCCGAGGCCAGTACGGCGCCGCCCAGCCCCCACACCCAGGGCCGTGGCTTCGGCCGGGCCAGGCCCGGCGAGTGGCGGTCCTCGTCGCTCAGCAGATCCGCGGGCGGCGCCGACTCCGGCCCCTGCGTCATCTCGGGCTCGGATATCACGTTGGTCCCCCCATCACCACGTACGTCCCACTCTACGGTCGGGCGGGCGGGTCGGACAGGGCGTCCAGTTCGGCCGCGGTGAAGGGCGGGCGCGGCAGCGGGACAAAGCGGACGGGCGCCAGGGCGGAGGCGAGTACATCCGGTCTGACCAGGGCGTTCTGCGGGGAAGACAGGCTCATGACGTCGAACAGGGCGCGTCCGACGGCGGCCCGGTGGGTCGCGGTGAACATGACCCGGTCGGTGTAGCGGCTCATCACGGCCTCGGCCGGTCCCGGCGGTTCGCCCTCCGCACCGGGATAGCGCAGATCCTGACTGCTCGCCATCGTCCAGGCCGCGGTCAGCGCCCGGGCGGCGGCGGTCTGGACCCGCCGGGCGAGTCCGGGCCCGGGCCGCCGCCGGGTCTCGTCACGCAGCGCCAGCGCGTGGTGGGCGGCCACCGACATGCCGTGGCCGTACAGCGGGTTGTACGTGGCCAGCGCGTCGCCGACGACGACCAGGCCCTCCGGCCAGGCGGGCATCTTCTCGTACAGCCGGCGCTGGTTGACGGTGCTGTGCGAGAGGGTCACGTCGGTGAGGGGCTCGGCCCGGGCGATGAGTTCGCCGATGACCGGGTGGCGCAGGCCGCGGGCGAAGGCCTCGAAGGAGCCGGGGTCGGCGGTGGGGCGCCCGCCCCGGGTGCCGGACAGGGTGACCACCCAGCGGCCGCCCTCGATGGGCAGCAGGGTGCCGTTCAGACCGGGGACCGGCTGGCGGGGGTCGGCCTGGATGTTGACGACCGGGAAGTCCTCGGTGCCGGCCGGGGCGCGGAACAGCCTGGTGGCGTAGCCGAGCCCGGAGTCGACGACCTGGGTGCGTACGGCGGGCAGTCCCAGTGCTTCCAGCCACCTCGGGGTGGCGGAGGCGCGGCCGCTCGCGTCCACCACCAGGTCAGCCTCCAGGACGCGTTCGGCGCCGCCGCCGACCCCGGCGCCGCCGACAACCACACCGGAGATCCGGGCCGCGGTGCCGTGCGGCCGCAGCGCCGAGGTGGCGGGCAGCACGCGGACCGCCGGGCGGGCCGCCGTCAGGTCGCGGAGCACCCAGTCGAGCAGGTCGCGGCTGCACGAGAGGAAGAACTGGTGCTCGGGGAAGCGGGTGAGCCAGCCGCCCGAGGTCAGCATCACCAGGTCCGCCGGTACGGCGATCCGGCGGGCGCCGGCCGCGAGCAGCCGCTCGGTGACGCCGGGCAGCAGCTGCTCGACGGCCCGGATGCCGCCCGACCAGAGCAGGTGGGCGTGGCGGGCCTGGGGGACGCCCTGCCGCGGCTCCGGCCCGTCGGGCACCGCGTACCGCTCGACCACGGTCACCTCGGCCATCGTCGTGGCCAGGGCCGCGGCGGCGAGCATGCCGGTCAGGCTGCCGCCGATCACCACCGCTCGTCCGCCCGCCGGGCCGCGCCCGCTGTCCGATGGCATGTGACCTCCCGATGAGCGCCCGAGGGGCGCCCGATGAGCAGGGCCGGATAAGGGATCGGGGACGAGTGGACCACCCGCGAGGGCGGCCCCGGGTCACCGTCGCACCGGGGAGGGGGCGGCCACAAGGACGCACTCCGGGCCCGAGCCGGACGGCTCACGGGTCGGCCGGGCGCTCGGCGCCCGCCCACCGCCCCCGTCCCTTCACCCGATGGTATGAAACGCGCTCCGACGGCAGGACCTTGCTCACCTGCCGCTACGGCGGCGCACCGCAGGCCGGCGCGCCTGACCCGGCGTCAAGGGCGCGGCGACCGCCCGCGCGTCCACCACCGGCACATGCCGTCGGTCTGATCCAATAGCGGCTACCAGGTCCCTTTCCTGATGGTTTCTCCGTACATAAGGTCCAGAGCTGTCATGCACGCGCCAAGGAAAAACCGCACCCCTTGGAGGTACACATGCACCACGCCGGACACATCTCACGCCAGCGCCCGAGAGCCCCGCGCCGCCTGCTGCTCAGCCTCGGCGGCACACTGACCGCCCTGCTGGCGCTCCTCGCCGCGGTCCCCGCCGCGGCCGGCGCCGCCCCCGCCGACCACAAGCGTCCCGCCCACCCCGAGCACGACTGGATGGGCTCGACCGTGGCGGCCCACGAGGGCCGGGTGGGCACCACCACCACGACCACCGCCCGCCCGCAGACCCTCGGCTTCGACGTCAGCAACTGGCAGGGCACCCTCAATTGGGCGAGTGCCTACAAGAAGGGCGGCCGGTTCGCGTACATCAAGGCCACCGAGGGCACCACCTACAAGGACCCGAAGTTCAACGCGAACTACACCGGCGCCTACTCGGCCGGCTTCATCCGCGGCTCCTACCACTTCGCCACCCCGAACACCTCCGGCGGCAAGACCCAGGCCGACTACTTCGTCGCGCACGGCGGCGGCTGGTCCAAGGACGGCAAGACCCTGCCGCCGATGCTCGACATCGAGTACAACCCGTACGGCGCCTCCTGCTACGGGCTGAGCCACAGCGCGATGGTCAGCTGGATCCAGGCCTTCATCAAGGAGGTGCACACCAAGACCAAGCGCTGGGCGACGATCTACACCAGCAGCGGCTGGTGGACCTCCTGCACCGGGAACAGCAAGACCTTCGCGGCCAACAACCCGCTCTTCGTGGCCCGCTACGCCTCCACCGCGGGTACGCTGCCGGCCGGCTGGCCCTTCTACACCTTCTGGCAGTACGCCGACAAGGGTGCCCTGCCCGGCGACCAGGACTACTTCAACGGCAGCGCCACCCAGCTGCGCAACCTCGCCAACAACACCTGACCCCCACGTCCGGCTCAGTGCGCCAGCGCGACGATCAGCACGGCCACGTGCGCGGCGGCCACGCCCCCGTAGAAGACGTTCAGCGTGACGGAGAAGGTCGCCCGCAGGCGGCTGTGCTGCCCCAGATAGGGCCGGACGTTCATGGAGAAGGTCTCCACGGCGCTGTCGGGGCGGCGCACATCGTCGTAAAGCGCGCGGAACAGCCGCTCCTGGTGCAGCACATAGCCGTCCAGATACCAGAACGCGAGCAGCGGGATCAGCGCCGCCCCGGCGACCACGGCGTCCGCTCTGCTCGCGGCGAAGGCGAGCAGCGCCCCGGCCAGCGTCAGCGCCCATCCCTTCACCAGGAACGAGTTGTTGCCGAGCCGGGTCAGCACGCCCTGGATGAACTCCAGATGCTTGACCCGGTCGGCCCCGAACGACGGCTCGGACAGCGCCCGGCGCCCCGGCGCCGGAACCCCGCCGACCGCCCCGCCGACCGCCCCGCCGACCGCCCCGCCGGGGAGGGTTGATCCTTCGTCAGAACGCACAACCACGACATTAGGGCCGCCGGAGCCGGGACGTGGCCGAAGGGCGGAATCCGGCCGGGCGGCCCGCTCGGCGGACTCGCATACATCGCCCGGGTCTGCGACGAAATGAGGCCGACGAAATCCTCTCCTTTCGGCAAAGGCCCCGGTGCGACGGCTGGCCGCTATTCCACGATCACCGAGTGGCGGGCACACTACAGCGCAGCGCTCGCCACGAGCGTCCAGCGCACGGCTTGACTCTCCCTACCGACCTTTACGTTGGAGTCGTCATTACCGACATACGAAATCCCCGAGCCCTACGGGCCCGCGCGACCGTGGTCGCGGTGGCCTCGGCGGCCCTGGTGTCCGGATCGCTGATGCTCGCCGTACCGTCGCAGGCATCCGGCCCCACCCCCGCCGCCAAGACCATCGCGGGAAGCCACCCCTCCTGGGCCACGGCGTCCACCGACGCGGGCGCCATCTCCGGCGCCACCGAGGTCACCGGCACCGTCTATCTGGCGGGCCGGGACGCCTCGGGGCTCACCGCGTACGCGACCGCCGTCTCGGACCCGAGCAGCGCGAGCTACGGCCAGTACCTGACCCCGGCCGCGTACCAGGCGCGCTTCGGCGCCACCGCGGCGCAGATCAGCGCGGTGCGGAACTGGGCGACCGGCTCCGGGCTCACCGTCCTGAGCGCCGACCAGCACGCGCTCCAGGTCAAGGGCACCAACGCCGCGCTCACCAAGGCGTTCGGCACCGGTGTCCACCAGTACCGGGTGGCCGGCAAGCTGCGGCACGCGCTCGCCCACGACGCGGTGATCCCGGCCGCGGTCTCCTCGGCGATCCTCGGTGTCAACGGCTTCACCTCGGGCGGCGCCAATGTCGTCAAGCCGGACTCGGTCAAGGTCAGCGGCGGCGCCGCCGGCACCGCCGCGACGACCTCCGGCAGCACCCTGCCGACCACGGCGACCTGCTCGGACTACTGGGGCCAGAAGCTGGCCAAGGGCGCTCCGCAGGGCTACACCAAGGCGCCGGTCCCGTTCGACCAGTGCTCGTTCTACCCCTCGCAGCTGCGCAAGGCCTACGGCATCACCGCCTCCGGTCTGACCGGCAAGGGCGCCACCATCGCCATCGTGGACGCGTACGGCAGCTCCACCATGCTGGCGGACGCCGACCAGTACTCGGTCAACCACGGTGACAAGCCGTTCAAGGCCGGGCAGTACAGCGAGATCGTGGACCCGACGCAGTGGACCGACCAGGACCTGTGCGGCGGCCCCGAGGGCTGGGCACCGGAAGAGGCGCTGGACGTCGACATGGCACACGGCCTCGCGCCGGACGCCAAGGTCGTCTATGTGGGGGCCAACTCCTGCAACGACGATGACCTGTTGAGCGCGATCAGCACCATCGTGGACCACCACCTGGCCGATGTCGTCTCCAACTCGTGGGGCGAGATCATGCACACCACGGACCAGGCCGACGTCAGCGCGTCGGAGATCGCCGCGTACGAGCAGGTGTTCAAGCAGGCCGCGGCCGAGGGCATCGGCATCGGCTTCTCCGCGGGCGACTGCGGCGACAGCGGCCCGACCGCCGCGGCCACCGGCGCCAACTGCCAGCCCGACACCTCCCGCGCACAGGCCAACTGGCCCGACTCCGACCCGTGGGTGACCTCGGTCGGCGGCACCGCCCTCGGCCTGGACAACAAGAGCGGCGCGTACGGTTTCGAGACCGACATGGGCACCCAGCGCTCCGCGCTGTCCGCGGACGGCACCAGCTGGACGCCGTTCCCTGCCCCGTTCTACTTCGGTGGTGGCGGCGGCACCAGCGAGGACTTCGCCCAGCCGTGGTACCAGCGCGGTACGGTGCCGAGCGCGGTGTCGCACACGCTGATGACCGGTGCGCGCAGCAGGACCGCGCAGCGCGTCACCCCTGACGTCTCGATGAACGGCGACCTCTACACCTCGGTGCTGGTCGGCATCTCCGACGGCGCCCCGTACAGCGAGGGCGGCTACGGCGGCACCAGCGTCTCCTCGCCGGAGTTCGCCGCCGTGCAGGCCGACGCGATGCAGGCGCGGCACCACGCGGTCGGCTTCGCCAACCCGACGATCTACGGACGCTCCGGCCTGTTCACCGACGTGGTGGACCAGCAGGCGCGGCACAGCACCATCCCGCTGACCAACGTCACCGACTTCGGTGTCGTCAACGGCGTGCTGAACGTCCGGCTGATCGCCTTCGGCCAGGACACCTCGCTCAACGCGGTGCGCGGCTTCGACGACGCGACGGGTGTCGGCTCGCCGACCGCGTCGTATCTGAAGTCCTTCCGGCGGTAGGCGACTTCAGGTCGGTTCCGGGCCGCCTCCGGCTCGGAACCGGCCCCGCGGGGCCCGGCGGGGATCGCTCCCGCCGGGCCCCGCCGCGTACCCGCCCGGCGTTCCCGCCCCACCGGAGCGATACGGCGGCTGTGCCGGGAAGGCGATGTCCGAGACCCCGGCCGGGGCTCCGGGCCCAGGCCCGGCAGGGCCCGGCGCTCTCCCCGACCGGCGGGACGGCTCCCGACCACCACCCAACCGAAGGTGCACGCCATGGATGAACGCCTCCTGGCCAAGACGTTCGTCGAGCTGGCGGACAATCTGGTCGCCGACTTCGATCTGCTCGATTTCCTGCGTCTGCTCACCGACCGCTGCGTCGGCCTGCTCGGCGCGGGCGCGGCGGGCGTTCATCGAGCAGGCCAAGGGCAAGCTCGCCGAGCGGCTGGGCGTCGACATGGAGCAGTCGTTCACGACGCTGCGCGGCTACGCCCGGGCCCACAACCTCCGGCTGTCCGACCTGGCCCGCGCCATCATCGCGGGCACCGAGCCGCTGACCGACCTCGCCGTACGAGGGCCGTGGCCGGCCCCGGAGCGTCGCCGATCCGGGGCCGGCGGGGTGCTGCTTACTTGCAGGCGTCGGCGGCGACACCCTGCGCGGTCTGCGCGGTGTGCTCACCGGCGGGCATGCCGGTCATGCCGGTCATGCCGTGCTCGTCGCCGGCGCCGCGCGGGTCGGCCGCGGCGTGCTGGTCGGCGGCGGCGTGCTCATCGCCCGAACCGCGCTGCTCGCCGGTCAGGCCGTTCATACCGCTCATACCCGTCAGACCGGTCAGGCCGCTCGCGCCGTGCTCGCCACGCTCGCCGCGCTCGTCGTTCGCGCCACGCTCGTCGCTCGCACCGTTCACGGCGCCCATGCCGGTCGCGCCACTCATGCTGTTCGCCCCGGTAGCACCGGTCGCGCCGGTCGCACCGCGCTCGTCACGCCCGCCGCGCTCCTCGTTCGCGCCGCGCGGGTCGCTCTGCCGGGCGTGCTCGTCGTTCTTGGCGTCCAGGCCCGCGACCGGCTGCGCCGTGCCGACACGGTTGCTGACGTTGGCGCAGGTGTTGCCGAAGGTCGGGTTGAGGATGCCGATGATGTCGATCGAGTTGCCGCAGAGGTTGAGCGGGATGTTGATCGGGAGCTGGATGACGTTGCCCGACAGGACGCCCGGCGAACCGATCGCGGCACCGGTCGCGTCGGAGTCAGCGGCGGCGACGCCGCCGGAAAAGGCGATGATCCCACCGGCCAGCGCGGCCAGCACGGCTCCCTTGTGCATCAGCTTCACGAGATACTCCTTGTGGATGGCACATCCGTCGGCGGCCGGTACACGATCGGCCACCGTCCGATCACCAAGCGTTCGCAGCCGACGGCCGGAAGTAGGGGCGCCGCATCCGTAAGTCGCCTGATCGGACGCGTTTTCGGCGGCTCGATAGCCCGTACGAGCGACACCCGATGTCGCGGATTGGCCCTGCCGGGTGGTTGGCGGTGGGGGTTGGGGCGGGCCACGGCGGGGGATCGTCCCCAGGTGTGCTCAGCCCGTTGAATCATGGTCGGCCCGTGGACTGGGTTACGGTTGCGGCAGGAGTTTTTGCACTGCACGGAGAGCCTTCGGACGCGCGGCGCGCGGTTGCGGCCAGTTGTCTTGAGGAGGGTCCATGGCGCAGGACAGCGGGACCCACGCGGCCCGGGAGCGGGCCGGGCTCGGTGATGCCCGGCGGCTCGGCGCGCTGGGGGACGCCGGGCTGAGCGCCGAGCCCGACGCCGGTATGGAACGCTTCGCGCGGCTGGTCTCCAAGCTGATCGACGTACCGGTCGCGCTGGTCTCGCTGGTGGAGACCGACCGCCAGGTGTTCCCCGGTCAGATCGGCCTCAGCGAGCCGTGGGCGTCCAGCCGGCAGACGCCGCTGTCGCACTCGCTGTGCCAGCATGTGGTCGCCTCCGGCAGCCCGCTGGTGCTCCCCGACGTCCGCGAGGACGAGCGGACCTGGGCCAGCATGGCGATCGGCGGCATGGGCGTGGTCGCCTATGCCGGAATGCCGCTGACCGACACGGCCGGCAATGTGCTGGGCTCCCTGTGCGCGATCGACACCATCCCCCGCGAGTGGACCCGGCAGGAGCTGGCCAACCTCGACGACCTGGCCGCGGCCTGCTCCGCCGAGCTGCGGCTGCGCATCTCCTCGCGCCACGCGCTGGAGGCCCGGGCCGCGGCCGAGGTCGCCCAGGCCGAGGCGCTGGACGCGTCCGGTCGCGCGCGGCTGGCGCTGGAGCGCTCGGAGCTGCAACTGCGGGCCGCCGAGGTGCTCGCGGACGCCCAGGGCGTGGTCGACCTGCGCCGCCGGGTCGGCGAGCTGATCACCGGCGACCTCAAGCCGGTCTACGTCGGGGTCTCGCTGATCGAGGATCAGGGCGGGCGGCGGCTGGTCGACCCGGACATCGACAGCGGGACGGCGACCACCGATGGGCACCACGCGTTCCGCGACAACTGGCCGACCGCCCGGGCCGTACGCGAGAACCGCCTGGTCACCGTGCACGGCGAGGCGCAATTGCTGGCGCAGTACGGCGAGCAGGCGCTGGAGGTCTGGCGCGATCTCGGCTTCGAGTCGCTGGTGTGCGTGCCGCTGGCCGGTATGCGGCGCGTGCTCGGCGCGCTCGCCCTGGCCTGGGGGAGCCACCACGACCTGGAGGTCGGCGAGCGGGCGGTGCTCAGCGCGATCGCCGGCTACACCGCGCAGGCCGTGGAGCGGGCCGTCTTCGTCGACGAGCGGATCACCGTGGCCCATCAGCTCCAGCGGGCGATGCTCACGGAGCTGCCGACCGTGCCCGGCCTGGACCTGGCCGCCGCCTATATCCCGGCGGCCGTCGGCGAGATGGTCGGCGGCGACTGGTACGACGCCTATCCGCTGCCCGAACTGGACCCGCACTACGACGAGGCGGAGCCCGCCGACCGGCAGCCCCCCTACGAACCGGCCGGACCGGGAGCCGGCGAGGGCGACGGCCCGGGTACGAAGGCGGTGCCGATGGCCCTGACCGTCGGCGACATCACCGGCCACGACATCGACGCCGCCGCCGTGATGGGCCAGGTGCGCAGCATGCTCCGGCAGGCCACCTGCGACCACCCGGGCCAGGGCCCCGCGCACGCCATGACCGCGCTGGAGTACAGCTGCCGCACCCTCGGGCTGCCGGCCAGCGGTACGGCGGTGCACGCCCATATCGCGCCCGCCGACGGCGCCTGGGAGCTGACCTGGACCAACGCCGGCCATCCCTCGCCGCTGCTGGTCCACCCCGACGGCCGGGTGCGGATCCTGGAGGAGCACGACGTCCTCGTCCACCCGGCGCTTCCCGTCCTCCCCCGGCACGACCACCGGCTGGTCATGCCGCCAGGATCAACCCTGCTGCTCTACACCGACGGCCTGATCGAGCACCGCGGCCGCGATTACGACGCCTCCACCCAGCGCGTCGCGGAGATGCTGAGCGCGGGCGCCGGCCGGCCGCTGCCGGAGCTGCTGCGCGAGATCGCCGCCGACGTCGCGGGCGAGTCGGCCGGCGACGACGTGGCCATGCTCGCCGTCCGCGTCCCGGCCCGCGCCTGAACTCCCGCCCGGCGGGCCCCGGGCGGCCTCCCGCTCACGGGGCTCTCAGCGGCGTACGGCACACTCTCCCCGACAGCGGGCCCGCACGACGCGGGGCCCGGCAAGCAAGGGGCGGACTCATGTTGATCATTTTCGGTACCCGCAGGTATCTCCACCAGCTGGCGATGCTCACGCTGGTGTGCGCGAACTGCGGCAATCCCGCGGCGCACGCGCTCAGGAAGCGGGTCGTCAAATTCACCCTCTTCTTCATCCCGCTGTTCCCGGTCAGCACCACCTACTCGACGCAGTGCACCTTCTGCGGGACGCAGAACAAGCTGCCGAAGGAGCAGGCCGAGCAGCTGCTGGCGCAGAGCGGCGCGCAGGGCCTGCCGCAGCAGGGGGGCGCTCCGCTGACCGAGCCGCAGCCGCAGGGGCGGAACCCGTACCAGAGCTGAACGCGGAGCAGGACCCGCCGCCGGCTCGCACCGCCGCCCCCACAGCGCGAAGCTCCGTACACGCGCTCGATCCATCCCGCGCGGGAGTGGTGCCGACCGGCGCGGCCACGGCGGCCCGCGCGGCGCACTAGCGTGGCAGGCGTGCCGACCGGCCGACGCTTGGGGGCTTCCGTTTGGCTGAGCGCACGACGTCGCCGCTGCCGCGACTGCGGTACTGGTTCGACAACGTCATGGCCCGCGGTACGCCGGCGCTCCTGGGCTGGGTCCTCTCGCTGTGCCTGCTGATCGTGGTCCCGGTGAGCGCGGGCCTGGTGTGGGCCGACCCGCACACACCGACCACCCGGGCCGGCCAACTCGCCGCGATCTGGCGGTGGGTGGGCCGCACCCTGCGGCTCGGCGGCGCGGTCGGCACCCCGGCGTACGTCCTGCTGACCGTGCTGCTCGCGCTGGTGACGCTGCTCTTCGTCTCCACCCTCGTCAGCCTGATCACCAACGGGCTCAACGAGAAGGTCATGGCGCTGCGCCTGGGCCGCTCCACCGTGCTGGAGGAAGGACACACCGTCCTGCTGGGCTGGTCCGAGCAGGTCTTCCCGATCGTCTCCGAGCTGGTGGCGGCCAACGCCAACCGGCGCGGGGGCGTGGTCGCCATCCTGTCCCCGAAGGACAAGGTGGGGATGGAGGACGAACTCCACACCAAGGTCGGCCGGACCGGCACCACCCGGGTGATCTGCCGCAACGGTTCGGTGACCGACCCGGCCGTCCTGGCCCGGGTGAGTCCGCGCACCGCCGACGCCGTGCTGGTGCTGACGCCCGGCGGTGAGGGTGACGACGCGCTGGTGGTCAAGACGCTGCTCGCCCTCGACGCGGCGGCGGTGGGCGGCGACCGTACGGTGGTGGTGGCCGCGGTGCGCGACAGCCGCCACCAGCTGGCCGCCTCGCTGGCCGCCGGCCCCGGCGGCCGGGTGCTCGACATCGACGAGATCACCGCCCGGCTCATCGTGCAGACCTCGCGCCAGCCCGGACTGTCCCTGGTCTACCAGGAGTTGCTGGATTTCGCGGGCGACGAGTTCTACGCGGTGTCCGAGCCGGCCCTGACCGGCCGCTCGTTCGGCGAGGCGCTGCTGTCGTACGCGACCTCCTCGGTCGTCGGCCTGGTGGCGGCCGACGGCACGGTGCGGGTCAACCCCGCACCGGCGACGGTGATCCGCGCCGGCGACCGCCTCGTGGTCATCACCCGGGACGACGACACGGCGGTCCGCGCGCCCGCTCCCGCGCACGTGGACGAGGCCGCGATCACCGTCCCCGGCGACCGGATACCGCCGCCCGACCGGCTGCTGCTGCTCGGCTGGAACCGGCGGGCCCCGACCGTCATCGAGCAACTGGACCAGTATGTCGGCCCGGGTTCCCGGCTCGACATCGTGGCCAGCGGCGACGAGCCGATCGTGCACGCGGCCACCCGGCACCTGCGCGTCAGCTTCCGCAGCGGCGACACCACCGAGCCGCGGACACTGAGCGACCTGGACGTACCGTCGTACGACCGGGTGATCGTCCTCGGCTCCGACCGGCCCGGCGCCGAGGACCCGGCCGCCAGCGATGTACGGACCCTGGTCACGCTGCTCCATCTGCGGGCCCTGGAGGAGAGCACCGGCCGGGAGCTGTCCCTGGTCACCGAGATGTCCGACGACCGCAACCGGCTGCTGGCGCCGGTCCGCGAGGGCACCGACTTCATCGTCAGCGGCCGGCTGATCAGCCTGCTGATGGCCCAGATCTCGCAGAACCGGCACCTGGCCGACCTGTTCGACACCCTCTTCACCGCCGAGGGCAGCGAGATCTACCTCAAACCGGCCGCCGGTTACGTCCGCCCCGGCGCGCTCGTCAGCTACGCCACCGTGGTCGAATCCGCCCGCCGCCAGCACCACTGCGCCATCGGCTACCGCCTGCACGCCCAGTCCGCGACCGGCCCCTCGTACGGCGTCCGGATCAACCCCGACAAGCGGGAGAGAGTGCGGCTGGGGGCGCTGGACCGGGTGATCGTGCTGGCGGAGCAGTGAGCGGCGGTGGGCATGCCTTCAGCGCGCTCACGCCTTCGGCTGGGTGAAGCGGATGCTGTTGCCGAAGGGGTCGCGCAGGCCGCAGTCGATCCCGTACGGGCGCTCGGTGGGCTCCTCGGTGAACTCCACGCCCCGGCCCAGCAGCGTCTCGTACGTCTTGCGGCAGTCGTCCGTGGTGAAGATGAGATGGCCGCCCGTGGCGCCCTTGGTGAGCAGCGCGCGGACCTGCTCCGCCGTCTCCTCCGACATCGCCGGCGGGCCCGGCTTCTCCAGCAGGATCTGGCGCTCCGGATGACCGGGGACGCCGACGGTGAGCCAGCGCATGAAGCCGAGGTCGGCATCGGCGCCGACCTCCAGACCGAGTGTGCCCACGTAGAAGTCGAGGGCCCGGTCCTGGTCGAGGACGTATATCTGCGAGTGCGTGATGGCGTTGAACATGCCCGCCACGCTACTGGCCCGGCCGCCGCGGGACTTATCCAAAACCGCTCGGTTGCGGGGACCGGGACGGTCAGGCGCTCGGCCGGGTCCAGGCCATGGTGAAGCAGGTGGGTACGTTCGCCGCCGCCGGCCCGGCTTTCGCTTGTGCGCCCGCTTCCGCTTCCGCTTCCGCGCGGTAGGTCCTCGGTGACCGGCCGACGATGGCGCGGAACGTACGGCTGAAGGTCCCTGGGCTGCCGAAGCCGACCTGGAAGCAGATGTCCGTCACCCGGAGGTCGGTCTCCCGCAGCAGCGACATCGCGCGCTCGACCCGGCGCCGCTGGAGATAGCGGTGCGGGCTCTCGCCGAAGGTGGCCCGGAAGGTGCGGCTGAAGTGCGCCTCCGAGACATGCGCGATCCGGGCCAGCGCCGGTACGTCCAGCGGCCGCGCGTAGGCGCGGTCCATCGCGTCCCGCGCCCGCAGCATCCGGCGGTTGGTCTCCTCCACCGCACGGCTCACGTTGTCCCTCCGGGGTGATCTGTCACAGGTGGACGATGACCAGGGCGACGTCGTCGCGTCCGCCGCCGCTGACGCCGAGGTCGGCCAGCAGGGCGTCGGCCATCCGCTCGGGGTCGGGGCGGGCGTGCCGGGCGAGGGAGTCGGTCAGGCGCCGCAGGCCGTTGTCGATGTCCTCGCCCCACACTCTCCCCAGCACTCGCCGCCCGGTCCTCCTCCCCGCAACTATGAGTCCGCCCAGCCCGGACACGGCCCCAGCGCGCCCTGCGGGAGTGTCGCCCCGCCCGGCAGGGCGGACACGGCAGGGGCCCGACCGCCGCGAACGGCCGGGCCCCTGGTCCCGCCCCGCTCTTCAGCGGTCGAACTCTCCGGCTTTGACGCTGTCCACGAACGCCGACCATTCCCCAGCGGTGAAGCGGAAGAAGCCGTCACCCGGACTCTTGGAATCCCGCACCGCCCGACCGCCATCGGCCAGATCGGCTATCTCGACACAGTTGTTGTTGCTGCCGCTGTAGCTGGACTTGCGCCAGTTGGTGGGGGTGTCCATCTCTACCTCTTCGCTTTCATATGGCCGAGCATGCCCCACCGGGTGATCACTGGCGGCGGAGAAGGACAGGCTGCCGCGCCCCAGCGGCCCTACCAGGGTCGTCAGCGGTCGAACTCGCCGGCCTGGATGCCCCGCTTGAACGCCGACCACTCGCCCGGGGTGAAGATGAGCGCCGGACCGTCGGGGTCTTTGCTGTCGCGCATCGCTACAGCGCTCTCCATAAATGCCACCTCGACGCATTCGCCGTTGCCCTGGCTGGCGGCGGCCTTGCGCCACTGGGCACGGGTGAGGTCTATGGTCATGCCCGCACCATCCTTTCCGTGGTTCACAGTTCGGCGACCAGCTTCTTGATCAGGGCTTGGCTCTGGGCCACGCTCATCGCGCAGGCCCGCAGGTTGTCGAAGATGAGGCCGTACCGCTGAGCGTCGCCCTCACGGTCCGGGTACGGGTCGCTGTCACCCTCGACATAGATCACGTCGGGGTCAGCGGGGTGGTCGTATTGGAGGATGACGAACGACCCGACGAGTGTCCCGGGGTGGGCTCCGGCAGAGAACGGAATCACTTGGATGATGATGTTCTGCCGGGCGCCCAGTTCCAAGAGCGTTTGCAGCTGAGCCTTCATGACCTCTTTGCCCCCGACCAAGCGCCGGAGCGCGGCCTCGTCCAGGACGGCGCGCAACTCCAAGGGGTCGGGGCGGGTCAGCACGCCTTGCCGCTCCATACGGACCTCGAGCTGTTGCTCCAGCGCGTCATCCCTGGGGTCGGTCAGCGTCTGCCGATTGATGGCTTCCGCGTACGCCTCGGTCTGGAGCAAGCCGGGGATGACGTGTTGGTAGGTCAGAAGCGTCTTTGCTTCCGCCTCAAGGCCGATGTACGTCGAGTACGGGATGTCTGAGTAGAGCTGCCACCAGCCCTTGCGCTTTGCTTCGCGGTTGAGTTTGGCCAACTCATCCTGGCGCTCCTGGTCCTTGACCCCGTACAGCTCCAGCAGCTTGGTCACGTCGGCCGGGGTCACCGGACTGCGTCCCAGTTCGACGCGCGACAGCTTCGAACTCGACCACTTCAACCGCTTGGCGGCTTCATCCCCCGTGAGTCCGGTGACTTCCCGGAGCGCGCGAAGCTCCAGGCCAAGGCGCCTGCGGCGCACCACCGGACTGGTTGTCGTCATGCGCACCAGTGTCGCCACAATCCGGCGTCGTAGCAACTGACCGTGGGATTGCATGAAGCGATGCTATTGCGTAATCTTGTTCACTAGCACAAGCTCGTGCAAGCAACATAACCACCGACCCCGGACGCTGGGGGCAAGATCGTGTCGAACTACCCGCCCGTGTGGAGCAGCCCACCACCGCCGCATCTGTCCACGACTGCCGTTCCGCCCGAACCGCTCCCGCCGCCCTTCTGGCTTGACCGCCTGGAGCTGCCGCTTGAAAGCATCGCGGCGTCGGAAGCCAGGCGGCATGCCTCACGCACTCTGCGGAACTGGGGCCTTGGCCCGGCCATCATCGAAAACGCCGAACTCATCGTGTCCGAGCTGGCTGCGAACGCCGTGCGGCACAGCAGGCCGCCGAAGGGCAGTGGCCGATTCGCGCTGACACTGTGCCGGCTGCCGGCCGTACTCCAGATCTATGTGTACGACGACGACCCCCGGTCGCCCCTCGCGCAGCAGCCAACCGACGACGAGACGTGCGGACGGGGGCTGCTCCTCATCCGTGAGCTGACCGACCACTGGGGCTGTCTCTATCCCCGCGCCGAGGAGGGCCCAGGTAAGGCAGTCCTGGCCGAACTCCGCTTAGGTCCGGTCACTCCCGATAAGCACGGTGACACCTGGGATACCCGATCGATGCCTCCCATGCCGGCCGACCCCGCGGTCCGAGCCCGCATCACCGCCGCCTGCCAGGCAGTCATTGCCGGTGGGCCCTTCATCTACGGCGATGCTCCCGCCGCCCGATCGACACCGTCTGCCCAATGGTGACGGCTCATGAACTGCCCGGCGACAACAGAAAGGCCCCGCGCCATGACCGACAAGGCCGTCGCGGCCAACCACTTAACCCCGACAATCCGCGCCGCCGAGAAGATCGCGGAAGCGCTCGACCTCCCCACCGTCTCCACCACCTCCACGGCCGCCGCCTTGAACGAGGCCGTCGCCGCCGCCGACGAGCTGGCCGAAGCCCTCGGCATCGCCGGGTTCGCGCTGCCGTCGCTGCACGGCGACTTCACCCTGACCGACCGGCCACTCGTCCACCTCGGCAGCGCCTCCGCCGAGCTGGTGCGCCTGCTGGCGGCCTGGATCCGGGAGCGGGCCTGACTTCGGGCGGGAGGCGCGAGCCGGGGAGGCGCGGACGGGCCCCCGTCAGGTCGGGTGGAGTTCCGTGCGGATGCGGTGGGCGGCGGTGACCAGGTGGGTGAGGGACTCCCTCGTCTCGGGCCAGTCGCGGGTTTTGAGGCCGCAGTCGGGGTTGACCCAGAGGCGGTCGGCGGGGATGGCGGTAAGGCCCTTGCGGAGGAGGTCGGCGATCTCGTCGGTGGTGGGGACGCGGGGGGAATGGATGTCGTAGACGCCGGGGCCGGCGGCGCGGGGGTAGCCGGCGGTGGCGAGTTCGCCGGCGACCTGCATGCGGGAGCGGGCGGCTTCCAGGCTGATGACGTCGGCGTCAAGGTCGTCGATGGCCTGGAGGATGTCGCCGAACTCGGCGTAGCACATGTGGGTGTGGATCTGGGTGTCGTCGCGGGCGCCGCCGGTGGTGAGGCGGAAGGCTTCGGTGGCCCAGGCCAGGTAGTCCGCGCGGTCAGCGGTGCGCAGCGGCAGCGTCTCGCGCAGGGCGGGTTCGTCGACCTGGATGACGGGGGTGCCGGCGGCTTCCAGGTCGGTGACCTCGTCGCGCAGGGCGAGGGCGACCTGGCGGGCGGTGTCGGCGGGCGGCTGGTCGTCGCGGACGAAGGACCAGGCCAGCATGGTGACGGGTCCGGTGAGCATGCCCTTGACCGGCCGCCGGGTGAGGGACTGGGCGTAGGTGGTCCAGCGCACGGACATCGGTTCGGGGCGGGAGATGTCGCCGGCCAGGATCGGCGGGCGTACGTAGCGGGTGCCGTAGGACTGGACCCAGCCGTGCCGGGTGGCCAGATAGCCGGTGAGGCGCTCGGCGAAGTACTGGACCATGTCGCTGCGTTCGGGCTCGCCGTGGACCAGGACGTCGAGTCCGGCCTGCTCCTGGAAGGCGATCATCTCGGCGATGGCGGTCTCGATGCGCTGCTCGTAGCCGGCTGTGCCGGTGCGGCCGGTGCGCAGGTCGGCGCGGGCGGCGCGCAGGTCGGGGGTCTGCGGGAAGGACCCGATGGTGGTGGTCGGCAGCGGCGGCAGCCCGAGCCGTGCGCGCTGGGCGGCGGCACGCTCCTCGTACGGCCGGGAGCGGTGTGCGTCGGCGGCGGTGACAGCGGCGGTACGGGCCCGCACCGCCGGATCACGGGTGATCGCGGAACCGGCCCGGGAGGCCAGATCGGCCCGGTTGGCGGTGAGTTCGGCGCCGATCGCGGTGGCGCCGTGCGCCAGGCCCCGGGCCAGGACGACGACCTCGGCGGTCTTCTGCCGGGCGAAGGACAGCCAGCGCAGGATCAGCGGATCGATGTCCTTCTCCGCGTCGGCGTCCAGCGGTACGTGCAGCAGGGAGCAGGACGGCGCGACCTCGACCCGGCCGGCCAGCCCCAGCAGGGTGCCCAGCAGGGACAGCGACGCGCCCAGGTCGTTGATCCAGATGTTGCGGCCGTCCACCACCCCGGCCACCAGCCGCTTGCCGGGCACCCCGCCGACCGCCGCCAGGTCGTCGAGATTGGCGGCGCCGGGGCCGGTGAAGTCCAGCGCCAGACCCTCGACCGGGGCCTTGGCCAGCACGGGCAGCGCCTCACCGAGCCGCCCGAAGTAGGAGGCGACCAGCAGCTCGGGCCGGTCGCTGCGCCCGCCGAGGTCACGATAGGCCCGGGCGACCGCGTTCAGCTCGGCCGGGGTGCGGTCCTGCACCAGTGCGGGTTCGTCGAGCTGCACCCACCGCGCCCCTGCGGCCCGCAGCTCGGCGAGCACCTCGGCGTAGACCGGCAGCAGCCGGTCCAGCAGGGTCAGCGACTCGAAGTCCGGGTCAACGCCCGGGGCGGGCTTGGCCAGCAGCAGATATGTGATGGGGCCGACGAGCACCGGCCGCGCGGCCAGCCCGAGCGCGACCGCTTCCCTGAGCGCCGTCACCTGCTGGGCCGGGTGTGCGGAGAACCGCGTATCGGGGCCCAGCTCCGGCACGAGGTAGTGGTAGTTGGTGTCGAACCACTTGGTCATCTCCAGCGGCGCCACCTCCTGGGTACCGCGCGCCATGGCGAAGTAACCGTCCAGCGCGTCCCTTTCGACCGCCGCGCGGTGCCGCGCCGGGATCGCGCCCACCATGACGCTGGTGTCCAGCACATGGTCGTAATAGGAGAAGTCGCCGGTCGGCACCTCGCCGAGACCGGCCTCCGCGAGCCGCCGCCAGTTGGCCCGGCGCAGGCCGGCCGCCGTCTCCCGGAGGGCATCGGCGGTGACCCGGCCCTTCCAGTACCCCTCGACGGCCTTCTTCAGCTCCCGGTCGGCGCCCTGCCGGGGGTAGCCGTACACGGTGGCCGGCAAAGGGGGCGCGGACGAGGCGGACGACGAAGCGGACGACGGCGCGTCGGTCGGGGGCTGGTCGGTCATGGAGGGCTCTCCTTCGCGGGTCCGAAAGGTAAATCCGAATATCAACATTGCGATCATCGAATTCGGTTCAACACAACACCTTGGCATAACTCAATAGAGTTAAGCTGACCATGGAGATTTGGTGAATCCCCAAAGTTCGGCAAAACTGGGTAAAGCCTCGGAATATGCCGTTGCTTCATGCTATGCGCATGCCACATCAGGGAGAACTCGTGCAGTACGGAAGCGCCCTGCGGAACGACATCTCGTCCGCCGCGACCACCCCCCTCATCGGCGTCTACGACATGTATTCGGCCTCCATCGCGGCCCAGCACTACAACGGTTTCTTCGTCTCCGGATTCGGATTCGCCGCCTCCCACTACGGGCTGCCCGACATCGGTTTCATCGCCTGGCCGGACATGGCGGCGTTCGCCGAGCGGCTGCGGATGGCCTTCCCCACCCACCACCTGCTGGTGGACATCGACGACGGCTATGTGGACCCGGAGGTCGCCTGCCACGTGGTGCAGCGGCTGGAGAAGGCCGGTGCCTCGGGCGTCATCCTGGAGGACCAGAAGCGGCCCCGGCGCTGCGGGCATGCGGACGGCAAGATCACGCTGCCGCTGGATGAATACCTGGAGAAGCTGAATCTGGTGCTGGCCAGTCGTACGGACCTGGTGGTCGTGGCGCGCACCGACGCCACGGAGGACGAGGACATTCTGCGGCGCGCGACCGCACTGGCCAAGACGGACGCGGATGTCGTCCTGGTCGACGGCGTGCGCAGCGTGGAATGGGTCCACCGTATCCGCGAGGTCATCGGCGACAAGCCGCTGCTGTTCAACCAGATCGCCGGTGGCAAGTCGCCGCGCCTGTCGCTGACCGAACTCACCGAGTTGGGCGTTGACGTCGCCATTTACAGCACGCCGTGCCTGTTCGCCGCGCACACCGCGATCGAGGACGCGATGGTGAAGCTGAAGGAGGCCGACGGCCGGCTGCCCGACGCCTCGGGCGCGGGCGCGGTCGGTGTCGCGGTCTCCACGCAGTTGCTGGAGCGCAACATCAGCCGGCACCACGGCGCGACCGTGCTGCGACAGCCGTCGGAGCCCGTACGGCAGCCCGTCTCCGTCTGAGCCCGGGCCTTCAGCGCCATGGGCAGGCACAGGCGGCAGCGGAGCTCCGCGTCGCAGGGGCCCCTCGGGCTCTCGGCCGCGCGCCGGGCGGGCGTCGCCGCGGTGATGGCCGCGGGCGTACTGGCCGGCTGCGGTTCCCTCCAGTCCGCCGTCGCGGACACGAACTGCGGCTGCGGCGACCAGGAGGAAGTGGATCCGCCGGCACCGTCGCACGGCTCGAACACCGGGCTGCTGATCATCGACAACTCCAACGCCGACTCCTGGCTGGAAGTCGACCGGACGCTCAACACCCTGATCAGCAGCAAGGGAACGGCCGGCAGCGACCACGACGGGGACGGCGGCGATGTCGACGTCAGCCGGGAGCCGCCCGGGGCCCCCGGGACCCCGGCGCAGCCCACCACATCGGAAGGAGACGACTGAGGTGTCCGTAGTGCCCCGGTCGCACGGGCGGCAGCGGCTTCGTGCCCGGCCGCAGTCGAAGGACAGGTCCCCGGCGTCCGCGGGCGAACGGAAGGCGTCCGGCCCGGTCCTGGGCCGGACGCCCCGCCGCGGGATCTCCGGCCGCCGGCCGCAGCGGCCGGCCCCGCGCCCGGATTCCCGCCCGGACCCCCGCCCCGATCCGCGCCCGCCGCTGGCGCGCCGCTTCCTGCGCCGGATCGGCAGGGCGGTCGATCCCTATCTGGCCGCGCTCGTCGGGACGGTCGTGCTGGCCGCGCTGCTTCCCGCCACGGGCGGCGCGGCCGTGGCCGTCGGCCACACCGCCGACATCGCCATCGGCCTGCTCTTCTTCCTCTACGGCAGCCGGCTCTCGGCCCGCGAGGCACTCGACGGGCTGCGGCAGTGGCGGCTCCACCTGGTGGTCGTCGCCAGCACCTTCGTCCTCTTCCCGGCCCTCGGCCTGGCGGCGGGCGCCCTGGCGCCCTCGCTGCTCACTCCGCAGCTCTACACCGGGCTGCTGTTCCTGTGCGTGGTCCCCTCGACCGTCCAGTCGTCGATCGCCTTCACCTCCACCGCCCGCGGCAATGTCGCGGCGGCCATCTGCGCGGGCACGTACTCCAGTCTGCTGGGCATGCTGCTGACCCCGCTGCTGGCGGCCTGGCTGATCGGCTCCACCGTGCGCTTCTCGGCGGACGGGCTGCTGGCGCTGGGCACCCAGCTGATCGCGCCGTTCCTGGCCGGGCAGTTGCTGCGCCGCTGGACCGGCGGCTTCATCGGCCGGCACAAGCGCTCACTGGGCCGCCTGGACCGGGTGTCCATCCTGCTGGTGGTCTACACCGCCTTCAGCAAGGGCATGGCCGAGGGCATCTGGCACCAGGTCACCGCGCCGCGCCTGGCCGTGCTCCTGCTGCTGGAGGCCGTGCTGCTGGCCCTGGCCCTCGGTACGACCTCGGCGGCCGCGCGCCGGCTCGGCTTCGGCGAGGAGGACCGTATCGCGATCGTCTTCTGCGGCTCGAAGAAGAGCCTGGCGACCGGTCTCCCGATGGCCGCCGCCCTCTTCGGCCCCCGGGCCGGCCTGGCAATCCTGCCGCTGATGCTCTTCCACCAGATGCAGCTGGCGGTCTGCGCCTTCATCGCCACCCGCTGGTCCCGCCGCCCCTCGGCCCAGCAGCCCCCGCTCACCGTCGGAACCGCCCCGACCGAGGCGTGAGCGGTGGACGCGGGGTCCGGCCGAGGCCGATGCCGCGTCCGTGTGTCGGCGATCCCGACATACCCGCACCGGCCGCGCACCCGCTGCGAGCACTGATCCCTCGGCGTTCGCAGCGGGGCGGCCGTACGGGGTCGGCCATGCCTGCGGGGAGTGGCCGACGCCTCAGTGCAGGACGTCGACGTACAGGAGCTTCGTCGCGGTGGAGAAGTGCTTGGAGTCGGGCCGCAGATAAGCGCCCCAGGTGCCGTCGCCCCAGGCCGCGGTGGAGAACATGAAGTGCCCGGCAGCGTCGGTCGAGCCGTACCAGGTCCGGGTATATGCCGGCTTGCCGGTGGAGCGGTAGACCAGGGCGACGCTCGCGTGCTTGTACGGCACCCAGCCCTTCGGCGTCAGCTCCCTTACGCTGACGAAGGTCAGCACGTTGCTGTCCGCGTTCTGCGGCCGGGTCGGCTGCCGACGGACGATCGCCACCCGGGTGCTGACGCGGGTCAGCCGGTGGGCGGGGGTGACCAGGCCCAGCATCTGCGCGCTCTCGGCGTGGACGACCCGGTAGTAACCGTCGGGATGGTGCCGGTCGGTCCGCAGCAGGAACGAACTGTAACCGCCGTGAGCCGCGCCGGTGGTGATGTGCGCGACGTCGCCCCAGCCGCTCTTGCCGTTCGGCGAGTACTGCAGCCACAGCGACTGGCCGGACGCGTCGCCGGTCAGCCGCCCGGTGGTCGTGACCACCGCGTGGTCGTCGATCGACCAGGCCGGCAGCGTGATCGACCCCGGCGTCGGCACATGGACGGTGGCGACGTTCTGCACCACCGGCGGCAGGTACGGCGTCGGGCGGACATAGGTGTGCAGCGTCGTGGTCCGGGCCGCGACCACTGGGTACGAGAAGCCGCCGTCGGCGCCGGTCGTCGTCTCGCCCAGCTTGTGCAGGACCATGTAATGGCCGTTGTCCGGATCGAGCGTGCTGGTGACCACCGGCACTCCGACGAACGGCTTCCAGCCAGTTGCGGTGAGCCGCTCGACCTTCCCCTTGACGGTGAAGGAGGCGCCCTTGTGCAGGCGGGTGACGCTGGGGGCGGAGCTGATCCGGTACGTAGCGGGTACGGCCGGCACATCCGGTGCGGTGACCGTGGTCGGCACCGACGTCTCGTCCCCCGACGCCCCTGTGGCGGTGGCGTTGGCGCCCAGCAGGGTGCCGCGGACCATGACGGGCAGCCGGAAGTCGCCGTTCTGGTCCGTGGTCACGACCGTGTTGTGAGGCCACCAGTCCCACGGCGCGCCGAGTTCGGACCACATGAGCCGGACGGACTGGCCGTGGCCCGCGGGCACAACGCGACCGGTCGCCGGGTCGAACGCGTCGAGGTGGCCGCTGAGAACCACGGCGCGGTTGTCGTAGTCGGTGCTGGTCCGGTCGGTGGTGAAGCTGGCGACGTAGTCGTGCATCACGTAGTTGAGCCGAGCGGTGAAGTAGTTCTCGGCGTCCGACCAGTGCACGACAGTGCCGTCCGCCAGCTGGTAGTCGATGTCGACCGGATACGAGCGGTAGGCGGTGCCGGCCGGCAGCCGTACCGGATCAGCGGTGGTGGCGCCGTCGAAGTCGGTGATGCTGAGCAGGGTCGAGGCGTCGGCGGCAGTCGAGGAGAGCACGTCGACGTCCAGCAGGCGAGGCTGAGCGCCGCCGGTGAACTGGACGGTGAGCCGGCCGTCGTCGCCGGTCACGACCTCCCTGACGGTCTCGGCCGGTGCCGTGTCCGCGAAGACAGCCGGCGCCGCGGCGACGGCGGACGCGGCGGACATGATGAGGGCAGCGCTGCCGAGAACGGCACGCCGCCGGGTGCGCGCGATGCGCATGGTGTGGACCCCCCACAGGTCAAAGCGGCACCCCGCGGACCGCGGTACGCCGGAGCGGCAGCCTAGTTGACGCGGGAGCTAGCTGCGGACCACCCGTCGTGGGCGGCGGGCCACCGCGGCAGGGGGCGGGGAGAGCGGGCGGGAGCGCGGGGATTGGGGGGCGGTGCGGGGGAGGGCGCCGAGGTGTTCGAGGAGGATGCCGTCGCGCAGGGCCCAGGGGCAGACGGTGAAGCGCTGGACGTGCAGCAGGTCCATCACCGTCTCGGCGACGACCGCGCCGGCCAGGATCTGGTGGGCGCGGGCCTGGGAGACGCCGGGGAGCAAGGTGCGTTCGGCGGCGGTCATCCGGGCCAGCCGGGGAATCCACTTGGTGAGCGCCGCGCGGTCCAGGGTGCGTACGGCGTACGGGCCCGCCTTGGCGGCGGGCGCGCCGGTCAGCCGGGCGAGCTGGGTGAAGGTCCTGGACGTGGCGACCCGCAGCTCGGGCGCCGGCTCGGCGGCGACGATGGCGGCCGGGCCGGCGAGCGCGGCGCGAATATGACGCTGGAGGGAGCGGATGTCCCCCTTGCCGTACGGCGGTTGGACACGCGGCAGGTGCTGCCGGGTCAGCCGGCCCGCGCCCAGCGGGAGGGACACCGCGAAGGAGGGCTCACCGCCGCGCCCGTAGGCGATCTCCAGCGAGCCGCCGCCGATGTCGGCCAGCAGCATCGGCCCGGCCGACCAGCCGTACCAGGAGCGCGCGGCGACGAAGGTCAGCCGTGCCTCCTCCTCGCCCGTCATCGTGGCGAGCTGGACGCCGCAGGCGGTACTCACCGCGCGTAGAACCTCGTCCCGGTTGGCCGCGTCGCGCACCACCGAGGTCACGAACGGATAGAGAGTGTCCACCCCGTGCGCCTTCGCCGCGGCCACCGCCTCCGTCACGGCGTGCACCAGCCTGCGGACGGCCTCGGGGCCGACGGTCCCGCCGCGGTCGGTGCCCTCGCCGAGCCGCACCGGCTGCTTGACGGTGGCCACCTCCTGCGGAGGCAGACCGGGCACCAGATCGACGATCCGCAACTGGGCGGACTGCGAACCGATGTCGAGCACTCCACAACGCATGGACACCGAATACCCGGAATTCGGGAAATCAGTCGAAGGTACGTTCGTAAGGAGTATCACCAGGGGATCGTACGGCCACCGATCCCCCCGTGGCGGGGCACGCCGGCACCGAGGGGGAGCAAGCCGGCGCAGAGCCGCGGCAACCGGCCCCAGTACGGCAATCGGGACGAAGGGGCATCGAATCCGCGTGGGCGGCGGTATGGTGCGGGCTCCACCTGCGGGGGTGCGGGCGGGGTCACACGACGGGCAGGGCGAGCACGGCGGGGCGGGGCGGGCGTATGCGGGAAATGACCAAAGGGATGAATGTCGGGCTGGCCGCGCTCAGCGAGGACGCGGGGGCGGTGATCGCAGGACTCGGCTGGAGCAGCGCCAGCGGGGACGGGGACGCCGATGTGTCGGTGCTGCTGCTCGACGCGGACGGCAAGGTCCGCGACGAGGAGGACTTCTACTTCTACAACCACCCCTCGGCCACCGACGGCAGTGTGCAACTGCTGGGCAAGACACCGACGGCCAACGGCAGCGAGGACCGGATCAGCCTCGATCTGACCGCGACCCCCGACGCGATCGAGCGGATCGTCCTGGCGGCCAGCCGTTACGGCGGCTCCGGCTTCGGGGACCTGGACGATCTGCGCTTCACCCTCGCCGACCGGACCGGGGAGACCCTGCTCGGTTTCTCCGTCCAGGACGCCGAGGCGATGCGGGCGGTCATCTTCGGCGAGCTGTACCGGCGCGACGGCGGCTGGAAGTTCCGGGCCGTCGGCCAGGGCTACGCGTCCGGACTCGCCGGGCTGGCCACCGACTTCGGCATCGACGTGGACGACGACGGCGAGACGGAGCAGGACGGCGCCCTCACGGAGGGTCTCACCGAGCGCCTCACCGAGGGTCTCGCGGAGAGCCTGACGGGCAGCGCCGTAGAGAGCCCCGCGGGCGGCCGGGCAGCGCTCCCGGAGGCGGCTGCCCTCCCGGCCAAGCTGCTCACCGTGCCCGCCCAGGCACCGGCCCGCGCCGGGGAATCCGTACCGCCGACGCCCCAACGCCCCCGTACCGCCCGCAAAAAGGTCACCCTCCCGGCCCTGGCCCGCAAGTCCCTCGCCGAGAACGACTCCTGGCGCCCGGCCCGGCTCTTCCCGGTCGGGACGCTGAAGAGCGACCATGAACGCGAGACCAGGGCCACCTCGGTGCTGCTCGCCGTGATGGCTCAAGTGCCCGAGTTCGGACGGCGGTTGACGGCCGGCTTCGGCGCGCCGGCCGGCCGGATGGAGACCTTCACCGAAGTCCCGCTGCGGCACGGCGACGCCCCGCGCCGACCGGACGGCCTGATCCGGGTCGAACGTGCCGGCAAGTTGTGGACCGCGCTGGTCGAGACAAAGACCAACGGCAACGCGCTGCGCCAGACCCAGGTGCAGGACTACGTGGACATCGCCGCGCGCCGGGGCTACGAAGCGGTGATCACCCTGTCCAACGACGTGGCCCTGGAGGGCAGTCCGCTGGTCGAGGTACGGATCGACGGGCGCCGCAAGCACAAGGTGGCGCTGTGGCACCTGTCCTGGGCCGAGGTGACCCACCAGGCGCAGATGCTGATCCGGCACGAGGGCGTCGGCAACGCGGCGCACGCCTGGCTGCTCCAGGAACTGCTGCTCTACCTCCAGCACGACAACTCCGGTTGCCATGGCTTCCAGAACATGGGTCCGGCCTGGGTGCCGGTGCGCAACGCCATCGACAACGAGACGCTGTGCGAGGGCGACCCGCGGGCCGTCGAGGTGGTGGAGAGCTGGGAGCGGCTGATCCGCCAGGTCTGCCTGCGGCTCGGCGGCGAACTCGGCCAGAAGGTGCTGCCGGTGCAGAAGGCCAGGCGCGGCAGCGACCCGCACTCCCGACGGGCGGCGCTCGCCGACCAGTTGTGCCGGGACGGCGTGCTGCACGCCGAGGTGAAGATCCAGGACACCCCCGGCGTCCTCGCGCTCGGCGCCGACCTGCGCACCGGCAAGCTGCGGACCTCCATCGAGATCCCCGCGCCCGAAGTGGGCTACCCGCTCAGCTGGGTGAAGCGGCTGGTCCGCCAACTCGCCGACGCACCGGCCGATGTGCACGTGGAGACGATGGTGGACGGGCCGGCCGGCGGTCCGCGCGGCACCCTGGAGCGCCTGCGCCCGGAGCCCGCCGACCTCCTCCCCAGGCCGCCCGCCGCCATCACCGGCTTCCGGCTGTCCCTGTTCAAGGGGATGGGCAGCACCCGGGGCAACGCCGAGTCCGGCTTCATCCGGAGCGTGGACGAGGCGGTGGACCGTTTCCACGCGACCGTCGTCGTCGCGCTGGAGCACAAGGCGAGGTGACCGGCCGCCGTCGCCCGTACGCCGTACGCGGGAGGGCGTACGGGTACGGGCGGCGTAGGTGTGCGGTGACGGGCGGACACGGTGGGGGCGGGTCGATAGTGTTCGCCGCCAAACGTCGCCGTGGCGTGCTCTGGGGGAGAGAACCATGAAGCGTAAGGCCTCGATCGCTCTGCTGTTACTGCTGACCGTGTGCGGGTGCGGTTCGAGCGGGTCGGGATCGGAGGTGCGTCACGCGCCGGCGCCGGGTGCCGCGACGAGTACGGTCACCGCGGCGACGAGCGGTACGGCCACCACCGGCGCCAAGGAGTCCGACGACACCGCGTCCGACGACAAGAACCCGGTGGACGGCGCCCAGTTCTGCGCCTTCCTGACGCAGGAGGAGCCCAAGCTCAAGAGCGCCGGGTCGCAGCCGGGCGCGGAGGCCGAGTTCGCGATCGACCTGGCGAGCTGGATCGACGAGCATCCGGGCCAGAAGCCGCGCACGGCGGCGGACCTGGACAGCGCGTCGCAGCGGTCGTGCCCGAAGGTCCGCACGGCGGCGGTGGCGGACCTGGGTGCGAGCAGCTTCGAGGACTCGCTCGGCTGATCCGGGCAAGGCCCGGCGCTGACCGGCCCTACGAACCCGCCGAGGGCAGCCGGACCCGGAAGGTCGCGCCCTGCCCGGGTGTGGTGTCGAGTTCGACCTGCCCGCGGTGCGCGGCGATCAGGGCGGCGGCGATGGACAGGCCCAGGCCCGCGCCGCCGCCGCGCTGGCGGCTCCGGGAGGCGTCCACCCGGTAGAAGCGTTCGAAGACCCGGGCGGCCTGATCGGGTGTGAGGCCGGGGCCCGCGTCCGCCACCTCCAGCACGCCGTGGCCGTCCAGCGTGCCGACGCCGATACGGACCGGGGTGCCGGGCGGGGTGTGCGCGACCGCGTTGCCCACGAGGTTGGCGACCACCTGGCGCAGCCGGGCCTCGTCGCCGAGGACGGGGGCCGGGCCGGGCGGGGTGCCCGGGCCGCCGGGGCCGGTCAGCGACACCGCGCGGGAGGGGTCGAGCGCGGTGGTGTCGTGCAGCGCGTCGACCGCGAGGGTGCGCAGGTCCATCGGGGCGAGCTGCACCGGCCGCTGCTCGTCCATCCTGACCAGGGTCAGCAGGTCCTCGACCAGCCCGCCGAGCCGCACCGCCTCGCTCTCGATCCGGGCCATCGTCCGCTTGACGTCCGCCTCGTCGGGCAGCGCGCCCATCCGGTACAGCTCGGCGAAGCCGCGGATCCCGGCCAGCGGGGTGCGCAGCTCATGGCTGGCGTCGGCGACGAAGCGCCGCATCTGCTCCTCGGAGGCGGCACGGGCCGCGAACGCCGACTCGATCTGGGCGAGCATGCCGTTGAGGGCGGAGGAGAGGCGGCCGGTCTCGGTCCGCGGCGAGGCGGCCGGCATGCGGTGGGACAGCGGGCGGCCGGCCGCGATCTCGGCGGCGGTCGCCTCGATCTGCCGCAGCGGACGCAGCCCGGCCCGGATCGCGAACCAGGCCGCCACGCCCAGCAGCGCCGCCACCACCGCGCCGATCAGCAGGAAGCCGGTGCTCAGCCGGCTGGTGGTGGAGGCCACGTCGTCCAGCGAGGCCGCGACCACCACCCCGGCGGGCAGCGCCGAGACCACCGTGCCGTTCCGGGTCAGCGCGCCGGAGGACAGCCCGGACGGCACGCTCACCGGCTCGATCAGCACCCGCCACCGCCCGCCGCCGTGGTCGCTGGACACGTCGAACGGCTTGTCCAGGTGCGCGCGCAGCGCGGTCGCGTCCATCGACGGCCACAGCGGACGCGGGTCACCGGCCGCCACCGGGAGCCGGAACTGGTCCGACACCCGCCCGTCTGCCGCCGCGAAGGCCACCACGAACTGGCTGGGCAGCCATGGCCGTGTCCCGCCGCTCCCGGAACCGTTCGACCGGATGAAGCGCGGCGCCGGAATCCCCTCGGTGCCCAGCCGCCGGGCGAGCGGCTGCCCGTACCGCTGGAGCTGCTGGTCCACCCGCTGCTCCAGCCGGCCGCGCACCGAGCCGAGCACGACGGTGTCGCTCACCGCGAGGCCGAGCAGCACCAGCACCAGGGACAGCAGGACGAGCCGTGAGCGCAGCGAGATCGCGGACGGGCGCAGCGGCGGCGCGGCCGGCCGGAAGCGGGGCAGGGAGAAGCGCGGGAGGGAGAAGCGGCTCAGCCGGAAGCGGGCCCCGGGGAGCCGGGCCGGCGACGGTCGCGGCAGCGAGAGGCGGGACATCGGATCAGCCCTGCGCCTGGGCGCCGGCCGGCCGCCGCAGCACGTAGCCGACCCCGCGCACCGTGTGGATCAGCTTGGCCGCGCCGTCCGCCCCCGAGTCCACCTTCCGCCGGACATACGAGATGTACGACTCCACGATGCTCAGGTCGCCGCCGAAGTCGTACGCCCACACATGGTCGAGGATCTGCAACTTGGACACCACCCGGTCGGTGTTGGCCATCAGATACGCCAGCAGCTTGAACTCGGTCGGCGACAGCGAGACGGGGTGCCCGGCGCGGGTCACCTGGTGGCCCACCGGATCGAGGACGAGATCGCCCGCGACGAGCCGGCCGTCGTCGGTGGGGCCGCCGGTCCGGCGCAGGATGGCCCTGATCCGGGCGATCAGCTCCTCCAGACTGAAGGGCTTGGTCACATAGTCGTCGCCGCCGGCCGTCAGCCCGCTGATCTTGTCCTCCACGCCGTCCTTGGCGGTGAGGAAGAGCACCGGCAGCCGGTCGGGGACCCCCGCCGCCGTACGGGCGTGCGGCCCCGACTCCTCGCGCAGCCGCTGCACGACCGCGAAACCCGACATGTCGGGCAGCATCACGTCGAGCACGACCAGGTCGGGCCGTTCCCGGGCGACCGCGGCCAGCGCGTCCGCCCCGGAGGCGGCGGAGACGACCTTGAAGCCGACGAACCGGAGCGAGGCGGACAGCAGTTCCCGGATGTTCGGCTCGTCGTCCACGACCAGCAGACTGGCCTCGGGCGTGTCCATGGAACTCCTTCCTGGGGCCGTGACGGCGTCGGTACATGAGCCGCGCGAGCGGCGGAAGCGGCACGGGTACGGCACGGACAGGGCGCGCAGACGGCACGGATATGCCGGACGGGCGTACGGCGCCGCGGCGAAATGTCGGCCGCTGCACCGTACGCCCTGGAAGGTAAGCGCGGAATCAGTTCCCGCCGCCGGTCCCGCCGGCCGTACCGGTGCCGCCCGCCGCGCCCGCGGCTCCGCCCCGGCCGCCGAAGCCCGCGAAGCCGCCGCCCGCCGGGCTGCCCTGGGTGACGGTGGTCGCCTTGATGTCGCCGTTGGACT
Organism: Streptomyces polygonati; assembly: GCF_042650325.1. Lineage (NCBI taxonomy): Bacteria > Bacillati > Actinomycetota > Actinomycetes > Kitasatosporales > Streptomycetaceae > Streptomyces > Streptomyces polygonati. The sequence goes on along the minus strand of NZ_JBHSBB010000014.1, from coordinate 512,068 downwards.
GCTGGCTGCCCCGGACGGTGACCGACTGGCCCGCCTTGAGGTCGGAAACCTTGCCGTCCTTGGTCTCGCTGACCTTGGTGGAGCCGGCCGTGGTGACCTTGACGATGTTGCCCTGGGCGTCGGTGACGTAGATCGTGCTGCCGTCGACGAGCTTGACGGTGCCGAAGGTCACACCGCCGCCAGCGCCGCCGGCCGCACCCGCGCCGGCTCCCGCGCCGCCGGCGGCGCCGGTCCCGGTGCCCGCGCCCGCCCCGCCCGCGCCCGTCCCACCGGCGCCACCGCCGAAGCCCCCGAAACCGCCGAACGAACGACCGCCGGTGGCCCCGCCCGCGCCGGTACGGCCGGCCGCGAGCTGGGCGAAGGGGTTGGACCGCGCCCCGCCCAGGTGGTTCTTCTCCACCAGCGCGCCGCCGGCGAAGGCGCCCGCCGCCACGACGCACGCCGACAGCAGCAGCGTCAGCCACGGCAGCTTGCGCCGCGGCGGCGCGGCCAGCTCCGCCGAGATGTCCCGGGCGTCCGGCGGCTCGGCCAGGATGTCCTCGGGCCGCTCGGCGGGCGGGCCGCCCGGGCCCTGGACGATCTCGCCCCGCTCCAGGATCCCGATCCCGCTCTCGTCCTGCTCGGGAACCATCGGCAGCAGCTCGGTGGCCTCCTCGCCGGTGTCCCGCTTGACCAGTTCGCCGCCTCGGCGTCGCCCCATGCCCGCCACTCCCTTGTGTGTCCTCGTCCGCTCACTCATGCCGCAGCGCCTCGATGGGCCGCAGGCTCGCCGCGCGGTTGGCCGGGTAGCTGCCGAAGAACAGCCCGATGGCGACGGCGATGGCGAAGGCGCCCCACACCGAGTCCGGGATGATCACCGGTTTGATACCGACGATGGTGAAGCGCGAGCCGATCAGCCCGGCCACTACTCCCAGGCCGCCGCCGATCAGCGACAGCAGCGTGGACTCGGCCAGGAACTGCCCGAGGATGACGCCCTTGGGCGCGCCGATCGCCTTGCGGATGCCGATCTCCCGGGTCCGCTCGGTGACCGTCACCAGCATGATGTTGGTGATGCCGATGCCGCCGACCAGCAGCGAGATCGCGGCGACCGCGCCCAGCAGGACCGTGAAGGTCTTGTTGGTGTCCGACTGGGTGCTCAGCAGGGATGCCTGGCTGCTGACCCGGAAGTCCAGCGCGCTGGCGTTCTTGATGCCGTGCGTGCCCATCAGGATGGTGGTGATCTCGTTCTGCGCGGGCGTGGTGGCGTCCGCCGACTTCGCCTCGACCAGGATCTGGCTGACCGGGCCGAAGCCGCTGAACGCGTTCTGCACCGTCGGCAGCGGCGCGATCACCGTGTCGTCCGGGTCCTGGAAGCCGGTGCCGCCCTTGGTCTCCAGTACGCCGACCACGGTGAACGGGGTGCCGCCGATGACCAGCTTCTTGCCGACCGGGCTGACCGTGCCGAACAGATCGGTGGCCGTGGTCGAGCCGATCACCGCGACCTTGCGGGAGTTGAGCACGTCGTCCGCGCTGAAGTAGTCGCCCTTGCCCTGCGCGACCTTGCTGTTGGACGCCTTGAAGTACGCCGGGTAGGTGCCGACGATCTGCGGGACGGTGTGCGAGGTGCCGTCGTAGACCGCGGTCTGCGAGGTGGTCACCTCGGGCGCGACCGAGTCGATGTCGGGGGCGTCGGCGGGATTCGCCAGCGCCCGCGCGTCGTCCACGGTCAGCGGCTTGGTCGATGTCGCGCCCGACCCGCCGCCGCCGAAGCCGCCGCCGGAGGAGATCGTCAGCGAGTTGGTGCCCAGCTTCTCGATGGAGTCCTTGACCGACTGCGAGGAGCCGTTGCCGACCGCCAGCAGGATGATCACGGCCGCCACGCCGATGAGCACACCGAGCATGGTCAGCCCGGAGCGCACCTTGTTGGCCGACAGCCCGCCGACGGCGAACCGCAGCGTCTCGAAGGGGTTCACCGCACGCCTCCCGACAGGGCCTGCGGGTGGTGGGTGGCGAACCCGGCCGGGTCGCGCAGCGCGGGCGGCGGCCCCTCGGCCGGTCCCTGCCGTACGTCGGCGACGACCTGGCCGTCCACCAGCCGGATGACCCGCTTGGCGTGCCGGGCCACTTCGTCCTCGTGGGTGATCAGGACGACGGTGCGGCCCGAGTCGTTCAGCCGGTCGATGATGGCCAGGACATCCTCGGTGCTGCGGCTGTCCAGATTGCCGGTCGGCTCGTCGGCGAGCAGCATCGCCGGGGCGGTGACCAGTGCGCGGGCCACCGCGACCCGCTGCTGCTGGCCGCCGGACAGCTCGTTGGGCCGGTGGTCCACCCGGTCGGCCAGGCCGACCAGGGACAGCGCGGCCAGCGCGCGGCGGCGCCGTTCGGCGGTCCGCACCCCGGCGTAGGCGAGCGGCAGTTCGACCTGGGCGAGCGCGGGGGTGCGCGGCACCAGGTTGAACGACTGGAAGACGAAGCCGATCTTGCGGTTGCGGACCAGCGACAACTGGTGCTCGTCCAGGCCGCCGACGTCGATGCCGTCCAGCAGATAGCGGCCGGAGGTCGGCACGTCGAGGCAGCCGAGGATGTTCATCAAGGTGGACTTGCCGGAGCCGGAACTGCCCATGACGGCCACCATGTCGCCCTGTTCGACGATCAGGTCGACGCCGGGGGACTCGCCGGTCCGCGGGTCGATCGCGCCGCCGAGGGCGCGGACGGCCGCGTCGCCGTGGCCGTAGGTCTTGAGCAGCGAGCGCACCTCGATGACCGGCGCCCTGCCCCAGGGGCCCTCCTCGCCAGGACCGGCCGGCTCCCCGGCCGCTCCCGGGGGGCCCTGGCGGCGGTGGAGTCCGGGGCGGGCCCGGCCCAGCCGCTCGGTGAAGGCCTGCTTCACGTTCATCCGCGGCCACCCCCGCCGCCGGCGAAGCCGCCGGTACGGAAGCCGCCACCGCCGCCGCCGAACCTGCCGCCGCCGCCCGCGCCGATGCCGCCGGGGAACGCGCCGCTCGGGAAGCCGCCGTTGCCGGCCGAGGCGACCTGCGGGATCTGCACCTGCTGGCCCTGGCGCAGACCGCTGGTGATCTGGTCGGCGCTGTCGCCCTCGACACCCACGGTGACATTGGTGCGGGTCGTGGAGCCGTCGGCGTTGACCACCAGGACCGTACGGTTGGCGCCGGTGCCGGAGACCGCGGCGGTCGGCACGCTGAGCGCGTTCGTCGCCTGGCCGGTGGTCACCTGGATGCTGGCGCTCAGGCCGGTGCGGAGGTTGGACGTGTCGGAGGTGATGGCGAGGGTGGCCGCGTACTGCACCGCGCTGCCGCCGCTCGCGCCGCCGCCGGAGCTGGAACCGCTGCTGACCGGGAGCGAACTGATCGACAGCACCTTGGCGTCGAGCACCACGCCGGCCTCGGCGTTCAGCGTGACGGTGGCGGTCTGGCCCGCCTTGATCTTGAGGGAGTCGGCCTCCGAGAAGTCGGCCTTCACCTGCATGCCGGACGGGTTGGTCAGCACGATGAAGCCGGTGGGCGCCGAACTCGTCGACGTGCTGGCGCTGCTGGCGCCCGAGCCGGAGCCCGATCCCGAACTGCCGCCCGCGCCGGCGCCGTTGCCGTTCGTGCCGGAGACCGTGTCGCCCTTGGCGCTGGCCACCGAGGCGACCGTGCCGGACACCGGGGCCTTGAGCACACAGCCGTCGACCGCCCGCTGAGCGGCGTCCACCGCGTTCTGGGCCTGGGTCAACTGGGCTTGCGCCTGGGCGAGTTGCGCGGGGTCGACCGTCGGGGTGGGCGACGGGGTCGGGGTCGGCGTGGCGCCGCGGCCCTCCCCTGAGTCGCTGCCGGAGTTACCCGAGTTGCCGGTGGACGGCGGGAGTTCGCCCGCCTCCACCTTGGTCAGATTGGCCTCGGCCGCGGTCAGCGAGGCCTGGTCCTGCTGGAGCGTCTCGTCCGCGGTGGTGGGATCGACCCTGGCCAGTATCTGGCCCTTCTTCACCTTGTCGCCCGGCTTGACGTCCACCGCGGTGAGCGTGCCGCCCGTGGTGAAGTCGACGCCCGCGTCGCTGGGCGAGGCCAGCGAGCCGGAGCCGGAGACGGTGGCCAGCACTGTGCTCGTGGAGACCGTCGCCACGCGGCCGGTGCCGGCGGCCGCGGAGCTCCCGCTGCCGTCATCGTGCACCGCCGCGTAGGCACCACCGGCGCCCGCGAGGACCACCACGCCGAGCACGGAGTTGATCAGGACGGCCCTGCGCCGCCGTGGGAGCACCTTCATGCCGCGCATCCTGGCCGCCGAGGCCTTTGAAGTCCTGGGAGAACCCTGGGAGTTCGCTGGGAGTGGGAGCGGGTGTCCCGGCCCGCCGAAGGGCGGCGAATCGGGACCGAACGGGCATAGCGGGCCGGAATCCGGGACTCCGGTGGCCTGCGGGGCGCGATGTTCCCCGGGAACTCACAGCTCGGTCCCCGACAGTCCCCACCTGTGTGCGGTTCAGTCTGGGCCGTCGCCTGCCGGCACGCGCCAGCTCTCCCGCTGCGCGCGTGCGCGACTGCGGCGCGTTTCGAACCGGCCGGGCCCCTTCGGGCCGGCCGCAGCTTTCCGAGGGGACGTACGGACATGACCTGGACCACCACCAGCAAGGCCGCCGGGGCCACCGCCGGGGCCACCCGGGCCCGTACCGCGCTGCGGGCCGGCCTGTCCGTGACCGTGCTCGCCGCGTCGGGAGCGCTGCTGCTGACCGCGTGCTCGTCGTCCTCCGGCTCGTCGAACGCCTCGGGTACGCCCTCGGGTTCGGCGTCCGCGGCAGCGTCGCCGGGGGCCTCGGGCGCCGCGGACGGGGCCGCGGGCGGGGCGAACAACGCGGCGGCGATGGACAAGTACCGCCAGTGCCTGTCGCAGCACGGCGTCAACCTCCCGACCTTCACCCGGCCTTCGGGCGGCGCGCGGCCCTCCGGTTCGCCGGGCGCCGGCGGTCGCGGGGGTTACGGCGGCTACGGCGGCGGGCGCGGTGGCGGCGGCTTCCCCGGCTTCGGCGGCGCCTCGCCCGACGCGGCCACCCAGAAGGCGATGACCGCCTGCGCGTCGCTGCGCCCGCAGTTCGGCGGCCGGGGCGGGGCCGGCGGCGGCGCCAACAGCAGCGCCTTCCAGGCCTTCACCAGCTGCCTCAAGGACCACGGCGTCACGCTCCCCACCCCCTCCCCCGGCGCCACCAACCGCCCCGGCGGCGGTGGCTTCGGCGGCTTCCGAGGCATCAACACCTCGGACCCCAAGACGGCGAAGGCGTACACCACGTGCAGTCCGCTGCTGCCCCAGCGGCCCGCAGGCGGGGCGCCTTCGTCGAGCCCGTCCGCCTGACCCCACCACCGGCCCGGCCCCCGGCCGGGGGGGGTGAGCCCTCCCGCTCCGGGGACCGGGCCGGTCAGGTCAGGACGATCGGGTCAGGACGGGAGGTGCCACTGCTGGTTGGCGCCGCCGGTGCAGTCCCAGATCTCCACCTGGGTGCCGGGGGTGGTGGACCAACCCGTGTCGTCCAGGCACTTGTTGGACTGCGGGTTGTACAACGAGCCGTTGGACTGCGGTATCCACACCTGCGAGCCGGTGTTGTTGCAGTCGTAGAGGTCCACCGGGGTGCCGTTGGCGGTGCCTCCCGCGTAGACGTCCAGGCACTTGCCCAGCACGTGCAGGGTGCTGCCGGCCTGGACGACGGTCCACTGCTGGGCGGTGGTTCCGTTGCAGGTGTAGACCTGGACCGGGTTGTAGTTGGCGTTACTGCCCGCGCGGTCGTCCAGGCACAGGCCCGCGTAGCCGGTGATGGCGCTGCCGCCGCTGGGCGGCGGCGGGTTGGTGCCGCCCCCGCCGCCGGTGCTGTAGGCGGCGACGTAGCCGACGCTCATCGTCCCGCCCGAAGTGGTCGCCGAGCTGGGCGAGTTGCAGCCGCACACGCCGTTCGGGAAGCCGCCGCCCATGGCGAGGTCGAAGATGATCGTGAGGTTGTGGTCGAAGGCCTGGCTCCAGGTGGACGCGCCCACCTGGCCCTCGGTGACGGTGAAGTAGGCCGCGCCGTCGAGGTAGAAGGTGATCGACTCGGCGGAGGTGTTCGTCCGGTCCAGGATCATCGAGTACGTGTGGAAGCCGCTCTGACAGCCGCCGCAGCCGCGCAGGCCGCTGCCGATCCCATTGCCCTCGTTGCACACGCCGCCGGGATACGTACCGCAGTGGATGGTGCCGGCCACCTGGGACAGCGCGTTGACGTCCTCCATGATGTCGATCTCGCCGTTCTCGGGCCACTGCCCCGGCCCGAGCATCCAGAAGGCCGGCCAGTAGCCGAGCCCGTTGCCCGGGCCAGGCTGCTGGATCGACGCGCTGACCTGCAACTTGCCCCCGGCCGGCGCTCCGACCACCGCGCTGGGCGTGTGGATCCGCCCCGAGGTCCAGTTGCTGCCGCCGCCGAGCGCGGTGATGTTCAGGTGACCGTTGCCGTCGAGGTGCACATTGCTGGTCGAGTTGGTCATCGTCTCGATCTCGCCGGTCCCGAAGTTCGACCCGGGGCCGGTGTCGTACGTCCACTTGGACGCGTTCGGCGCGCTGCCGGACGCCCCCGAGAAGTCGTCACTGAAGACCGTGCTCCAGCCCGCCGGCGGCGCGGGCACGGTCACCGCCTCGGCGCCGGGCGTCCCGGCCGCGAAGACGGCGAGCGCGCCGAGCACGACCGGGAGCGCGAACCGGCGCCATCGCCCGGCCAGCGGGGCGAGCCGCGAAGCGGCCCGTCGGGGGGTGGAATGATCAGTCACGTGATGCTCCTGACGATCCGTCAGAACGGGGTGGGGGGACAGCAGCACGGTGGCCGGCCACCACAACCGCGGACAGCGGCGCCCGGCGCGCATCAGGACCGCACAGCCGGCCGGGCCGTACGGTCAGGTGGGTGGTGAGTTCTGATCGGTAGCGATTGAACTCGTGGACATGCCAAGCCGTCAAGGCAAACGCACCGGCACCCGTACAGCTACGCGCCCGGCACCACCCGCCCGCAGCAGCGGACGCCCGACCCCAAAGGGGCGCGAGGAACTGCGCGCCCAGCCACAACGCACCGCCAGCCACCCACCGACCGCACCCACCACCACCTCCCCCGGCAGCGCGGACCACCGACGGCATAAGCCGCCGGTGGTCCGCACAAGGCCCGCGGCAGCACACCGCGGAGGCCGGCCGCGGCCGGCGTTCAGCTCACCCGGGTCACAAAGACCTGCTGGGTCGCGTCCCGCTGCGCCCGCCCCGCCCCGCGGTCACTCGTGAAGACGACAACCCCGCGATGCGCCGCAGGCCACGTGTTGTTGCCGCGCGTCGTGACCTGCTGGCCCGCCGACCAGCCGGACTTCAGGTCGAGCGTGGCGGTGAAGATCTTCCAACGCCAGTCCGTCGCCCGGGAGTCGTACCAGACCGCGCGTACCGAACCGTCCGCGTCCTGGCTCAGCCGGGCCCGCTGGCTCATCGCGTCCGGGGCCAGGGCCACCTGCTCGAAGGGCGTCCAGGTCGTACCGCCGTCGGCCGAACGGCTGGCCCGCAGCTGGAGGTTGGCGCCGGAGCTCTGCAGCGTGCCGCTCTCCCAGATCGCCACGAACGTACCGTCCGCGTCGACCGCCAGGCCCGGGTGCCGGTCCGCGCGGTCGGTGACCGCGCTGACCTGCACCGGCAGGCCCCAGCTGCGGGCCGGCGCCTTGCGGACCGCCGCCAGGATCTGCCAGTTGTCGGGGTCGGTGCCGCCGCTGGCCGGCTGTCCGGCGGGCGGGGTGTGACCGGTCCACAGCGGGTCCGGGTCGTAGCGGTCGTCCTGCCAGCTGATCACCGCGTGCCGGTCGGCGCCGACCGCGACGACCGGGAAGAGCGACGCGGGGAAGCGCGGCGAGCGCGCGTCGGTCGGTACGCCGGCGCTGATCGTCTTGCCCGCCGCCGAGATGTTGACCGCGGCCCGGTCGATGCCGACGATCTGCGCGTACACGTCGAAGGCGCCGTCGGTGTTGTCCGACCAGGCGACCAGCGGGTGCTTGGCGTCGATCAGCGCGAGCGCCGGGTTGATCGCGCGGCCCTGGCCCTTGCTGAGCCGCTGCGGCGCCTTGAAGGAGTTACCGCCGTTGGTGCTCTGCGCCAGCAGGATCACCGGCTGGTGCGGCTGCTCCCTGCCGAGCTCGTCCTGCCACACCACCCATACGTGATCGCCGGCCGCGGCGACCCGCGGGAAGCGGGCGGTGGCCGAATCACCGGACAGCGTCAGCGACTTGGCGACCCGGCCCTTGTTGTCGAGGCGGTGGTAGACCACCTGGGTGGCCTGGTCCCGGTGGACCTCGGTGACGACGTGCGTGACCTTGCCGTCCACCGCCACATCGGGGAATCCGGTGAAGCCGCCCTGCTGACCGCTGACCAGGGTGGCCGGGTCGGCGCTCGTGTCGGCGGCCGGAAGCGCGATCTCGGGCTTCGGGACGGCCGGGGCGCCGACCGACAGGAAGATCGGCGAGGTCGCGCCGCGCAACTGGTCCGGCAGCGTGGGGTCCGCCTCGGAGCCGGAGGCGGACCCGGGAGAGCGCGCCTCGACCCGGTACCACGTCTGGTCCGTACCCTTGAGGACCAGCGGGAGTTCGTACGTCTCGTTGGCCTGCTGCGGAGTGAAGGTGGCGATCGGACCGGCCGACCGGCCGGGAGCCGCGTACACATGGATCGTGGTGCCCAGGCCCGCCTTGACCTTCACCCGCAGCGCGGCCTTCTTGGGCAGGCGCGCGGAAACGACGATCTCGTCGCCGCCCATCGCCTCGAAGACGCCGTCGCCGTCGGCGTCCGCCTCGATGGTGAGGAAGGGGCCGGTGATGTTCTGGGAGACCGTGGTGTGGCCGGCCCGGAAGCCGTCGAGGATCGCGCGTACGGAACGCTCGGCGGCGAAGACGTGCGTGGTCGGCTCGCCGGGCGCGTCGACGTCCCACAGCTCGCGGAAGTGGCAGTCGCTGGCCGCCGACACACCGAAGCGGAAGCCGGCGTTCCAGCGGTTCTCCGCGTAGTCGACCTCGGCGTCCGGGTCGCTCGCGACGTTCAGCACCTCGACCAGGTCCGCGCCCTGGACGCTGGCGTTGTCGTTCACGCCGGCCGCCGGGGTGTACTCACCGTCGTCGGGGTGCGCCTGCGACCAGACCGCGTCCTGCGCGTGCACGTCCCAGACGGACTGCTGCACGTGGCGGAAGCTCGCGGACCCGGGCGGGTTGGCGCCGTCCACGACGACGTCCACATTGCCGAGCACGATGGCGTGCGGGGAGCCGTTGGCCTCCTCACCGGGGAGCAGCAGCAGCTTCGACGACTTCCACTGGGGGTCCCAGACCTGGTCGTAGGTACGGTGATCGGTCAGCGGCATGAAGTCCAGGCCGGTCTTCTCGCCCTCGCCGATCTGGTCCCCGACGGGGAGATTGCCCGGCAGGGTCTGCTTCGACGTCTGCCGGGGCCCGCTGCCGTCCGACGAGTGGTCGTCGTGCACATGGGTGTCCCCCGCGAGCCACTGTCCCTTGGGCGGCTTGGGCCCCTTGGCTCCCTTCGCCGCCGCGGCCTCCTTCGCCCCCTGGCCGCCGGTCCCGCTGGCCGCGTCCGCGGTGCCCACGCCGACCCCGGCCACCGCGACGGCGGCACCGGCCACGGTCACGAATCTCCGGCGGGTCAGCTCCCCCGACTCGGCCGCCTCGTCCCCCGGACCGCTGGTGTCCCTCGGTGTTTCCATCTGCGCGCGCCTTTCGTCCACCACCCCCTCGCGGAGCGGTGCGAATCATTAGCGACGCTAAGGAACTCCGTGTGCCACGAAATGAACCCACTCCGAAGCATTCATGCTGATCACCCGAACATCACGGGCCGCAACGCGGCCGCCACTCGTCGGCGCCCGGCGCCGCGTCCATGCTCGCCCAGCCCACGGCCTATCCGTCCGAAACCCGAAATTCATCGCGCCGAGCACCGGACGACCGGCCAAGCCCTCCACAGGGAGACCGGGGTCTGCCTACCCCGGAGAATCCACGGGGTGAGCCAGCTACTCGGTGTCCTTCGGATGCCGAGGCGATGCGTACACCAGGATCACCGTCGAGGTCTCGGGGCTGACCAGGTAGCGAACGCGACCACCGCTGGTGATCTCGTACTCCCACTGCTCCAGCTCTGAACCCTTCCATTCCCTGGTGGCGTGCCTGCCACGGAGTTGGGCTGGCGGTTCCAGTTCGCACGGGAGACCGGATCACTGCGAAGCGCTTCCAGGCACCGATGGGCATTCGGTAGCGCGACACGACACAACTCCTCCCAACCAGTCGCTGCCTCTGTCGTCCCGTGGATCACGTTCCAGCCACTCAGTGGCGGAACACTGACGCGGTCGCCTTTCTTCGGGCTCACTCGTGCACTTCCACCGGGCCGAGGTCCCCATCACCCAACGGACGCAGAGCTTCCCTGAGCTGCTGAGGGTCGGCGTTGATTCGGGCGGTCGCCCGCCACGACACGATCGCCCGGTGAACCGCCTCCCTCGCCCCCAGCTCGGCTGCGTCGGACAGCGCGTCCAGGAGTTCCACGGTGAACGCACGCACCTCTTCGTCATCCAGGTGCCGCACCCAGGGGAAGACCTCCGGAAGCGCGAGAAGCAGTGACCGAGCACCATCGCTTTGCTTCATGAGAGCGAGGAACAACCGCGACGCCGTCGTCAGGTTCTCCTCGGTGCGCTCGGCGTGTGCGGCCGTGGTCAACACCATGTCGGGCGCGTCCCGGTGTGTGACGCGCAGACTTCCCAAGGCAGCGGCCCTGGCAGCTACGGCTTTCGGATTCCGGGACAGATCGGTGAACGAGACGGTTTCGGAGTCTGGCTCCACATGGGCAATGCTCATACTCAGACCATACTCTGACTACGCTCTGATTTCTAGCGACAGCTGGGCATAGCCGATCAACCGAACAGGATCGGAGCACCCGACCCGAGCCGGCCGCGTCGAAGCTCTGCGTACTCCGTAGCCCCTCGGGCGAAACGTGGGAGCCCACTTCACGGCAGGCCCTCTCGGGAGTATCCGATGCTTCTCAGCGCTGGGTGGTCACTCGTCGGCCGAGCGGCCGAGGGCCTTCCGGACCTGCTCGGACAGTTCCTCCGAACGTCGACCCCCGCCCTGGTTTTCGCGGCCGGCGAATTCCGTGCGTTCGTCTGTGGCGTGATAACCGGTGAGTTCAACGAGGTGTAGTGGCCCCGGTTGCCTTCCGGGATCAAGAGCGCCCGCCCCCTCCCGGGACGGGCGCTCCTTCGTGTACGGCGGCGGCGCGCGGCCGACCCGTGGGCCGCGCGGGCGCCGGGCCGGTGGTGGGATCGCTCCTCCGCCCAGTTGGCCGCCCGGCCCCCCAACACCCCCCGAAGCCCCCGCCGCAGGCGGGTGGGCGCCTATCGTTGGCGGGGTGGAGACACTCGGCGAGGACATCCTGTTGTTGGCCATCCGCCCGAACGGGACGATCGGGGCGTCGGCGGAGATGCGGTTCGCGCTGTCGGGGTCCGAACTCGTGCGTCTCGCCGGGGAACGCCGGATCGAGATCGTCAAGGACCGGATCGTGGTGCTCGATTCGGCGCCCACCGGTGACGCGCTCCTGGACGCGGCGCTGCTCAGCATCGGGTCGTCGCGGCGGCCGCCTCGGCCGAAGGCGTGGGTCGCGCGGGAGCGGAAGCGGCTGGTGGAGACGTATCTGGAGCGGCTGGCGGCGGCCGGTGTCGTGCGCGCGGAACGGCGGAAGGCGCTGGGGCTGTTCCCGGTGACCCGGTGGGCGGTCGTCGACGTGGGGCGGCTGGCGGGGGTGAGCGCGCGGCTGGACGGGATCGCCCGCTCGTCCGGGCCGGTCGGCTCAGCCGAGGCCGCCCTCGGCGGACTGGTGCACGCGATCGGTCTGGACGCGTTGCTCTACCCGGGCTGGGACGGTCGGGCCGCCCGGCGCCGTCTGAAGGAGATCGCCCGCCGCGACCGTACGGCCAAGGCGGTGCGCGCCGCCGCGGACGGAGTCGGCGACGCGGCGTCGCACATCTCCACGGCCGCCGCGAGCGCCGCCGCGACCGACGCCGCCGTCGGCGCGGCCACCGACGCGGCGATCCGCGCCTCCGTGCAGGCGGCCACCGATGCCGCGGTCAGCGCGGCGGTCGACTCGGCGGTCGACTCGGCGATCTCCGCCTCCGTCGACGCCACCCACCACGCCGCCACCCATGACAGCGGGGGCGGGGGCCACCACCACTGATCAGGAGCGCGCGAGCCGGGCCGCGAGATAGGGCGCGGTGGCGCTGCGGCGGGCCCTCGCCACCTTGGCCGGCGGGCCCGCCGCGACCACCCGCCCGCCCGCGTCGCCGGCGCCCGGCCCGAGGTCGATGACCCAGTCGGCGGTGGCGATCGTGTCGAGGTCGTGCTCGACGAGGACGACCGTGTTGCCCGCGTCAACGAGCCGGTGCAGCTGTCGCAGCAGCAGCGCGATGTCCGAGGGATGCAGCCCCGCCGTCGGCTCGTCGAGCAGGTAGAGCGCGTGCCCGCGGCGGGCTCGCTGCAGTTCGGTGGCCAGTTTGATGCGTTGCGCCTCACCACCGCTGAGTTCCGTCGCGGGCTGCCCCAGCCGCAGGTACCCCAGTCCCACCTGGCGCAACGTCTCCAGGCTGCGGGAGGCGGCCGGGACGGCGGACAGGAACTCGGCGGCGGCGTCGACGGACAGCCCCAGCACTTCCGCGATGTTCTTGCCGCGGTAGGTGACTTCCAGCGTCTCGGCGTTGTACCGGGCGCCCTCGCAGGTCGGGCACGGCGCATAGGTGCCGGGCAGGAACAGCAGTTCCACCGCGACGAATCCTTCGCCCTGGCAGGTCTCGCACCGCCCTTCGGGCACGTTGAAGGAGAACCGCCCGGCCGAGTAGCCGCGCGCCCTGGCCTCGTCCGTCCCCGCGTACAGCTTGCGCACCGCGTCGAACATCCCCGTGTACGTGGCCAGGTTGGACCGGGGAGTTCGGCCGATGGGCCGCTGGTCGACCCGGACCAGCCGGTCGAACGACTCGACCCCCGACGCTTCCTGGACGTCGATCTCCAGCCGCGCCTCGTCGGCCTCCTCGGGTACGAGTCCGAGGTGGCCGCGGACCACCTCGGCGAGCACCTGCGTCACCAGCGTCGACTTTCCGGAACCGGACACGCCCGTCACCGCCGTCAGTACACGGAGCGGTACGTCGACGGACACATCGCGCAGATTGTGGCGTGAGACGCCGCGCAGGTGCAGCCAGCCGTGCGGTGCGCGCGGGCGGTGATCGAGCGGCTGGGCGCGCCCGAAGAGGTACTGGCCCGTGGCCGACTCCCCGACCCGCTCAAGACCGGCGACCGGGCCGCTGTACAGCACGCGCCCGCCGCCCTCGCCCGCGCCGGGGCCGATGTCGACCACCCAGTCCGCCCGCCGTACGACATCCATGTCGTGCTCCACGACGAACAGCGAATTGCCCGCCGCCTTGAGCCGGTCCAGCACGTCCAGCAGCGGTTCCGCGTCAGCCGGGTGCAGCCCCGCGGAGGGTTCGTCGAGGACGTAGACGACGCCGAACAGCCCCGAGCGCAGCTGGGTGGCGATCCGAAGGCGCTGCGCCTCGCCGGGCGACAGGGTCGTCGAGCGGCGCCCGAGGCTGAGATATCCGAGGCCCAGGTCGAGCAGTACGTCGACCCGCGCGACGAGATCGCCGCAGATCCGGACCGCGGCCTCGGTCGTCTCCCCGGAGCGGGCGGTCGACGTGGTGGCGTCGGCGTCGGACCGCCCCACGACGGGCCGCAGCAGCGCCACGACCTCGGTGAGCGGCATCGCGTTGATCTCGGCGATGGAACGTCCGGCGAAGGTCACGGCGAGCGCCTCGGGCCGCAGTCCGCTGCCGTGGCACTCGGGGCAGGGCACACTCCTGACGAACCGGAGCGCCCGTTCGCGCATCTTGTCGCTCTTGGAATCGGCGAGGACGTGCATGACGTGCCTGCGGGCGCTCCAGAACCTGCCCTGGTAGCCGTAGTCGACGCGGTCCTCCTCCGGCTCGATGTACACCGAGGGCTGCTCGTCGGTGTAGAGCAGCCAGTCCCGGTCCTTCTTCCTGATCCTGCGCCACGGCCGGTCGATGTCGATCCCCAGGCCGCTCACGACACTGCGCAGGTTGGCGCCCTGCCAAGCGCCCGGCCAGGCGGCGATCGCCCCCTCGCGGATGCTCAGCGACGGGTCCGGGACCAGCAGGTCCTCGGCGACGTCGTGCACGACGCCCAGTCCGTGGCACTCCGGGCAGGCGCCGGCCGCGGTGTTGGGTGAGAACGACTCGGCCTCCAGCCGTGCGGCCCCGGGCGGATAGGTGCCGGCGCGGGAGTACAGCATGCGCAGCAGATTGGACAGCGTGGTGATGGTGCCGACCGTCGAGCGCGAGCTGGGCGACCCGCGTCGCTGCTGCAGGGCCACGGCCGGCGGCAGTCCGGTGATCTCCTGCACGCGCGGTGCGCCGACCTGTTGCAACAGCCTTCGGGCGTACGGTGCTACGGACTCGAAGTAGCGCCGCTGGGCCTCCGCGTAGAGCGTGCCGAACGCGAGCGAGGACTTGCCCGAACCGGAGACGCCGGTGAAGGCGACCATCGCGTCCCGCGGAACGTCGACATCGATGTTCCGCAGGTTGTTCTCACTGGCGCCCCGGACATGCACGAAGGGGTCGGTCGCGTCCTTGTTCACCGTTCCTGATTACCTGATCGCGCCGGGAGCCGCGCGACAGGCGCCGCCACCGGGCCGAGGGTCCGTCGTTCGCGGTGCCGGGTCACTTGTGCGCGTGGGAGCCGATATAGAAGAAGAGCCATATGACGCCGGCCAGTACGTGCGTCCCGGCGACGTAGAAGATGACGCGCAGCCGGGTGGCCTTCTCCTTCCACTGCTCGGTCTCGCCGGTGACGACCGGCGGTGCGGCCGGCGCTGACCAGGACCCGGCCCCGGAACCGGACCCGGACGCGAAACCGGACTCGGACCCGAGTTCCGGCGTGGCCTCGTCACTCATGCGCGCTGCTCCCGTCATCGGTCACGCCCGTACACCGCGGCGGCCACGCCGCCACCTCGCTCACCGGACCGTCCCGGCCTGCTCGGGGCGGGGCGCCGCGTGCGGCTGCGGCTGCGGCTCGGAGGGGGGCGGGGCGGGCAGCAGGCCGGCGCCGTGGAGGTGGGCCCGGGCGAAGGCGATGGCCTCCGGGGTGCTGGGGAAGACGCGGCCGGTCGCGTGCAGTCGGTCCAGGACGCCGAGCGCGGCCAGGCGGTCGCGGTGGTCGTCGCGTACGCCCGAGACCAGGACGAGGGCGCCGCGCCGGGCGAGTCGGTCGATCGCGTCTCCGAGCACCTTCGCGCCGGAGGAGTCCAGCGCGGACACCCGCGACATCCGCAGGATCACCACCCGCACATCGGCCTGCTCGGTGAGTTCCAGCAGGAAACGGTGGGCCGCGGTGAACAGCAGCGGCCCGTCGATCCGGTAGGCGACGATGTGTTCCGCCAGCAGCTCCTGCTCCTGCTCGTGGTGGTCGCCGGGCGGCAGGTCCGCGTGCAGGGGGACCTGCTCCAGCCGGGCCTCCCGGGTGACCTGGCGAAGGGCGAGGACGCCGGCCGCCAGCAGCCCCGTGAGCACGGCGTTGACCAGTGTGGAGGCCAGGGTGACGGCGGCGGTCAGCCCGATGACCAGCGCCTCGCCGCGACCCGAACGGGCCAGCGCCCTGAGCGAGCCGACCTCGACCATCCGGATCGCGGTGGCGATCAGCACTCCGGCCAGCGCCGCCAGCGGGATGCCCGCGACCAGCGGGGCCGCGGCGAAGACGATCACGGTGAGCACGGCGGCGTGGATCAGCGCGGACAGGCGGGAGACGGCGCCGGTACGGACGTTGACCGCCGTACGAGCGATGGCGCCGGTCGCCGCCACGCCGCCGAACAGCGGTGCGGACAGGTTGGCCAGGCCCTGCCCGAACAGCTCGCGGTTGCTGTCGTGCCGCTCGGAGACGCTCATCGCGTCGGCGGCCGAGGCCGACATCAGCGACTCCAGCGCGGCGAGCGCCGCCACGGCCAGCGCCGAGGGCAGCAGCGCGGGCAGGTGCGCCGACTCGAAGAAGGACAACGAAGGCGCGGGGATGCCGGCGGGCAGGTGCCCGATGGTGGCCACGCGCAGCTGCCCGACCCGCACCAGCAGGGTCGCGAGCACGACCCCCACCAGGGAGAACGGCACCGAGGGCCGCAGCCGCGCACCGAGCAGCATCAGCAGTACGACGCCGGCGGCCATCGCCGTCGCGGTCCACTCGGGGTGGGCGGCGAAGTCTCCGACCGCCTTGGCCGCGATCACCGCCGGGTTGTCACCCGAGGGAGCCTTGACGCCGAGGGCGGCGGGGACCTGCTGCAACCCGATGACGGCGGCGATGCCCAGGGTGAAACCCTCCACCACCGGCACCGGCACATAGGACATCCAGCGGCCCGCCTTGGCCAGCGCCAGCGCGATCAGGAGGGCTCCGGCGAGCAGACCCACCGTCAGGACGCCGTTCATGCCGTACCGGTGGACGATCGGGATCAGGACCACGGTCATGGCACCGGTCGGGCCGGTCACCTGGAGGTTCGAGCCGCCGAAGACCGCCGCGACCGTCCCGGCGATCACCGCGGTGACCAGGCCGGCCTCCGCCCCCGCACCGGACGAGATGCCGAAGCCGAGGGCCAGCGGCAGCGCGACGACCGCCACCGTCAGCCCCGCCACCAGGTCCTTGCGCGGGGAGCGCCCCATGGTGGCCAGAGTATGGCGGTTCGGCAGCACCGAGCGGAGCCTGTTCAGCGCGGCGGCGCCGATCTGCCCGGCGTTCACGCGACCTGGTCCGCCGCGGCGTCGGCCTCGCGGAGTTCGGTCAGCAGGTCCTGCTGGTCCGCCAGCAGCTCGGTCAGGATCCGGCGGGCGGCGCGCACCAGATCGGCGACGTCCGTGCCGGCCAGCGCGTAGACGACGGTGTCGGCCTCGCGGGTGGAGATCACGATGCCCGAGCGCCGCAGCACCGCGAGCTGCTGGGACAGATTGGAGCGCTCGACCTCGATGTTCGCCAGCAGATCGCGTACCGGCTTGGGACCGTCCTGGAGCAGCTCCAGCACCCGGATCCGCACGGGGTGCCCGAGCATCCGGAAGAACTCGGCCTTGGCCTGATACAGCGGGACCGGCACGGCCCTCAACTCCCTGTCCGTTTCTCGTCCCGCCCGGCCGGGGGGACTTCGACGCCCTTGTCGAAGGCGGACCGCAACGCGTCCTCCAGCTCGTCCAGCGCCGCCCCGAGCCCGGCGGAGGCCGACCCGGCCGCCTCCTCCAGCGCGATCCGGGCAGCACGGACCCGGGCGACGACCTGCTCGGCGAATTCGTCCAACACGACTCCACTGCGGGGAAATTGCCTGCCCCTCGTACGGGGGAGCGGCGCCTTCCCGCCGGCCTCCGGTACGTACGGCCTCGGCCCACCATGTCACTAATTGAAGAAATCTTCAATTGATGCCGCTGCTGCCGCGGGGGCGCGGCCGGGCCTGCCCGGGGGTGCCCGCCGCCCAGTCAGCTGGTCCGGGGCTCGGCCTGGGGCTGGGGCTGGGGCTGGACCAGCAGGCCCAGGATCGTCGCCTCGGTCAGATCGCGCAGCCGGTAGGGGAAGTCGACGGCGGCGTGGGCCAGGCGCGGGTCCTGGGCGTAGAGCCGGGCCAGGGTCGGCGGCGGGTTGCTGGTCTGCCAGAGGGCGGCGGCCAGCGCGGTGACCGCGGCGACCAGGTCGGCGGCCTGCTGGGCAGCGAGGGCGGGCAGCGCCGAGGCGAGGACGGTGCGGATCTCGTCGACGGCGGCGAGCGCGGTGAGCTTGAAGGTCCGGACGGCGTCCAGCGAGACGTTGCGCTCCAGGTGGAGGGGGGCGTGGGCCAGCAGGTCGCAGAAAAGCGGCCGGTTGACGAGGGTGGCGGCCACCCGCGCCGCCACGACCTGCGGCGGCACCGGGCCGGACGGAAGGCTCAGGCGCAGTTCGTGCGCCCACTCCTGCCAGCCCTCAGCGGTGATCTGGAGGAAGACCTCTTCGCGGGTCTCGAAATAGCGCAGCACCGCGGACTTGTGGACGCCGGCCTCGGCCGCGATGTCGGTGAGGGTCACCGCGCGGACGCCGTCCCGCAGGCCCAGCGTGCGGGCGGC
This sequence comes from Streptomyces polygonati, assembly GCF_042650325.1. NCBI lineage: Bacteria > Bacillati > Actinomycetota > Actinomycetes > Kitasatosporales > Streptomycetaceae > Streptomyces > Streptomyces polygonati. Next base: position 493,911 of record NZ_JBHSBB010000014.1, on the reverse strand, counting down.
GTCCAGGATCGCCCGGTGCCGCTGCTGCTTGTGCTGCGGGCTGCGGGCGCGCTGGAAGGCGGGCTGCGCGGGCTGCTGGGGCGGATTCGTCATCTTCTCACTTTAACGCAACGAGGTTGCATTGTTAGCGAAACGATGTTTTATTAGTGGAGGGCTTCGAGGATCCGAAGACCCATGCATCCGAGAGGACGAGGAACCATGACAAAGACAAAGACGAAGAAGACGACGACGAAGACCGATGCGGCGGGCGGCTCACCGCAACGTCGGCCGGCGGCGACCCCGTACGCGTACGACCGGCTGCTGATCGGCGGGCGCTGGCGGGCCCCTGCGGGTGACCGGGTGATCGAGGTGCGCTCCCCGCACGACCACCGCCTGGTCGGCCGTACGCCCGAGGCGACCGCGGCGGATGTGGACCTTGCGGTGGCCGCCGCCCGGCAGGCGTTCGACGACGGACCCTGGCCGCGGATGACACCGGCCGAGCGCCGGACCGTCATCGACCGCTTCAAGACGCTGCACCGCGAGCACGCCGACGAGCTGGCCGATCTGACCACGGCCGAGAACGGCTCGGCGCGCTGGTTCACCCGGATGTACCAGCCAATGCTCACCGACCGGATCGACGACTTTCTCCGGCTGTCCGCCGCCCTGCCCTGGGAGGAGGACCTGGTGGACGCGGCGGCACTGCGCACCATCGTGCGCCGCGAGCCGGTCGGCGTGGTGGCGGCGGTGATCCCGTGGAACGCCCCGCAGCAGTCCGCGCTGGTCAAGCTGATCCCGGCGCTGCTGGCGGGCTGCACGGCGATATTGAAGCCGTCGCCCGAGACCGCGCTCGACGGCATCAGGCTCGGTGAGATCTTCGCCGCGGCCGGGCTGCCGGACGGCGTGCTGAGCGTGCTGCCCGCCGACCGGCAGGTCAGCGAGTATCTGGTGGCACACCCGGGGGTGGACAAGATCGCCTTCACCGGCTCCACCGCGGCCGGCCGCCGGATCGCCTCGGTGGCGACCGGGCAGCTCAAGCGGGTCAGCCTGGAGCTCGGGGGAAAGTCGGCGGCGATCGTGCTGGCGGACGCCGATCTGGAGGCGATGGCCGAGACACTGCGCTTCGCCAGCTTCGGCAACAACGGCGAGGCGTGCATCGCCTTCACCCGCATCCTCGCGCCGCGTGGGCACTACGAGGAGGTCGTCGACGCGGTCAGCGCCCTGGTCCGGTCGCTGAAGGTGGGCGACCCGGCCGACCCGGAGACCTTCGTCGGCCCGATGATCCGCGAGGGCCAGCGCGACCGGGTGGCGTCGTACATCGAACTCGGCATCGAGGAAGGCGCCCGCCTGGTCATAGGCGGCCCCGGCGCCCCGGAGGGCCTGGAGCAGGGCTGGTACGTGCGGCCGACCGTCTTCGCTGACGTCGACAACGCGATGCGCATCGCCCAGGAGGAGATCTTCGGCCCGGTCGTCGCCGTCATCCCCTACGAGGACGAGGAGGACGCGGTGCGGATCGCCAATGACTCGCCGTACGGCCTGAGCGGCGGGGTCTTCACCGCCGACCGGCAGCGCGGCGTGGAGATAGCCCGCCGGGTGCGCACCGGCACCTTCACCGTCAACGGCGCGGGGCGGCACTGGGACGCTCCCTTCGGCGGCTTCAAGGGCAGCGGTTTCGGCCGGGAGTACGGGCCGCACGGCCTGGAGGAGTACGTCGAGCTGAAGTCGATCGCCACCGGCATCAGGGCCTGATCCGGTCCGGTTCCGTTTCCGTTCGCCCGCTGTGGAAAGCCGAGGGGCATGAGCGGGTCCGTCCACGGGCGCCCCGCCTTCGCACGGAAGACGGCAACGACGGAGGTGACGGCCGTGACGTACGTGGACGACGAGACCGACCGTTCAGTGGGCGCGCTCGTGAAGCAGGGCAGCGAGCAGCTTTCCCAGCTGGTACGGCAGGAGATCAAGCTGGCGCAGGCCGAGCTGACCAGCAAGGGCAAGCGGGCCGGCTTCGGCGGCGGGCTGTTCGGGGCGGCGGGGCTGTTCGCCTTCTTCGCCACGGCGGTGCTGATCGTGACGGTGATCGCGGCGATCCCGCTGGCGGTCTGGGCCGCGTCCCTGATCGTGGCCGGCGGGCTGCTGGCGCTCGCCGGGATCCTGGCGCTGATCGGGCGGTACGAGATCAAGCGGGCGGTGCCGCCGGTCCCGGGCGAGGCGGCCGGCAGCGTGCGGCAGGACATGGAGACGCTCAAGGAAAGGGCGAAGCGATGACGCAGGGCGATCACCGGACCCCCGGGTCCGCCGGCCGGCACACCGATCCGGCTCTCGTCGAGCTGGAACGGCAGATCGCCGAGACCCGCGAGCAGCTCGGCGAAACGGTCGAGGAGCTGGCCGCCAAGGCCGATGTCTCCGGCCGCGCCAAGGCCAAGGCCCAGGAAGCGGCCACCCGCGTCCGCGCCACCGCCCATGAGGCCACCGACCGGGTGACCGCCGCCAAGGACAAGGCGGTCGCCAGGGCCGAGGCGGTCAAGGACGAGGCGGCGGGCCGGGCGACGGCGGCCACCGGGGCGGCCAGCGGCGCCGTGCACGGCGCCGGTTCCAAGGCGGGCGCCAAGCTCAACCACATCTCCGACGACCAGTGGCGCGGCACCTACCTCCCGGCGGTCGTCGGCGTCACGGTGGCGGCCGGGGTGGGCACGGTGCTCTGGATGAGGTACCGCGGCGGGCGTGGGTGAGCGACGGATGAAGGCGGTGACGGTTGTCTACAAGCCGGTCGGTCTGCTCGTCGGCATCGCGGGCGGCATGCTGGCCGGCGCGGTCTTCTCCCAGGTCTGGAAGCTCGTCACCCACGACGACGACGCGCCCGACATGCTGGACGAGGACCGCGGCTGGGGCGAGGCGCTCGCCGCCGCGGCGCTGCACGGCGCGATATTCGCGGTGGTGAAGGGGGTCGTCAATCGCGCCGGAGCGAGTGGCGTCCGCCGGCTGACCGGGAGCTGGCCCAAGGGCTGAGGTTCCCTGCGGGGCTCTGACCAGCGGGGGCTCCGGGGGTACGGCGCCCCTGCGGGCCCGGGCCCGCCCCCGCCGTAAGCGGGCTGCGTGCCCGCCCGGTCGGCACGGCGGCACAGGCGGGCACAAACGGCCCGCACCGCGTGGTCGGCGGAGGGCGAACCGCGGCCGCTGCGGGTCCGGCCGCAGGACCGGAACTCCCGGGGGAGCGGGGGCGGTTCGGCCGGAGGCTCGCACTCCGGATCTTGTTGCCGCTTTGGTATCCCCCGGTCGCATACATGCCAGACAGCGAGGTTAGGCTGCTTCCTCCAGCGCGCCGCTGTCTGCGGGCGCTGCTCTGACCTGTGGGGGGTCCATACGATGCGCATGCTGCGCACTCGACGGCGCGCCGTTCTCTGCGCGACCACCGTCATCATGTCCACCGGGCTCGCCGTGGCCATCGCACCGACCGCCTTCGCGGACGGTTCGCCGACGACCACGGTGACCCGCGTCGTCACCGGGGACGACGGAAAGCTCGAAGTCGACCTCTCCGACAACACCCCGCTCACGTCGCTGCAGATCAGCGTCCGCTCGTCCACCGCTGACGACGCCTCGACGCTGCTCACCGTCAACGATTTCAGCAATGACACCACCACCGCGCCCGTACAGCTGCCGGCGGGCACCGCCTATGACAGCTACCCGGTCGACGTCGACTACACCCTGGCCGACGGCACCACCGAGCACTGGTCCGGCGCCGCCCACGGCGCCGACGGCCTGCTGAACTACCGCAAGCACATCTTCGTGTCGGACGTCTCCACCGACCGGGCGACCACCGACTTCGACCACCGCACGGTCTACATCCTCGGCCAGGTCAAGGAGTTCGACCCGGCGACGTCCAGCACCATCTCCGCCGGCGCGGGCGCCGACGTGGTGGTCAACTGGGCCGAACAGCACGACCCGTCGGACTGGGTGAATCGGTCGACCCACGTCACCACCGACGAGAGCGGCGCCTTCCAGCTACCCGTGACACCGGGCGGCATCCTGCAGGACGGCACCGCCGGAATCGGCAGTACCCCGCTGGACACGACCGCGGTGGCGACACCGCACAGCGTGCCCTCGGTGCCGGCCTACACGACCTCGTACCGGATCACGTCCGCCCCGAGCAGCGTGCAGCCGCACAAGGGCACCAAGATCACGGTCAAGGGCAAGGTCGAGCGGCTGGTCAACAACGTCTGGAAGCCGTTCGGCGGCGCGCCGGTCGTCACCACCACGACCGACCCGGACTGGTACACCTACACGGTGCCGCACCAGCTGGCCACCACCACGGCGGCGGCCGACGGCAGCTTCTCGTACGCGATCACCGCGAACGCGACCACCACGCTGCACACCTACCTGAAGCCGTCGTCGTACCTGCCGCCGGTCACTCAGGACCTCGACACGATCAATGTGCCGACGGCGACCTCCATCACGCTGGCGGCCTACTCGATCAACGAGGACGCCGAGGTGACGACCACCGGTCGGCTGACCGGCAACTGCGCCTACCAGTCGCTGTGGCTGCAGTACTCGCCCAACGGCAAGACCTCCTGGCTGAACATCTCACACCTCACCACCAGTTACGCCAACGGCGGCAACTACTGCTCCTTCGCCATGAAGGGCGGCGGCGGCTACGACGGCTACTACCGCGTCATCCACGCCGAGAGCCCGCAGCTGCTCGGCTACGCGCAGCCCGCGCGCCGGCTGAACCGCATCCGCACCCAGATGTCGGGCAGCGTGACGCCGACCCGCCCGGCGTACGCCACCACCAAGCTGACGGCCAGCGGCACGGTCATCCAGCTGACCAGCAAGGGCTGGGTGCACTACAACCACGCCTACGTGGTGCTGGTGTACAAGCCCAAGGGTGACCCGCAGTGGTACTGGGTCAAGAAGGGCTACACCAACGCGGCCGGCCGCTACAGCTTCAGCACTCCGGCCTACGGGGACGGCACCTGGGCCGCCTACCTCGCGACCGACTCGAAGCACTTCTACAGCGAGACGCCGAACTACGTGAGTGTCAACGTCGTTCACTGATCTTCCGCTGACGTCTTCCGCTGACGCACCACTCAGCCGCTCACCGGCCGGGGCCCGCAACGGGCCCCGGCCGTTCGCGTGCCGCGGCGAGGATCAGCCCTCAGCCGTGGGAGCCACCGGACCAGCCGGACCCCCCGCGACTCCCGGGGCTTCCGGTGCGGCCGACGCCACCGTCGGCATCCCGAGGTCGACCCGGCCGGCCGCGGCCCCCGCCGGGGACTTGCACATGTCGTGGCAGCCCTTGTCCAGGCTGCAGCACAGCGAGCAGATCGCGCCGGAGTGGAAGGGACAGCCCGCCATGTCCGGGCGTTCGAACTCCTCCTGGCAGACCACGCAGGCCATCGTCACCGCCGAGAGCAGCCCACTGTCCAGCAGCAGCGGCTCCTCCTGGTCGTCGATCCGGGCGATGTAGTACTTGCCCTTGGTCAGCACCGCGAATAGCGGCGACAGCACCATCGCCACCGCCAGCGCGATGAACGGCGAGAACGCCTTGCCGTAGGCGCCGAAGGCGTGGAAGTACGCGGCGATGGAGATGCCGGAGGCGATCAGCATGGAGCCGAAGCCGACCGGGTTGAAGTTGTACAGATGGGCCCGCTTGAACTCGATGTACGAAGGGCTCAGCTTCAGCGGCTTGTTGATGACGAGGTCGGCGACGACCGCGCCGATCCAGGCGATGGCCACATTGGAGTAGAAGGCCAGCACCGTGTTGAGGAAGCCGAAGACGCCGAACTCCATCAGGGCCAGCGCGATGCCCACGTTGAGGAAGATGTAGACCACGCGGCCCGGGTGGCGGTGGGTGAGCCGGGAGAAGAAGTTGGACCAGGACAGTGAGCCGGAGTAGGCGTTGGTCGTGTTGATCTTGATCTGGGAGAGGATCACGAAGAAGGTGGCCAGGCCCAGCGCGATCGGCGCGGCGAAGGTGTGCAGACCGGAGACGTACTGCTGGATGGGCTCGTTGGCCTTCGACAGCCCGACGCTGCCGGCGATGTAGAAGGCGAGGAAGGCGCCGCCGAGCTGCTTGGCCGCGCCGAGGATCACCCAGCCCGGTCCGGCGCTGAGCACCGCGGCCCACCACTTCTTCGCGTTCGCGGCCGTCTTGTCGGGCATGAAGCGCAGGTAGTCGACCTGCTCACCGATCTGGGCGATCAGCGACAGCGCCACACCCGCGCCGGCGCCGACCCCGAGCAGGCTGAGCGAGGAGCCGGTGGGCGAGTTGCCGGCGAAGTGGGTGAACTGGTTGAACTTCTCCGGCTTCTGGATGGCTATGGAGACGAACGGCGCCACCATCAGCACCAGCCACACCGGCTGCGTCCAGACCTGCATCTTCGACAGCGCGGTCATCCCGAAGAACACCAGCGGCAGGATGATCAGCGAGCAGATCAGATAGCCGACGGCCAGCGGGATATGCAGGCCCAGGTCCAGGGCCTGGGCCATGATCGAGCCTTCGAGCGAGAAGAAGATGAAGGTGAAGCTGGCGTAGATGATCGAGGTGAGCGTCGAGCCGAGATAGCCGAATCCGGCACCCCGGGTGAGCAGATCCATGTCGATCGAGTACTTCGCCGAGTAGTACGAGATCGGAATTCCGGTGAGGAAGATGGTGACCGCTGCGGCCAGAATGGCGACCAGTGCGCTCTGGAATCCGTTGGAGATCACGATGGAGCCGCCGATGGCGAAGTCGGCGAGGTAGGCGATGCCGCCGAGCGCGGTGGTGGCGACGACGTAAGGCGTCCAGCGCCGGAAGGACTTGGGCGCGTAGCGCAGGGAGTAGTCCTCCAGCGTGGTGTTCTGCGTCCAGCCGTTGTAGCGGCGGGTGGTGGCGCCGTCGTCGGCGCCGGGGGGCGCTTTCGTGTCGATGGTCTCCGTCACGGGTGATCCCTCTTCCGCCCACAGGTTTTCGCCCCCGGACGCCCCGGGTGGCGTTGGAAGAGTCCCGCCGATTTGTTTCTCGGCAGTTTCCGGTCCTTTAAATTGCTGGACCTCGGAGGGGATTCGCGCGACGCGCGTAGAATAAATGCCGGGCAGAATTCAGAATTACCCGCCGAAAAACGGGTCCGGCGAAATCACCGGGCCGGCCCGGCCGATCATGCCGTCCGGACGGACCGGATGGGCCGGGCCCTCGGACCGCCCGCGGCCGATCCCCCCGCCCGGCCCGCAGGGAGCAGCGACAGAGGCGGCACCGGCAGGCGGCCGGAAGAATGCTTCCCCTAGAAAGTATTTCCGGGGGAAGGTAATGTCAACGCCCAGGCGCAGCAGGGCCGTAGCCGTACCTCGGGCAGCAACCCCCGGAGGGGAGTTCAGAGTTGGGCGACGACATCGAAGTCGAAGGTGTCCGCCCGCGCGAGGTAGACCCGCTGGTCCAGGTGGTTGCCGCGCAGCCGCAGCACACCGCGCGGCCCCTCGTACGCCACCGGTCCGCGCACCGCCCGCATCGCCGCGACCTTCGTCGAACCGGCCTGCTCGGCCAGCGCCGCAAGCAGCATCAGCCCCTCGAAGCAGGACTCGCCGAGGCTGCCCACCACGGGCGCGGACACCCCGAAGCGCCGGGCGTAACGGCGGTTGAAGTCCAGGGACTCGGCGGTGGCCAGCGTCTCGAAGTAGCCGGAGGCCGCCCACAGTCCTGCGGTGGCCTCGGCGCCGGTGGCCAGCAGCATGTTCTCGTCCATGTGCGTGCTCAGCCGCAGGCAGCGCTCATGCAGCCCGTACGCGGCGAACGCCCGGTTGAAGCGCACCGCGTCCCCGCCGACCAGCAGCATCAGCACCGCGTCGGCGGAGCACTGCTCGATCCGGCGCAGCACCGGGCCGAAGTCGGCGGTGCCCAGCGGCAGGAACGCCTCCCCCAGCATCCGGCCGCCGCACTCGCGGGCGTAGGCGCGGGCGGCGCGGGCGGTGGAGCGCGGCCACACATAGTCGTTGCCGACCGTGCACCAGCGCCGTACGCCGGTGGACTCGGCCAGCAGCCGCATGGCGGGCAGCAGTTGGCGCAGATCCGTCTCGCCGGTCATGAAGACGCCGGGCGTGCGCTCGCCCCCTTCGTACTGGGCCGTGTAGACGTACGGCACCAGGTGCGCGATGCGCGGAGCCAGCGCCTTGCGTACCGCCGAGATGTGCCAGCCGACCACCGCGTCCACCGCGCCGAGCCGCACCAGCGCGCCCACTTCGGCGGCGACCCGCTCGGGATCGCCGCCGCCGTCCACCGTCACCAGCCGCACCTCGCGGCCCAGCACGCCCCCGGCCGCGTTGAGTTCCTCGGCGGCCAGCAGCGCCGACAGTTCGCAGGAGGGGCCGAAGATGCCGCCGGGGCCGTGCAGCGGCACGACCAGGGCCACCGTCAGCGTGTCGTCGGCGCCCAGCCGAACGGCGCCCGCGGGCGCGGTGGACCGGGCGGGTCCTACCGGTCGTCTGTCCGGGTCATCCGATCCCGGGATCAACAGGCCACCTCCGGGAGGGAGTTACGGGCGGGGGATCGTAGACCCGGCCCCGGCTCCCTCGCCAAGACCCCTAATGTGGCCGAACAGTAGACCTGTGGAAGGACACCGGCAAACATGCCCACCGAGCCGTCGCACCAGCGGCCCCCCGAGCCGCCGTACGACCTCGCGCACCTCCTCAGCCACGCCGAGCGCCGACTGGTGCGGCGGCTCGCCGCGGTGCTGGCGGCGGAGGGCTGCGCGGTGGAGCAGTGGCGGGTGCTGTCCGCGGTCGCGGACGGCGCCGGGCACCCCATGACGGAGATCGCCGAGTACGCGCTGCTGCCCGCGCCGAGTCTCACCAAGCTGGTGGACCGCATGGTCGCCGACAACCTCGTCTACCGCCGGCCCGACCCGGGCGACCGCCGCCGGGTGCTGCTGCATCTCGCGGCGCGCGGCCGGATCCTCCACCAGCGCGCCGCCCACCGGGTCGCGGAGGACCAGGCGGCGCTGCGCGCCGCCCTCCCGGCCGACCCGGACGACCTCGCCCGCGCCCTGGCCGGCCTGGCCGACGCCCTCGACTCCCCCGCGGCGCCCGCCGCGAGCCGCCGCCCGGCCCACTGACCGGGCGGACGGCGGCCCCCCGGGGCGTTCAGGACCAGCCGTACAGCTCCTTGATCCGGTTGACCACCAGATTGAAGCGGCCCCGGTCCAGCGCGCAGGCCTCGCGGCGCATGCCCCGCTCGTGCAGCCGCATGACGCGGTCCACGGCCACCCAGGAGTCGCGCCCGGCGCGGTCCCAGGGGCCGGCGCCTATCGCGACCCAGTCGCGCTCGTGGTTGTGCTCCTTGCTGGAAAGCTGGACCGCCAGCAGGGTGCCGCCCGTCTCCCGCGCCACCACCAGGACCGGCCGGTCCTTGCCGCGCCCGTCCCGCTCTTCGAACGGCACCCAGGTCCACACGATCTCGCCCGGGTCGGGGTCGCCGTCGTGCGCCGGGGCGTATTCGGTACGGACCTGGCCCACGGCGTGCGGGTCGGCCTCGGTAGTGGCGTACGGGCCGCTTTCGCCCGGGAATTCGGCATGTTCATCGGTGAAGGTCGTCACCCGCACGACGGTAGGGCCTCCGGCCCGCGGTTCGCACGCCAGGGGTCCGGCCACCGGCCGGTGGATGGCTTGTCGCGCAGTTCCCCGCGCCCCCTGCGGGGGCCGTCCTGCCCGACGAGGCCGCCGCCCGTCCGCCCCACCACCGTGGTCACTCGCGCAGTTCCCCGCGCCCCTGTTGGGCGCCGCCGGCAGCACGGCACCGCTCTGTGGGGCACCCCTGGCTACCGGTCGGCGAGGTCGTGCCCCGAAAGGGGCGCGGGGAACTGCGCGACAAGCCACCCAACCCGCCGCACACCGGCGACGGCCCCAATCGGGCAGGACGTGCCCCGAAAGGGGCGCGGGGAACTGCGCGAGGAGTCACGGCGGCGCGGTACCCGGGGGCGGGCCGGAGGGGTCACCCCCGTAGCCGCCGTCGGCGACCGCTACCAGCGGGTGTGGACCTGGGCGCGGATGCGCCGGTCGTAGAGGTCCCGCACGGCGTCCAGCGTGGCGCCGTCGAGCGCGTCGAGGCCGCCGGCCTCCGCGTTCGACCGGGCCTGGGCCACCGAGCGGGCGCCCGGGATGACCGAGGTGACCCCCGGCTGCTGGATGATCCAGCGCAGCGCCGTCTGCGCCGGTGTGACCCCCCGCGGAGCCAGCGCCGAGAACTCGGCCGCCGCTTCGAGACCCGTCTCGTAGTCGACGCCGGAGAACGTCTCGCCCTGGTCGAACGCCTCACCGTGGCGGTTGTAGGTGCGGTGGTCGTCCGCCGCGAACACCGTCTCACGGGTGTACTTCCCGCTGAGCAGCCCGGAGGCGAGCGGCACCCGGGCGATGATGCCGACGCCGGCCGCCTGTGCGGCGGGCAGCACCTGCTCCAGCGGCTTCAGCCGGAACGGGTTGAGAATGATCTGCACGCTCGCCACCCCCGGCCGGGCTATCGCCGCCAGCGCCTCCGCGCAGGTCTCGACACTCACCGCGTAGTGCGCGATCCGCTTCTCGGCGACCAGCGTGTCCAGCGCGTCGAACACCTCGTCCGACGTGTAGACGGCCGTCGGCGGACAGTGCAGCTGCACCAGGTCCAGGGTGTCCACGCCCAGATTCGCCCGCGAACGGTCGTTCCAGGCACGGAAGTTGTCCAGCACGAAGTTCTCGGTGAGCTGCTCGGCGCGACGGCCCATCTTCGTGGCGACGAAGATCTCCGCGTCCGGCCGCTCCCGCCGGTAGCGCCCGATCAGCTGCTCGCTGCGCCCGTCGCCGTACACATCGGCGGTGTCGAAGAAGGTCACACCCTCCTCGACCGCCGCGTCCAGCACCGCGAGCGCGTCCTCTTCGCGTACATCGCCCCAGTCGGCGCCCAGCTGCCACGTACCCAGCCCGACGACGGATACGGTACGTCCCGTCCTGCCCAGAATTCGCTGCTCCATGACGCCGATGCTACGTCCCCCGGTCGGGGGACCCGGCTACCCGGTCAGGACGGCCGCCGTCTCCCGCAGCCGCTGGTGCAGGTCCCGGTGCGCGGTGCCCGGCGGCAGCCACTCCTTGCGGATCTTGGACAGCGCCGTGTAGTTGGTGTCGCAGACGTTCGCCAGCGGGGATTCCCCGGCCTGGGTGAGGAACTGGTAGGCGTCCAGCTCCGCGAAGCCGTAGTCCCGCTCCAGCCAGCGGACCATGTCGAGCTGCGCGATCCGGAAGGCGTCCTCCAGCGGGCGGGCGGAGCCGGTGGACATGATGTACGTGTCGGACTCCAGCCGGGGCCAGGGGGTGGCGACGCCCTTGAGCAGCTCGACGATCACCACCGTGTTCATCGCGCACTCCACCGCGACCCCGCAGGTCTCGCCCTCGCCCTGCCGGGCGTGGCCGTCGCCGAGGCTGAGCAGCGCGCCCTCGACGTTCACGCCGAGGTAGCAGGTGGTGCCGGCCCGCATCTCGGGGGTGTCCATGTTGCCGCCGTGCGCGTCCGGCACGAGCGCGGAGCGCACTTCCAGATTGGCGGGGGCCACCCCGACCGTGCCGTGCATCGGGTCCATCGGCAGCTCGATCCGCAGCTCGCCCTCCCGGGTGGTGAACGCGCAGGTCCGCCGCTCGCGGTCCAGGTCCCACATCCACACCACCTCCGGCAGCGGCGGCTGGAGCGAGGCGGTGGCGTGCGTCGAGGTCAGCGCCCCGAACAGCGGGACGGTGGTGGAGGCCGCCCACTCCCGCGCGGGCTCCACCGACACGAAGTGCACGGCGACGGTGTCGCCGACCTCCGCGCCCTCCACGTAGAACGGCCCGGTCTGCGGGTTCAGGAAGGGGAATTCGCACACCTCGGACACCAGGTCGCGGGCCGAGCGCACCCGCCCCGCGAAGCAGTCCTCGGTGAAGAGGTCGAGTACGGTCCCGGGCGCTATCCGCGCGACGGGCGCGGCGCCGCCGAAGGTCCAGGCGTACGAGCCCGGCTCGGGGCGGACGGTGAGGATTCTGGGGTCGGCCATGCCCCGGGAGCCTAGCCCGGGGACGCGTTCACGGCACCGGGGCCTCAGGACCCCAGTCCCGTGCTCTCCAGGAGCCGGCGGGCCTCGGCGGTGTCGATCTCCGCGGCGAGGACGTCCAGCACGGCGGTGTCCCGCAGCAGCCCGGCCCGGTGGGAGCGGCGGGCGCCGCGGTCGAGTTCGTGCCAGAGGAAGGGGTTGCCGGACAGCACGCGCGGCGGGATGTCGGCGCGGGCGCCGAAGACGTCCCGCAGGTGCAGGCGGCGGTCGATGCCGCCGTCCAAGCGGGCGTCCACCAGCATGTCGGTACGCACCCGGTGCTTGCGCAGCGGTCCGCGCACGGCCAGCCAGCCGGTCCCGGCGGTGACCCGGGACGGCAGCAGCACCCCGAATACCAGGGCCGACAGGCCCGTCCAGAGCGCGGCGCGCGGCAGCGTCAGAGTGCCCGCGACCGCGTCGAGGACCGTGGCAAGGCCGAGGGCGGCCCCCGACGAGGCGAGCGCGGTCCGCAGGTGGCCCGTCCAGTGCCGGTCGTACAGGTGGCCCCGCCCCTGGCCGTTCCGCGCGGGGGAACGGCTGGGGGTAGTGGCGGAAGGAAATCCGCGTCCCATGCGATCAAGGCTAGGCAGGCCGCCGGCCCGGCGGAGGTCCTTGACGCCCCTCTGACGCGGACCCCCGCCCTCTTGACACGACCCTGACGCGACCGGCCGACCGGCCGACCGGCCGACCCGCCGACCCGCCCGGCCCGCCCGGCAGCCCGCTGCTCAGCGGGCCGCCGGGGCACCGGGTCGTCCCCCGCTCACTCGCCGACGTCCCGCGCGCTCATGTCGGAGAGCGACTCGCGGCGCACCAGCAGGCGGGCCGTGCCGTCGCTGACGGCGATCACGGGCGGGCGGCCGACCATGTTGTAGGTGGAGGCCATGGACAGGTGGTAGGCGCCCGCCACCGGGACGGCCAGCAGGTCACCCGGGTGGATGTCGTCGGGCAGGGGTACGTCGGCGGCCAGGATGTCGCCCGCCTCGCAGTAGCGGCCGACGACGTCCATGGCCGTAGTGGCGGCGGTCCGGGCCCGGCCGACCAGCCGGGGGGCGTAGCGGACGCCGTAGAGGGCCGGGCGGGGGTTGTCGCTCATACCGCCGTCGACGGCGACGAGGGTACGGCCGCCGGTGTGCTTGACGGCGAGGACCCGGTAGAGGGCGACGCCCGCCGGGCCGATGACCGCCCGGCCGGGTTCGAGGGTGAGCCGCGGCACCGGCAGGGCGGCGCGGGCACAGCCGTCGGCGAGTTCGGCCCGGACCCGGGTGGCCAGCGCGGTGATGTCCAGGGCGCTCTCGCCGGGCCGGTAGGCCACCGCGTGGCCGCCGCCGAGGTCCAGTTCGGGCAGCACGATGCCGTACTGGTCGCGGATGCGGGCCATCAGCCCGATCAGCCGGCGCAGCGCGGCGAGATACGGCTTGACCGTGGTGACCTGCGAGCCGATGTGGCAGTGCAGGCCGGTCAGGCGCAGGCCCGGCTGGCCGAGCACGCGGTCCACGGCGTGCTGGGCGGAGCCGTCGGTGAGGGACAGGCCGAACTTCTGGTCGTCGGTCCCGGTGCGGATCGAGGGGTGGCCGCCGGCCACCACGCCGGGCACCACCCGCAGCATCACGCGCTGCGGCTCGTCACCCGGCGGGACCAGCGTGGCCAGCCGGGCGATCTCGGTGGCACTGTCGATGACGATCCGCCCGACCCCCAGCCGGACCGCGGTGCGCAGGTCCTCCGGGCTCTTGGCGTTGCCGTGCAGCAGGATGCGGTCCGGCGGGAAGCCGCTGGTGACCGCGAGCTCCAGCTCACCCGCCGAACACACGTCCAGGCCGAGGCCCTCCTCGCGTATCCAGCGGGCCACCGCCCGGGACAGATACGCCTTGGCCGCGTACACCACGTCGGCGTCGGGGAAGGCCGCCCGGTACATCCGGCAGCGGGAGCGCACCTCGTCCTCGTCGAGGACGTAGAGCGGGGTGCCGAAGCGGTCGGCGGCCTCGGCCAGCGGCACCCCGCCGACGGAGAGGTCCCCGCCGGGCGCGGCATCGGTGGAGGCGGGCCACACCGACAGGTCGTCCTCCGGCGGGAGGACGGAGCTGGCCGGCGGTGCGGAAGTGACTATGGACATGACGCCTTCTGGTTCCTAGGCGATGAGCTGGTGGCGGGGCGCCCGGGTGCCGGGCGCGGGCGCCGGGGCCGCGGTGGCGCGGGCGGCCGGCGCGGACAGCCGCGGGTCGATCCGCAGCGTCGTGATGCCCAGCGGCGCGGCCAGCGCCCGCAGCGCGGGCTCGGACAGCCTGATCCACTCCTGGGCCGGGCCGAGCGTACGGACCAGCCGCTGCTCGGTGGTGAAGGCGACCGCGGTACGGCCGCCGAGGGCGGTGCGGAAGAAGCGGGCCGCGGAGCCCAGGGGTCCCGACCGGACGGGGACGTAGAGGCAGTGTCCGGCCGGGACTGGTTGAAGGGGCTCGGGGTCCTCCGCGAGCTGGCTCGGCGACATGTGCGTTCTCCTCACGACGTGGCCCCGGTCGTCGCCGGGGCCTGCGGCTCTTCGGGAAAACGCTAAGCCCGGCACCCGCCCCTTCCGGGTGGTCGCTGACGCGGGCTTGACGCCGTGGCTTGATCCCTGACGGGGGCTTGACGCGCGAGCCCCGCGCCCCCGCCCGGCCCGCCGCGTCACCCCCGGGGCGCCGAGGACCGCCCGCGCCGTCAACAGCGCGTCAACGTGGCGGCGACCGGTGCAAGGAAAGCGTTAACGTGCTGGTCAGGACGGCCCCCGGCCGGTTTGCCTGGAGGGGCTCACCGGCCCCGCCGGTCCGCATCACCCGCCGTACGGACGGCCGCGCTGCCGGCCGTACGGCGGCGCACGCCGCTCGACGCTCGGAGACGCGCCCATGTCCGAACCCCGGCCCGGCCGGCTGAAGGTGTTCCTCGGCGCCGCTCCCGGCGTCGGCAAGACGTACCGGATGCTGGACGAGGGCCGCCGCCGGGCCGAGCGCGGCACCGACGTGGTGGTGGCGTTCGTGGAGTGCCACAACCGGCCGCACACCCTGGAGAAGCTGAACGGTCTGGAAGTCGTGCCCCGCCGGGAGCACGAGTACCGCGGCGCCCTGCTGTCCGAGATGGACCTGGACGCGGTGCTGGCCCGCGACCCCGATGTGGCGCTGGTGGACGAGCTGCCGCACACCAATCCGCCCGGCAGCCGCAACGCCAAGCGCTGGCAGGACGTGGAGACGCTGCTGGCGGCCGGTATCGACGTGGTCACCACGGTGAACATCCAGCACCTGGAGTCGGTCAACGACGTGGTCGAGAAGATCACCGAGGTGCCGCAGCGCGAGACCGTGCCCGACGAGGCGGTGCGCCGCGCCTACCAGATCGAGCTGGTGGACATGCCCGCCGAGGCGCTGCGCCGCCGGCTCGCGCACGGCAACGTCTACGCCCCCGAGAAGGTCGACGCGGCGCTGGCCAACTACTTCCGGATCGGGAATCTCACCGCGCTGCGCGAGCTGGCGCTGCTGTGGGTGGCCGGCCGGGTGGACGAGGCGCTCCAGAACTACCGCAGCGAGCACGGCATAGGGGGCGTCTGGGAGACCAGGGAGCGCGTCGTGGTGGCGCTGACCGGCGGTCCCGAGGGGCAGACGCTGATCCGCCGGGCGGCCAGGATCGCCGACCGCTCGGCCGGCGGCGACCTGATGGCCGTGCACGTGGCCCGCAGCGACGGCCTGGCCACCGGTTCCTCCCCGGTCGCGCTGGCCCGGCAGCGGCAGCTGGTGGAGAGCCTGGGCGGCAGCTACCACTCGGTGGTCGGCGACAATGTGCCCGGCGCGCTGCTGGACTTCGCCCGCGGCGCCGGAGCGACGCAGCTGGTGCTCGGCTCCAGCAGGCGCGGCCGGCTGGAGAAGCTGCTGACCGGGCGCGGCATCGGTGAGACCACGGTGACCAGCTCGGACGAGATCGATGTGCACATCGTCACCCACGAGCGGGCCGGGCGCGGCCGGCTGCTGCCGTCCCGCCGCCGCACCCTGAGCACCTGGCGGCTGATCGCCGGGCCGGTGGCCGGCCTCGTCCTGCCCTTCGCGCTGGCCGCGGTCCTCGCCACCAGCCGGGGCAGTCTCAACCTGACCAGCGAGGCGCTGCTGTTCCTGCTGATGGTGGTGGGGGTGGCCTGCGCCGGCGGGGTGGTGTCCGCGGTCGTCGCTTCGGTGACCGCCTCACTGGTGCTGAACTACTGGTTCATCCCGCCGATCGGGAAGTTCACCATCGCCGAGCCCAACAACATCCTGGCGCTGGCGGTGTTCGCGGTCGTCGCCGGTACGGTCGCGGCGATCGTGGACCGCTCGCTGCGGCTGTCGCGCCGGGCGGCCCGCGCCACCGCGGAGGCCGAGACGCTGTCGTCGCTGGCCGGCAGCATCGTGCGCGGCGGCCCCGGCGGCCCCGCCGTCGACGTGCTGCCCACACTGCTGGAGCGGGCCCGGGAGACCTTCGGGATGGACAGCGCGGAGCTGGCCTCGGCGCCGGTCGAGGACGACTCGGCGGTGCAGGTGCCGGCCGGCGCCGGGTCGGTGCTGGTGCTGCGCGGGCGGTCGCTGCCCGCTTCCGACCAGCGGGTGCTGGCCGCCTTCGCCGCGCATGTGTCGGTCGCGGTGGAGCGGGCCCGGCTGGCCGAGGCGGCGGCCGAGATAGAGCCGGTGAAGGCCGCCGACCGGATGCGTACCGCGCTGCTGGCCGCCGTGAGCCACGACCTGCGCACCCCGCTGGCGGCCGGCTGGGCCGCGGTCAGCTCGCTGCGCAGCCAGGACGTGCACTTCTCCGACGAGGACCGCGACGAACTGCTCGCCACCGCCGAGGAGTCGCTCAGCCGGCTCAACCGGCTGGTGGACAACCTGCTCGACATGAGCCGCCTCCAGGCCGGCGCGCTGTCGCTGGACCTGCGGGCCACCGCCCTGGAGGAGGTGCTGCCGGCGGCCCTGGAGTCGCTCGACGCCACCTCCGACGTGGACGCGCAGGGCCTGGAGCAGGCGCCGGCCGTCCGGGCCGACCCGCCGCTGCTGGAGCGGGTGATCGCCAATCTGATCAGCAACGCGGTCCGGCACGCGCCGCCGGGCAAGCCCGTGGTGCTCACCGCGAGCGCGCTCGGCGACCGGGTGGAGCTGCGGGTCGTCGACCGCGGCCCTGGCCTGTCGGAGCACGACCTGGAGCACGCCTTCGAGCCCTTCCAGCGGATGGGCGACACCGACAACACCACCGGGCTCGGCCTCGGCCTGGCACTGGCCCGCGGCCTCACCGAGGCGATGGGCGGCACCCTGACCCCCGAGGACACCCCGGGAGGCGGGCTGACCATGGTGCTCTCGCTGCCCGCGGCGGCCGACCCCGGTCCGGACCCGTATGAGCCGCCGGCCGTGCGCGCGCCGGAGCCCGCCCCGCAGCCCGCCCTGGAGCCGGAGCTGGAACCCGTGTACGACGAGGACCCGCGATGAGGCGCGTGCTGGTGGTGGACGACGACGCGCCGATGCTGCGGGTGCTCGGCACCGCGCTGCGGGCCTACGACTTCGCGGTGGTGACCGCCTCCGACGCGGGCACCGCGCTGGACCTGGCGGCCCGCCGCTCGCCGGAGGCGGTGCTGCTCGACCTCGGCCTGCCGGACCTGGACGGCCTGGACATGCTGCGGTCGCTGCGGGCCTGGAGCAGCGTCCCGGTGCTGGTGGTCTCCGGCCGCACCGGAATCGGCGCCCGGGTGGCGGCGCTGGACGCCGGCGCCGACGACTATCTGACCAAGCCCTTCGCTCTGCCCGAGGTCGCCGCGCGGCTGCGGGCGGTGCTGCGCCGCCCGGCCCGGCTGCGCGAGGAGGAGCAGGTGGAGCTGGGCCCGTACACCGTCGACCTGGGCGCCTACACGGTCACCGGCCCGGAGGGCGGCCTGGTGCACCTCACCCCCACCGAGTGGCGGCTGCTGGCGATCCTGCTGCGCAGCCCCGACCGCCTGGTGACCGGCCGCGAGCTGCTCACCGAGGTCTGGGGTCCGCAGCACGTCAAGCGCACCAACTACCTGCGCATCCACATGGCCGCGCTGCGCCACAAACTGGAGCCGGTCCCCGCCGCGCCCCGCCATCTGATCACCGAACCGGGACTCGGCTACCGCTTCCAGCCGTGAGCGGTCGGCCGGGCGGCGGACGGAGCGGACGGGAGCACGTCAGCGGTACGTCAAGAGGGCGGCCGCCGTCATATGGGCGGCGTCAACAGCGGCGCCGGGCCGGCTCTCCGGGGTGAGGCTGGTGGTGTCCGGAGCCACGGTGGCCGGTACGGCGGCAGGTGAGGGAGCGGGCGATCCGTCGCAGCCGCGGGACCACCGTGGAGGGGCCCGTCAGGGGTCCCGCCGGGGCACCGCGACCTTCCCAGCGGCGGCCCCGGCCCGGACAGGCCCCACCGGCCCACCGGCCCTTCGCGCCGGATCAGCCGACGTGCACCCGCGGCCGCTTGGCGCGGTCCGGTTCCGCCTCCCGCAGCACTTCCCGGGTGACCGGGGCCACCTCGCCCTGGCCGAAGAGGAAGAAGCGCAGGAAGTTGGCGAACGGGCTGCCCTCGGTCCACTCGAAGTAGATGTGCGGCTTGGAGCCGGTGGTGTCCCGGACGTGCAGCAGCAGCGCCGCCAGCGCGTTGGGCACGGACGCGCTCACCAGCGAGAGCACCCGGTAGCGGTCGTGCAGCACCTGCCCGCGCACGATCACCGCGGACTCGAACTCGGACGCGTCCAGCACCGTCACCTCGACGAAGACCAGGTCGTCCTCGGGCGGGATGTCGTTGTCGTGCCGGATCTGGAGCAGCTTGTCGCGGTATTCGGCGGCGTCCCGCTCCCCGGGCTCGTTGGCGATGAAGCGGACCCGGCGGCTGGCGATGTCCCGGACGAAGCGGGCCGCCATGTCGTCCAGCTCCACGCTCGTCACCCGCAGCTCGAAGGCCCGGGCCAGCCGCGACAGCAGCGACACCAGCACGATGCCGGCGATGAAGCAGGCGCCGATCTTCACACCGTCCGGGCGCTCCAGGACGTTGACCACCGTGGTGTACGCGAAGACCACGGCTATGAACCCGAAGGCGATCGTCCAGTTGCGCTGCCGGGCCTTGCGGGCGGAGATGGTGACCGCGATGGCCGCCGAGCTCATCAGCACCAGCACGCCGGTGGCGTACGCGCCGCCCTGCTTGTCCACGCTGGCGTCGAAGATCCAGGTCACCAGGAACGCGATCAGGGTGAAGACCAGCACCATCGGCCGTACCGCCCGCGCCCAGTGGGGCGCCATCCCGTACCGCGGCAGATAGCGCGGCATCAGGTTGAGCAGGCCGGCCATCGCCGAGGCGCCGGCGAACCAGAGGATGGCGATGGTGGAGAAGTCGTAGACCGTGCCGAATCCCGAGCCGAGCTCCTGGTGGGCCAGGAAGGCCAGTGCGCGCCCGTTGGCCTGGCCGCCGACCTGGAACTCCGCCTTCGGGATCAGCACGGTGGTGATGAAGCTGGTCGCGATCAGGAAGACGCTCATGATCAGCGCGGCCGTGGTCAGCAGCTTCTTGGTGTCGCGGACACGGCCGGTCGGGCGGCCCTCGGTGTCGGTGGGGTCGCCCTTGACGTGCGGCATGACGGCGACGCCGGTCTCGAAGCCGGACAGGCCGAGCGCCAGCTTCGGGAAGATCAGCAGGGACACACCGATCATCACGAAGACATTGCCGCGCTCCACGAACAGGCCGTGCTTCCAGTCGGTCACCAGCTGCGGGGCGGTGATCACATGCCACAGTCCGTCGCCGACCACCACCACGTTCAGCGCCAGATAGAGGCCGACCAGCACCACCGCGACGCCGACCGCCTCCAGGAAGCCCTTCAGGAACACCGCGCCGAGCAGCGCCACCAGCAGCAGGGTGATGAGCAGCTGATGGCTGGCCAGGGCGCCGGTGAAGTGCGGGTTCTCCACCAGGTGGGTGGAGGCGTCGGCGGCCGACAAGGTGATGGTGATCAGGAAGTCGGTCGCCGCGAAGCCCAGCAGCGCCAGCACGAACAGCTTGCCCTTCCAGAAGGACAGCAGCTTCTCCAGCATCGCGACCGAGCCCGCGCCGTGCGGGCTGTCCTCCGCGACCCGCCGGTAGACGGGCAGCGCGCCCGCCAGCGTCACGATCACCAGCACCACGGTGGCGATCGGGGAGAGGAAGCCGGCCGCCAGCGCGGCGATGCCCGGCTGGTAGCCGAGGGTGGAGAAGTAGTCCACGCCGGTGAGGCACATCACCCGCCACCAGGGCTGGCCCTGCTCCCCGAGGGGCTCCTCCTCCGCCGGTCCGCCGGGTTCACCCGGCACCGGTTCGGTCTGCCCCGGCTGGTTCTTGGCCATGTCGGACAGGCCCTCCAGCAGCCAGGCCCGAAGGCCGCCGGTCGGGGCGGTGGTGGACAAGTTCGGGCTCCTGTCGTACGGCTGCCGGGGGCGGCATCCGGGGGGATGAGCCGGAAATCCGGCCGTCGTCAAGATGGCGGGGCTGAGCGTATGCAAAGCGTATGCACGCTGATCAGGGCTTCCGCCGAATCCCTAGCGCTTTCTTAACGTGTGACCTCCGACTCCTCCGGGGTGACATGCGGCGTTCACCCGGTCGGCGCCGCCCGGACGCCCGGGGCATGCCGCGGGGGCACGCGCCGGTGCGCGTGCCCCCGGGGTCGGTCCGGTCGGGCGGTGGGTGTCGGGCGTCCGGGCGCTACGCCTTCGACTCGGCGCCGGTCTTGGCGTCGGTGTCCGGCTCGGTCCCCGTCGTGGCGTCGGTCTTGGCGTCGGCCGCGTCGTCGGCCACGTCGTCGGTCCTGGCGTCGGCGGGGGTCTCGGCTTCGCTCTCGGCCTCTTCGGCCGCCACGGAATCCGCCGTCTCCGGCTCCGCTTCCTCCTTCGCGCCGTCGTCCTCGAAACGGGCGTCGAGCACCGCTTCGAGTTCGGTCGTCCACTGCTTCAGGACGCTCCGGGACGGGGCGTCCACGTCGGCCTGGAACCAGCGGCGGGTGGAGGTGTAGACGGTGACGGAGAAACGGCGGCCGAAGCGGGGCGTGTCGATCTCGACCGCGCCGATCTCGTCCCAGCCGAACTCGGCCTCCTGGTCGTCGAGGCGGAAGACGACGCCGGACCGGTCGGCGATGATCGCGCCGCGCCGGTCGGTGGCCTCGAAGGTGGGAAGGCCGTCCTCCTGCTCGATGTCGTCGGACTCGTCCTCGGCGTCGGGCTCGTCCACGGACAGCCGGGCACCGTCCGCGGCGTCCGCGCTGTCGGCCGTACCGGGCGGGACGGCTCCGGCCGATGTCCCCCTCGGGGCGGACTTCCCCTTGGTGAGGGTGGTTTCGGGGACCTCGGGCGGAATGTCCGCCGTCGGTTCCGTCCGCGCGTCGAGCCCCTCGGCCGGGGGCGGGGGCGTGAGGCCGGGGATAAACGCAGGATCGATCCCTGCGGGTGGCACCGGCGGGCTGGTCGAACCTATGCGCTGCTCCACGCGGGGCAGTATGGCCGATAAACCTGTGCCGTCAAGTGGCGGCCCCCCATCTCGGCGCCCGGGCACGGGCATTCGGGGTTCCCGACGGCCGCCCGCGAGGGCTCGGCGCGGCCCGGACGCCGGGCCATGCGGGACAATCGGAAATTGCTGCCCCCGCCCACCCATCCGGATGCCGCGCGGCACCGAATCACCCTTGCCGCGTTACTGCCCGGAGGTGTCGATGCGTGTCACAGCACAGGACGGCCCGGCGCCGGTGCCCCGCCTGGGGGCACTGGAGTCGTTGCTGGAAAGCGTGTCCAGGGGTGACCAGAGCGCGTTCGAGACCCTCTACACGGCGGTGGCCGGGTCGGTGCTCGGGCTGATCAGGCGGGTGGTGCGGGACCCGGCGCAGTCGGAGGAGGTCGCGCAGGAGGTGCTGATCGAGGTGTGGCGCTGCGCGGCGCGCTTCGACGCGGGTCAGGGCAGCGCCATGGCGTGGATCATGACGCTGGCGCACCGCCGGGCGGTCGACCGGGTGCGGTCGGCGCAGGCGTCCACCGACCGGGAGCAGAAGGCCGCCCAGCGCGACCACCGCCCGGCCTTCGACGAGGTGACCGAGCAGGTCGAGCGGCGGCTGGAGCGCGAACAGGTCCGCCGCTGCCTGGGCCAGCTCACCGAGTTGCAGCACGAGTCGGTGACCCTCGCCTACTACCGCGGCTACACCTACCAGGAGACGGCCGAAGTGCTCGGCGTGGCCCTGGGTACGGTCAAGACCCGGCTGCGGGACGGACTGATCCGGCTGCGGGACTGCCTGGGGGTGACGTCGTGACCATCGCCGACCTGCACACGCTGACCGGTGCCTACGCGGTCGGCGCGCTGCCCGACCGGGAGGCGGCGGAGTTCGGCCGCCACCTGGCCCGGTGCGAGGCCTGCGCGCAGGAGGTGCGCGAGCTGCGGGAGACCGCGGCCCGGCTGGCGCTGGCGGTGGCGGAGGTGCCGCCGGCCGGGCTGCGCGCCCGGGTGATGGCGGCGCTGCCCGAGGTACGGCAGCTGCCGCCGGAGCCGCTGCGGCGTGCCGTGCCGCTGCGGGACCGCCGGTGGGGGCGCCGGCTGCCGTATCTGGCCGCCGCCGCCTGCCTGGTGGCCGCGGCGGTGGCGGCCGGTCTGGCTGTGGACGCCCGGCAGGACGCCGACGCCCAGCGGGGCCGTACGGTCGTCGCCGAGCAGCGGGCGCGGGCGGTGGGCGCGCTGGCCGCCGCGCCGGACGCCGCCTTCCACACCCGGCCGCTGAGCGGCGGCGGCACCGCCACGGTGGTGTCCTCCGCGCGCCTCGACCGGGCCGCCGTGCTCTTCCGCGGCCTGCCGGAGCTGACCGGCTCCCGGGTCTACGAGCTCTGGTACAGCCGCGACGCCACGATGGTGCCGGCCGGCTTCCTCGATCCCGCCGATCCCTCGGGCTCGGCGCTGCTGCGCGGCGGCCCGGACGGCGCCGACGGGGTCGGCCTCACAGTGGAGCCGCACGGCGGCTCCAGGACCCCGACCGGCACACCGCTGGCCGTCGTGCCCCTCTGACCGTCTCTGACCGTCACCGCCCGGCCCCGAACCGGGCGGGCTGTACCGGTACCGGCCGGGGTATACCGGCCGGGCCCCGCTCGGCTCAGAAGTCCGCGATCTCCTCGGCGTACACCGTGGCGAGCGGCTGCGGGCCCACGTACTGCTGGCAGTTGCAGGTGCCGGGCTCGAAGCGGACCGGCTTGCGGTCGGCGTCCCAGGCGGTCGGGACCTCGACCACCTCATGGCACTTGCCCTGCTTGTCGTGCTTGGCGAGGTGGTGGGTGCAGCCGCAGACCGGTTCCGGCGGCCGGCCCGCCGCTTCGAGCGCGAGACGGTCACGCTGCTTGACGGCGAGTCGCTCCATCACACGCTCGTGCCGGGTGCGCATCGCGCTGCGCGCGCTGTCCGCGATCGTGGTGAAACCGCCGACCGCGAAGAGCCCGATCAGCCACCACATCCATCCTTGCATCCCGGCATCTCCCCCGATTTCAGACCGGTTCACCGGCACCTTTTGACGCGTACAGCGTAGGCGAAACCGCGGTTGGGCAGCAGTCGGGCGGCGGCGTCAGTCGGCCCGGACGCCGATGGTCAGCAGGAGGTTGGCGTACGTGCGCCGGTCGCCGGTCGCGATGACGAGGGCGGTGTCGGGTCCGCGGGCGGCGTCGTAGAAGGCGAAGCGGTCCAGGCCGTCCAGGGTGCGGCCGGGCAGGGCGGCCCGGAACTCGGCGAAGACGGCCGGTTCGGGCTGTCCGGGCTGCTCCGGCGGCGTCATCACGGCGGCCGCCTCGATCGGGATCGCGTCCACCAGCGCGTCCAGCACTTCCGTGACGAGCATGCGGTCCGGCGAGAGATTGAGGTAGACCCGCTCGGCGGCCGGGTGGGCGCCGGTGGTGTGCGGATAGTGGCCGTCGCTGATCAGCACCCGGGAGCCATGGCCCGCCGAGGCCAGCGCGGCCAGAATCGTCGGGTGGGTCAGCCGGTAGCGCAGCATCGGCGAGGCTCCTTGCGGGGGATCGTGCGGGGATCTTGCGGGGATTGGTGTCCCGCGAACAGCGAGACGTCCGATCTCTACGGATCACCGGCAGCGTAGAGACCGGACGTCGTCCGCGTAAAGCGGCGGGTTGCCGAGCCCCGGCAGGCGCCGGGCGGCTGTTACGGCAGGGTCAGGATCTGGTACGAGTCGCCGTAGGTCTTCCACTTCAGCGGCGGGTCGAGGTTGAGATTGCCCGCCTTGAGGAAGACCCGCTGCTCGGTGTCCACCCGGCTGGTGTCGTCGTGCGCGGCCTCGGTCAGCATCGCGGCCTTGCGCGCGTCGAGGTAGGCGTTGAGATACGTGGTCTCGTCGCCGCCCTGCGCGGGGGTCTTGGCCTTCTTCATGGCCGTCTTGCGGATGCCGCCGAAGCTCACCGAGTCGTCGCCGGGGCCGTGCATGACCATGGCGTCGTAGTAGATGAACTGCCCCAGCGTGCCCAGGCCGTCCGTCTTGGCCTGGTTGACCGCCGGGTTGAAGTACACGCTGTCGCGCTCGTCGTTCTGCGCCTGCTGGAAGACGGTGTCCTTGGCGGCGGTCTTCCAGTCGTTGACGAAGGCGGTGCCCAGACCGGTGTGCGAGTCGGTGCCGTTCACCTTCTGCAGCGCCGGGATGTACTTCGCGAGGATGTTGCCCGGCTTCAGGTCCTGGTAGTGCTGGACCACCTCCAGCATGTCGCCGGTGCCGGAACAGAAACCGATGATGCCGGCGGTGTAGCCGCGGCCGTCGCCGATGTCCTCGATGTACTTGTACTGGGCCTTCCAGTCCAGGGAGGAGTTCTCGGCGGAGCTGACCAGCTCCATCGCGATCTCCTTCTTGTGCGAGTCGGCCAGACCCGTGCCGGTGGCGTTCGGCCGCGCGGCGGCGGCGTGCGCGCCGTGCGCGACCGTGGCCGCGCTGCCGGGAGCGGCCAGCGCCAGCGAGGCGCCGCCCGCGGCCAGTACGCCGGCGGCGGTGATCAGCGCGATGCGGCGGGCGGCCCGGGGACTGCGGTGTTGCCGGGGTGCACCGGACGGGATGGTGTGGGGGGAAGGCTGCATGTGCGTCTCCGTTCAGGGGGAGGCTCAACTGCCCAGTTAGGAAAGCTTCCTAACCAATGCGGAGTATTGAAGCATCACCGGGCCCGCACGCCAAGGGGGGCCGGGGAGCGACCCCCGGCTCCCCTTCGCCAGCGGGCCGGGAGCGACGACACTGGGGGTATGTGCCGAAGCATCAAGACCCTGCGCGCGCCGATGACCCCCGAGGTCCACGACGAGGACATCCGGGCCGCCGCGCTCCAGTACGTCCGCAAGATCTCCGGGTTCCGCGAGCCCGCCGCCCACAACCGCGAGGCCTTCGACGCGGCGGTCGAAGCGGTGGCCGCCGCCACCGCCGACCTGCTGGACACCCTGGAGGTCCGCGGCGCGACTGCGGCCCGGCGGACACCCGCCAAGACCGGCTGACCGCCCGGACACCGCCTAGCCTGGCGGTCATGGAGCTCATGACCGCCACCCAGTGGCGCACGTTCGTGTCCACCGGTACCCGTACCGGGAAGTTCGCCGTCCAGCGCAAGGACGGACGCCCCCATGTGACGCCCGTCTGGTTCGTGCTGGACGAGACCGATCCGGACGACGTCCGGGTGATCGTCAACACCGGGCAGGACTCGCTCAAGGGCAAGGCGCTGCGCCGCGACCCGCACTTCGCACTGTGCGTGGACGACCAGGAGCCGCCCTACTCCTTCGTGCTGCTGGAGTGCACCGCCGAGCTGATCGAGGACCTGGTGGAGCTGGAGGCGTGGGCCACCAGGATCGGCGCGCGCTACATGGGCGAGGAGCGGGCCGCGGAGTTCGGCGCGCGCAACGCCGTACCGACCGAGTATCTGATCCGCGCCCGGATCGACAAGGTCACCGCCCACGCGCATCTGGCCGATTAGCGCCGCTCAGCGCCGGAGGGCCGCCGGGGTCGCCGGGGGTTGGCCGGGGGTCGCCGACCGTAGCCGGCGGCGACCCTCACCCGTAGGACAGCTTCGAGCAGGGGTCGGCGTCCGCGCTGCGGGCCTGCTGGGTGAGGGTGGTCGGCAGCGGTTTGGGCGCGGCCGTGGCGGCGGTCTTCGCGAAGTCCTGGCCGACGACGAGATTGATGCCGGAGATGTTCAGCGGCTCCAGCTGGGCGCCCGGGAAGAGCTGGGCGAGCGTCTTGGCGTGGGCCGCGTCGGCCGAACCGTACTCGACGACGGTGGTGGCGTGGTCCTGGCTCTTCGCGGTGGTGGTGCCGCTGACCGTGAAGTCCTTGGCCTTCAGCTGGTCGGCGGCCTTGCCGGCCAGGCCGTCGGTGGTGGTGCCGTTGAAGACCTTGACCGTTATGCCGGCGCCGCTGACCGCCGGGGTCGCGGCGGGCTTCGGGGCGGGCTTGCCGGAGGCGTTGACGCCTTCCAGGGTCCGGTCGGCGCGCAGCTCGGCGAAGAGGTTGTCGACGTCGGGGTGGACCAGGTCGATCCGGGCGCCGGCGTACTTCCAGGGGGCGGTGATGAACTGGATGTTCTTCAGGTCGATGTTCTTCAGCGACAGGCCGAAGGACATCAGCTTGGCGGCGCTGCCCAGCCCCGGGTCCACCGTCAGCGACTTGGTGGCCGCATTGGCCAGCGGCAGCAGCGTGGTCGGGTTCATGCCCTCGCCCTTGACCTTGCTGATCAGCGCGGACAGGAAGGCCTGCTGCCGCAGCATCCGGCCGACGTCGGAGTTGTCACCGACCCCGTGCCGTACCCGTACGTAGTCCAGCGCCTGCTGGCCGGACAGATTCTGCATGCCCTTGGCCAGCACGATCTTGCCCTGGTAGCCGAGGTTGGGGTTCATGTCCCCCTGGTAGATGTTGTTCGGCACGCAGACGTCGACGCCGTGCACCGCGCTGGTCATGGCCGCGAAGCCGGCGAAGTCGACGACCATGGTGTGGTCCACGCGCAGCCCGGTCAGCTTCTCGATGGTGTTCTGGGTGCAGGCCGGGTTGCCCTTGGCGGTGTCGCCCATGGAGAAGGCCGAATTGAACTGGGCGTTCGGCTGGTCCGGCGACCACTTGCCGTCGGGCAGCAGGCAGGGGGGTATGTCGACCAGCGAATCGCGGGGTATCGAGACGCCCACCGCGTGCTTGTGGTCGGGATAGACGTGCAGCAGGATCGTGGTGTCCGAGCGGCCGATGGGGCCGGAGGCGGACCCGCCGAGCTTGCCGTTCTCGCCGGCCCTGGAGTCGGAGCCGATGAGCAGGACGTTCTCCGGCTTGTCGCCGTTGGCGTCCGCCGGGGCGGGGGTGGGGCGGTTCTTGCTGAGCCCGGCGGCGTTGAAGGTGTCGATATTGGCGTTCAGCTTCAGGTAGATCGCACCCGCGCCACCGGCCAGCAGGACGACCAGGGACGCGACTATCCCGATCACCCACCGCTTACGGCTGCGCGCGCGTTTGCGCCCACGAACGCCCATTTCCCAACCTTCGGTCCAGTGGCCCCCCACGCACGACGAAGCCCAACGTTTACCAGGTGTTCCGGGCGAAATGTATGACGGCGGTCACATCAACCGCTCTTCGCCCAGGCTGGCCACTGTACGCCGCCGGAATATGGACCACCGGTTACCGGGAATGTGAGAAGAGTGACGCAGCGAGCGGTCTTTCCGGCATTTACGAATTCAATACCCAGTCAACTCACAGGAACTGAACGGGGAGTTCCGCATTCACCGGCACGCGCCGACACCTGCCGCGCCGACCCAGCGCCGAGCCGCACCGCACCGCACCGACCTCAGGGGAGAGCTACGCCTCCAGCGCCTGCTCCAGCGTGCGGACCGGGTGGAAGACGCCCTCCAGGCCGGTCAGGGTGAGCAGTTTGCGGGTCGGCTGATGCGCGCAGACCATGCTGATCCGGCCGCCGCGGTCGACGATCCGGCGGCGGGCCCGTACGAGCAGGGACAGCCCGAAGCAGTCGATGAACTCCAGCGGCCGCAGATCCAGCACCACCTCCAGGGGCGCGGGCCACTGCGCCGCCGCCTCCAGGTGGGTGTCCACGTACTCCGCGGTGCCGAGGTCCAGCTCGCCGCGGAGTTCCACCACGACGACGTCCCGGACCCGGTAGGTGCGCGCGTACGCGGACGGCTGCGGGACCGCGTGGTCGAACCTGCGCGCGCGCTCGGGCGGCTCCCCCTGGTGATACACCCCGTGCTCCCCCTCGTTCCCCGTTCGTCACCCCTCGCGTGACGTGCGGTTACCGTAGCGGCGACGCGGTGCCGCGCGCGCGGCGGCTGGGGAGTTGGGGGGTTGTAATTCACCCGGAGGGATGAAGATCACAAAGGTTTGACCGGGAATGGCCGGTAATCGCCTAGAGGGTCACAGCTCGTCACGACAGGCGATCAGCCAGTCCAGCGACTGGGCGGGCGGCAGCGCCAGCGTGTCCAGCGCGTTCATCGCCTTGGTGTACTCCACCACCTCGTCGTGCTTGTCGATGTAGAGCGCCCCGGTGAGCTGCTCCAGGTAGACCAGGTCGGGCAGATCCGACTCGGGGAAGCTGAGCAGCGTGAAGGCGCCGCCGCCCGCCGCGTGGCCGCCGGTGGCGAAGGGGAGGATGCGCACGTCGACGTTGGGCGCCTCGGCCGCTTCCAGGAGGTGCCGGATCTGACCGCGCATCACTTCACGGCCGCCGAACGGCCGGCGCAGGGCGCCCTCGTCCATCACCGCGACGAAGTGGGGTGCCCGCTCCGATACGAGGAGCTTCTGCCGTTCCAGGCGTAGGCCGACTCGTCTTTCCACCCAGGGTCCGGCCGCCTCGGGGTGACCGAGTCTGATCACCGCCCTGATGTAGTCCTCCGTCTGCAGAAGACCGTGCACGAACTGCACCTCGAAGGTGCGGATGAGAGCCGCCGACTCCTCCAGGCCCACATACGTCTGGAACCAGGTCGGCATCACCTCGCCGTAGCCGTGCCACCAGCCGGCCGCGTTGGCCTCCCGGACGAGTCCGAGCATCGCGAGCCGCTCGCCGCCCTCGGTGACGCCGTACAGCGTCAGCAGGTCGGCGACGTCGCGCTCCTTGAAGCTGACCCGGCCCAGCTCCATGCGGCTGATCTTGGATTCGGAGGCCCGGATCGAGTAGCCCGCGTCCTCCCGGGTGATGCCACGGGACTCACGCAGCCGCCTCAACTGCGCCCCGAGCAGCATTCGTCGCACGATGGACCCGCCTCCCGGCTGCCCTGCGCTCATAGGTCACGCTCCGCCCTTGGTTCATCAGCAGTCTGCCACTAATGGACTGCGCGCAGTACCCATTCAGTCACTCTCCATCGTCACGTGCATCATTCCTTGCAGATGCACGTGCAGACGCTCTTGCATGACCGGGTACCGATCCATGAGCATGGTGGGCGTGGAGATACCTCGGGGGCACGTATGAGGACAGAGGCCGTTGCCGTGCTGGAACCGTTATGGCAAGGCGTGCTCGCGCCCGAGCGACTCGCCGCCACCAACGGGGCCACGTGCGAGCTGCGGGCCCACCTCGAATCGGTGCGCGAGGCACGCCGGTTCACCCGCCTCACGCTGCAGCGCTGGGATCTGACCGGCCTGCGGGACTCCATGGAACTCGTCGCTTCGGAACTGGTGACCAACGCGCTGCGCTACGCGGTGCCGGCCGGCGCCACCGGAGCGCCGGTACGGCTGAGTCTGGTGCGCTGGACGTCCCGGGTGGTCTGCGCGGTGCGCGATCCGAGCGCGGCGGCGCCGATCGCCAAGGACCCGGACTTCGTCGCCGAGACCGGCCGCGGACTGCACCTGGTGGACTCGTTCAGCGAGAACTGGGGCTGGCATCCGCTCACCGGCACCGGGAAGGTCGTCTGGGCGCTTTTCCTCGCGCCGGCGCCGGGCGGAGCCTGTTAGGGCACGCGGGGCGCGTCGGGACCGAATCCCCGACGCGCCAGGACGCACGCCGCTGCGTTTCGTCCCGTATTCAGCCGGATCAGCTGTCCGACAAGGCCGCTACGTCGCGAGATGGTCGAATTCGCCGGCCTTGACGCCGATGATCATCGATTCGATCTCAGCCCGGGTATATATGAGCGCCGGCCCGTCCGGAAAGCGCGAATTGCGCACCGCGACGTCACCGTCGGGCAGCGCCGCGAACTCCATGCACGTGCCATTGGCATTGCTGTGACGGCTCTTCTGCCAGACGACTCCCGTAAGGTCTTCTGCGGCCATTCCATTGTGCGCCCGGCGCATCAGCCACTCCCATAAGTGCCTTGTCTGGTACCGGAGATGATAACTCGTAATCCGGGCACGTGCATGTGCACGTGCATGCGCATGTGCAGTTACACGCGGTGAGCTTCGGGGCTGACCTGCGGACCGGGCCGGAAGGGCGGTCAGGGCATGGCCGGTGCGTAGTCGGGGCGTAACCGCAGGTCGAAAAGGGGCGGCGTATACACCCGTACGGTCCGATACGATATTGACAGTCCGTAGAGGAATTACTCACTCCGCGCAACGAATTGGGAGCAGCCTGCAATGGCTCGTCACCTCATCACCTCAGCCCTGCCCTATATCAACGGGATCAAGCACCTGGGCAACATGGTGGGGTCCATGCTCCCGGCGGACGTGTACGCGCGGTATCTGCGCCAGCGCGGCCACGAAGTGCTCTACATCTGCGCCACCGACGAGCACGGCACCCCGGCGGAACTCGCCGCCAAGGAGGCCGGACTGCCGGTGGACGTCTTCTGCGCCCAGGCGCACGACGCGCAGCGCGCCATCTACGAAGGCTTCGCGCTGTCCTTCGACTACTTCGGCCGCAGCTCCTCGGCGCAGAACCGGGAGATCACCCAGCGCTTCGCCCGCCGGCTGCACGAGAACGGCTTCATCGAGGAGCGGGCGATCCGCCAGGTCTACTCGCTGACCGACGAGCGCTTCCTGCCCGACCGCTACATCGTCGGCACCTGCCCGCACTGCGGCTACGACAAGGCGCGCGGCGACCAGTGCGAGAACTGCACCCGGGTGCTGGACCCCACCGACCTGATCGACGCGCGCTCCGCGATCAGCGGGAGCAGCGCGCTGGAGGTCCGCGAGACCACGCACCTCTTCCTCCTCCAGTCGAAGCTGGCCGGTGAGGTCGAGGCGTGGATCGACGCCAGCAGTTCCGACTGGCCGACCCTGGCGTCCTCGATCGCCCGCAAGTGGCTCACCGAGGGCCTCCAGGACCGGGCGATCACCCGCGACCTCGAATGGGGCGTCCCCGTCCCCGCCGACACCTGGCCGGAGCTGGCCGCCGACGGCAAGGTCTTCTATGTGTGGTTCGACGCGCCGATCGAGTACATCGGTTCCACCAAGGAGTGGTCGGACGCGGCCCCCGAAGGCGAGCAGCGGGACTGGCGCTCCTGGTGGTACGACGCCGACGGCGCCGACGGAGCGGACAACGCGGTGCGCTACACGGAGTTCATGGCCAAGGACAACGTCCCCTTCCACACGGTCATGTTCCCCGCGACCCAGCTCGGCACGCGCGACCCGTGGAAGAAGGTCGACTACGTCAAGGCCTTCAACTGGCTGAACTACTACGGCGGCAAGTTCTCCACCTCGCAGCGGCGCGGCATCTTCACCGACGCGGCGCTCGACCTGCTGCCGGCCGACTACTGGCGCTACTTCCTGATGGCCAACGCGCCCGAGTCCGACGACACCTCCTTCACCTGGGAGCTGTTCGCGTCCTCGGTGAACAAGGATCTGGCGGACACGCTGGGGAACTTCGTCAACCGGGTGCTGTCCTTCTCCCGCAAGCGGTTCGGCGACGAGGTCCCCGGGGGCGCGGCCCCCGGCGCGGTCGAGGTCAAGCTCGGCGAGCAGATCGCCGGGCTGCTGGCCGAATACGAGGGCCACCTGGAGGCGGTCCAGTTCCGCAAGGCCGCGCAGGCGCTGCGGGCACTGTGGAGCGCGGGCAACTCCTACCTGGAGGAGAAGGCGCCCTGGCTGGAGATCAAGACCGACCCCGAGGGCGCGGCGCTCACCCTGCGCACCGCGATGAACCTCATCCACCTCTACGCGATCATCTCCGAGCCCTTCATCCCGGCCTCCGCCGCCGCCATGCGCGCCGCCTTCGACCTCCCCGGCGACAACGCCCCCTGGGCCACCCCGGACGAGGCCCGCACCCTGTCCACCCTCCCGGCCGGCACCCCCTTCACCCTCCCCCCGGTCCTCTTCGCCAAGATCACCGAGGAGGACCTGGCGTCCTACGTGACCCGCTTCGGCGGCGACCCGGACGCGACGGCGTAGCGGGGGCGCGGAGCCTGCGGCCCCGGAACGGAGACCACCATGCATGTAGAATTGCATGCATGGTGGCCCTCCAGATTCGCGACGTGCCCGAAGACCTCCGCGACAAGCTCGCCGCCATAGCGAGCGAACGCGGTCAGTCGCTCCAGGCCTACCTCATCGACCTCGTCAGGGACGAGGTCAGGCGCCGGGACAACTTGGCGGTGCTGCAGCGGTTCTCCGGTGCGTCCTACGGCACCGCGCTCGCGAAGAGCGATGTGCTGGACACGCTGGACGCGGGGCGGGCCGAGCGGGACAGCGGGCTGGGAGTCCAGGGAGGCGGGCGGTGATCGTCGTCGACGCCTCCGTCTTCGCCTTCTCGCTGCTCGACGAGGGGCGGACCGGCGCCGAGTGCCGGACCGCCCTCGCGGCCGACGACCGGTGGATCGCCCCGCAGCACTGGACTGTGGAGGTGCTCTCCGTGATCCGCGGAAACCTGCTCGGCGGCAAGATCGCGCCGGATCACGCCGCCGACGCCGTGGCAGCCCTCTCCCAGTGGGACCCGGTCGTTCCGCTGACCCGTGTCCTGCTGCCCCGGATGTGGGAACTGCGAGGGAACCTCACCGCCTATGACGCGGCCTACGTCGCGGCGGCCGAGGCGTACGAGTGCCCGCTCCTCACCGCCGACGGCCGCATGGCCAGGGCCTCCGGTATCCGCTGCACTGTCGAAGTGCTCGGCTGACGCGGCGGTCCCCGCAGCCGGGATGCCGCGAAGCGTCACCGCGCCAGGTCCGCCGCGTCGCCCATGACCACCACCGGGTGCTGGGCCGGGTTGAGGGTGCGCAGGAGGGTCTTCATGGCGGTCGGGGGGAGGGAGACGCAGCCCTGGGTGGGGCCGCCGTGGTCGACGTGGAGCCAGATGCCGCCGCCGCGGGAGTCGCCGAGGGGGCGCGTCCAGTCGCGGGGGGAAGTACCGGGCTCGCGGTTGTAGTTGATGGCGATGACGTAGTCGAAGGCGCCGCGCAGGGACTCGCCGTGGAAGCCGGTGCCGCCGACGGTGAAGCCGATCGGGGCGTGGTCGTAGCTGAGCTTCGTACCCGGGTCGGTGAGCCGGCCGCCCGCGTCGGTGAGGGTGAAGACGCCGATCGGGGAGCGGAGGTCACCGGTGTGGTGGTCGTCGGTCCAGCCGCGCAGCGCGTTGTGGGCCTGCCAGGTGGCGGCGGCCGGCACCCAGCCCGCGGTGTCGTCGTAGCGGTAGAAGGTCACTTTCGAGTTCGCGGAGTCGCGGCCGTCGCCGGTGACCAGCACCGCCTGCCGGGCGCCGGCCGGGATCTCGGCCAGTGTGCGGGGGCCCACACCGGGCAGCGCGGCCGGGACCGGCGCGTGAGAGGTCACAGGCAGCGGCGCCGAGCGTCCGGCCCTGCCCCCCACCTGGGTGCTCAGCGGGCCCTGGTCGGCCACCCGCGAGGGCCGCGCTCCCGCGGCTGATCCGGCGCAGCCGGCCAGCAGAGTCGCGGAGGCGGCCAGCAGGACGGCGGCGATGGTGCCGCGGCGGCGGGCTATGCGCATGTCGGACGGGCCTTTCAGCTGAATTCGGCGGTCAGGAGCATGTCCCGGACGCGCGCCGTTAGGGAGGGGGTGGGACCGGCCAGGCAGACCGTCGCCTCGATCACCACGTCGGAGCCGGCACCGTCGACGATCAGCGAGCCCCACTGGGTGGTGCCGCCCACGGTCCGGCAGGCCTCGACCGGTGGCTCGGCGCTGAGCTGCCGCGCCATCTGCCGGAATTTGTCGGCCATCAGCCCGTTGTGCCTCACCTGGAGCATCATCAGCACGCCGCTCCCGGGGTGAAGCCGGTACGCGAGCGGGGTGCAGAAGTCGTCCAGCGCGTGGGCGCAGCCGTTCTCGGGCAGGCCGAGCGGTTGGGAGGAGACGAAGTCGGTGTCGGCGCCGGCCGGCTGGAGGCTGGACCAGCCCGCCGGCAGCCGCAGCGACAGCCCGGTCAGCCCGGGGAAGCCAGTGCGCCGGTACGGGTACGAGATCGGGGTGGTGGGCGTGGGCGGGTCGGTGGCGAGCCGTCCGGGCGCCGTGCCACTGGCCGACGGGCCGGCCGGGACGCTGTCCGAGGCGGGAGGCGCGAGCGTGGTGACGCGCGCCCCGGTCGCTGCGACGGTGGGCGCGGCGGACGTGTCGCCGCCGGTACGCACACCGGGCAGCAGCAGGCCGGCCGCCGCGACCACCAGCACGGCGGCCACCGACAGCCCGGCGGCGCGGCGCCGGGTGCGGCGCCGGACCCGTTCCCGCACCCGCTCCAACCGCTGCGCCGGGGAGGGCAGGTGCGGAACGGCGCGCTCCAGCAGGACGCGCAGCTCGTCCTCGCCGGGGAGTTCGCCGGTGACCTTCCAGGAGCCGTCGCCGGCGCCCGCCGCGGTCGCGTACCCGTCGTATCCGTCGTACGCGTCGTGCGTGTCGTATCCGTCCCGGCCGCTCATCGCCGCTCACCTCCTCCCCGTACGGCCGCGGTGGCCGGCAGCCGGTCCCGCAGTGTGCGCAGCGCCTTGGACGCCTGGCTCTTCACGGTGCCCTCCGAGCAGCCCAGCACCTGCGCGGTCTCGGCCACGCTCAGGTCCTCGAAGAAGCGCAGCACGACCACCGCCCGCTGCCGGGGCGGCAGGGACCGGATGGCCGCGGCCAGCGCCTGCTCCAAGTCGACATCCGCGAAGGGGTCCGCGATCGCGGCCCGGTCCGGCAGGTTGTCGCCGTGCGGCACCTCCCCGCGCCATTTGCGGCGCCACCACGAGGCATGCGTGTGGACCAGGGCCTTGCGGACATACGCCTCGGGGTTCTCGTCCGCGATCCGGCCCCACTTGGGCCAGACCCTGGCCAGTACGGTCTGCAGCAGATCCTCGGCCAGGTGCGCGTCGCCGGTGAGCAGCCAGGCGACCCGGAGCAGCCTCGGCCCGCGAGCCGCGACGAACTCCTCGAATCCGGCTGTGCCCACCGCCCACCTCTTCTTCTCCCACAGTGCTCCAACGCGACGGGACGGCCACCGGGTTGCCTCACCCCGGCCGGCCTCCGCAAACGCGCCGCCCGCAAACAGAACACCGGCGGAGCCGAAAGGCGGCGCCGCCGGTGTTCGAAAGGCTGGAGGGGCTGGAGGGACTGGAGAAGGTGGAGAAGCCGGAGGGGCGGTGCGGGGCCGGGGACCCGGGAAGGCCCCTGGTCAGCTTTTCGGGTTGGGCTTGCGCAGCGACAGGTGCAGCTCCCGCAGCCGCGCCTCGCCGACCTCCGAGGGCGCCCCCATCAGCAGGTCCTGCGCGTTCTGGTTCAGCGGGAAGGCGATGGTCTCGCGGATGTTGGGCTCGTCCGCCAGCAGCATGACCATGCGGTCCACGCCCGGGGCGATCCCGCCGTGCGGCGGGGCGCCGAAGTGGAAGGCGCGCAGCATGCCGCCGAACTCGGCCTCCACGGTCTCCCGGCTGTATCCGGCGATCTCGAACGCCTTGTACATCACGGCCGGTTCGTGGTTGCGAATGGCGCCGGACGACAGCTCCACGCCGTTGCACACGATGTCGTACTGCCAGGCCAGGATGTCCAGCGGGTCCTTGGTCTCCAGCGCCTCCAGGCCGCCCTGCGGCATGGAGAACGGGTTGTGCGAGAACTCGATGCCGCCGGTGTCCTCGTTCCGCTCGAACATCGGGAAGTCGACGATCCAGCAGAAGCGGAAGACGTTCTCCTCGAACTGGCCGGTGCGGCGGGCCGCCTCGACCCGGACCGGGCCCATGATCTTGCTGACCTCGTCGAACTCCCCGGCGCCGAAGAAGATCGCGGTGCCCGGCTTGGCGCCGACCGCGCCGGTCAGCGCCGCGATGTCCTCCTCGGTGAGGAACTTCGCGATCGGACCGGTGAGCGCGTTGTCGTCGCCGACGCGGACCCAGGCCAGGCCCTTGGCGCCGAGCGAGACCGCGTACTCGCCGAGCGAGTCGAAGAACTTGCGCGGCTGGTCGGCGGTGTCCGGCACGGCCAGCGCCCGGACGTGCTTGCCGGCGAACGCCTTGAAGCCGGAGTCGGCGAACACCGCCGAGACGTCGACCAGTTCGAGCTGGGTCCGCAGGTCCGGCTTGTCGTTGCCGTACTTGACCATCGACTCGCGGAACGGGATGCGCGGGAACGGCGAGGTGACGGTGCGGCCGCCGCCCAGCTCGGTGAACAGGTCCGTCATCACCTTCTCGATGACGCCGAACACGTCCTCCTGCTCGACGAAGCTCATCTCGACGTCGAGCTGGTAGAACTCGCCGGGCGAGCGGTCGGCGCGGGAGTCCTCGTCGCGGAAGCAGGGCGCGATCTGGAAGTAGCGGTCGAAGCCGGAGATCATCAGCAGCTGCTTGAACTGCTGCGGTGCCTGCGGCAGCGCGTAGAACTTGCCGGGGTGCACCCGGGAGGGCACCAGGAAGTCGCGGGCGCCCTCGGGGGAGGTCGCCGACAGGATCGGGGTCGCCATCTCGTTGAACCCCAGGGCGGTCATCTCGCGGCGCAGGAAGGAGATGACCTGGGTGCGCAGCATCAGGTTGCGGTGCATGCGCTGGCGGCGCAGGTCCAGGAAGCGGTTGGTGAGCCGCATCTCCTCGTTGGCGTTGTCCTCCGGGAAGACCGGGAAGGGGAGCGGGTCGGCGGCGCCCAGCACCTCCAGGGACGTCACCTCGACCTCGACCTCGCCGGTGGGCAGCTCCGGGTTGATGTTCTCCCGCGAGCGGGCGACCACCTGCCCGTCGACCCGGACCACCGACTCCTTGGACTGGCTGCTGAGCTGCTCGTACACCGCCGAGCCGGGGCGGACCACGAGCTGGGTGAAGCCGTAGTGGTCGCGCAGGTCGACGAAGAGGATGCCGCCCAGGTCGCGGCGATTGTGCAGCCAGCCGGACAGGCGGACGTCGGTGCCGACGTCGGTGGCGCGCAGCTCACCGCAGGTGTGGGACCGGTACCGATGCATCTCTCGTCCAAGTCGTCAGGTCGTCAGCTGTCAGGTCGCCGGGGGGAGCGCCCGCCCGGCAGCGCCGCCCGGGCCACCTGGAAGGCGAAACCGGGGATCGGTGCCGGAGAGCGTTACCACTGAGCCCGCACAGCTTACCGGCGCCCCGGCCGCCTCCCCCATCGGTTATCACAGGCTCCGCCCGGGTACGCTCGCCCATATCATCCCAAGCCTCATAAACTGGCCGAATGCGCACCGAGGACGTCCTGGCCGCCGTGGGGTACGGCATGTGGCAGTGGGACGAATCGACCGGCGAGGTCACGGTCGACGACCGCGCCGCCGGGCTGCTCGGACTGTCCGGCGGGGGCGGCGTCCACCGGTCGTCCGAAGTGCGTGCCTGTCTGCACGCCGCCGACTATGTGACGCTGGTCAGCGCGATCTCGCTGGCGAGCGCCGAGGGCACGGTCGCCGAGTCGCTGCTGCGGGTGGTCGGCGCCGACGGCGCGGTGGACCGCACCGTCCGGGTCCGGCTGCGTCCGCAGGGCACGCTGCTCAGCGGCAGCGTGCACGAGGTGCGCGGCCGGCAGCAGGGCGCCGCGCCCACCCGTGACGTGCGGCGCTCCCGGGAGGCGTTCCTGCTGGACGCGGGGCGCGCGCTGGCCGAGGCCGATTCCACCGCCGATGTGCTGCGGGTGGCGGCCGGCCTGTCGATGCCCGGCTTCTCGCCCGACGGGCTGGCCGTCTTCGGCCGCGAGGGCGACCACCTGACCGTCATCGGGCACTACGGGCAGAAGATGCCCGACACCTTCCCGCCGGAGATGCCGCTGACCACCGGCTATCCCGCCACCGAGGTGATCCGCACCGGCCAGGCCGTCTATCTGCCCACCCCCGAGGCGTACGAGCAGGCGTATCCGACCACCTGGCCGCTGGTGAAGATCTTCGGCCGGTCCTCCTGGGCGTTCCTGCCGCTGACGGTGGCCGGCGCCACCATCGGGGTGTGGATGGCGGCCTTCCGCGAGCAGGTGGAGTTCACCTCCGACGAGCGGTCGGTGCTCACCACCGTGGCCCGGATGATGGCGCAGGCGCTGGCCCGGGCCGGGCTGCACGAATCCGAGCGGGCGCTGTCCGACGGGCTCCAGCAGACGATGATGCCGGCCAGCCGGCCCGCCATCGAGGGCATGGCGGTGGCGGCGCGCTATGTCCCGACCGGCGGCGGCCTCCAGGTCGGCGGCGACTGGTACGACGTGATCGACCTGCCGTCCGGCCGCACCGCGATCGTCATCGGCGACGTCCAGGGCCATGACGTACGGGCGGCCGGCCTCATGGGACAGCTGAAGATCGCCCTGCGGGCGTACGCGGCCGAGGGCCACCGGCCGGACGCGGTGCTGTCCCGGACCTCCCGCTTTCTCGAAGGCCTGTCCGACGACGGCGACCCGGCGGACGTACGGTTCGCGACCTGCCTGTATCTGGAGGTCGATCCCGGAGCCGGCACCCTGGAAGTGGTGCGCGCCGGGCATCCGGAGCCGTGCGTCCGGCTGGGCGACGGCACCACCATCGTCCGCCGCACCGACGGCGGGCCGCCGCTGGGCGTGGAGCCGGACTCCGACTACCCGACCACCCGGCTCTCCCTCGAACCCAATGAGGTGCTGCTGCTGTGCACCGACGGCCTGATCGAGACCGGCGGCCACGATCTGGAGACCGGCTGGGACCGCCTGAGCGGGGTGCTGGAGGCCGGTCCCTCGGAGGATCTGGAGGCGCTGGCCGACTCGCTGATCCAGGCCGTGCACGGACCGCCGTCGCACAGCGCCACCGGACCGCTCGCCGACCGCCGCGAGGACGACATCGCCCTGGTGCTGCTGCGCCGCGACCCGGAGGGCCCCACCGCGGCCGTCCCGGTGCGCCGCACGGTGCTGACGGTGCCGCAGGCCGACCCCGGCCTGATCCGCGGCGCGCGCGACGACATCCGCGCGCTGCTCCACGACTGGGTCTCCGAGGACCAGTTGGAGACCGCGGCGCTGCTGGTCTCCGAAGTGGTCACCAATGTCCTGGTGCACACCGACGAGGACGCGACCTTGATCGCCCAGGTCACCGGCCTGGCCGGCACCCGCCGCCTGCATGTGGAGGTCGGCGACCGCTCGGACGACATGCCGCACCGCCGCTCCCCCGGCGAGCTGGCCTCCAGTGGCCGCGGCCTGCTGCTGATGGAGGAGCTGGCGGACGCCTGGGGGGTGGACCCGCGCGGGGAGGGGAAGTCGATCTGGTTCGAGCTCTACGAGGCGTAGAGCCCGTGGCGGCCCGGGCCGGGCGGGGCGCTCAGCGGCCGAGCGGCGAGTCCGCGGGGATCGAGCCGAGCCGGCCCGCCTGGAAGTCCTCGAAGGCCTGGGCGAGTTCGGCGTGGGTGTTCATCACGAAGGGGCCGTACTGCATCATCGGCTCGCGGATCGGCCGGCCGCCCAGCAGGACGACCTCGAAGTTGGGCGAGCGGGATTCCTGGGTCTCGTCGGCACGGATGGTGAGGGCGTCGCCCTTGCCGAAGACGACCGACTGGCCCATCCGGAAGGGGCGGGACGCGGGGCCGGCGAAGCCGCGGCCCGCCATGCCGTAGGCGAGGGCGTTGAAGTCCTCGCGCCAGGGCAGCGTGACCTCGGCGCCCGGGTTCAGCGACAGGTGCAGCATGGTGATCGGGGTGTGGGTGGCGCCGGGGCCCCGGTGCCCGCCGAGGTCGCCGGCGATCACCCGGATCAGGGCGCCGCCGTCGCCGGAGGTGAGCAGCTTCAGGCCGCCGGCCCGGATGTCCTGGTACTTGGGCGGCATCATCTTGTCGGCCTTGGGGAGGTTCACCCACAGCTGGAGCCCGTGGAACAGGCCGCCGCTGGTGACCAGCGACTCCGGCGGGGTCTCGATGTGCAGCAGCCCGGAGCCGGCCGTCATCCACTGGGTGTCGCCGTTGGTGATCGTGCCGCCACCGCCGTGCGAGTCCTGGTGTATGAAGGTGCCGTCCATGATGTAGGTGACGGTCTCGAAGCCGCGGTGCGGGTGCCAGGGCGTGCCCTTGGGCTCTCCGGGCGCGTACTCCACCTCACCCATCTGGTCCATCATGATGAACGGGTCGAGGTGCCGGTAGTCGATGCCCGCGAAGGCGCGGCGGACCGGGAAGCCCTCGCCCTCCAGGCCGCTCGGCGCGGTGGTGACGGTCAGGGCCGGACGCACCTGGGCATCGGTCGCTGCGGTCACCCGCGGCAGGGTCAGCGGGTTCTCTACGGTCACGGCGGGCATGACGGCCTCCTTGGGTGATGCTCTGCGGTCAATGTAGTTGAAGGCTGAACATCTAGCAAGGTGTGACTATTCCGTCACCCACCGGACAGGCTCGCCGGGACCCGGCCCCGGCACCGGGGATCAGCCGTACATCCGCCGCATGGTGAAGTCGATCATCTGCTCCACGGCCTTGGCGTCGAACACCATCCGGTGCTGCCCGTCGATGTCGAGCACGAAGCCGTAGCCGGTCGGCAGCAGGTCGAGCACCTCGGCACCGGTGATCACGAAGTACTTGGACTCCTTGCCCGCGTAGCGCCGCAGCTCCTTGAGGGTGCTGAACATCGGGATGACCGGCTGCTGGGTGTCGTGCAGGGCCAGGAAGCCGGGATTCTCACCGCGCGGACAGTAGACCTTGGACGTGGTGAAGATCGCCTGGAAGTCCTCGGCCGCCAGCGATCCGGTGGTGAAGGCCCGTACCGCGTCGGACAGCGACGGCGGGGAGGGCTCCGGATAACCGGTGGCCGCCTCCTGGTAAGGGGGTGACGGCTCGGGATAGCCGCCGCCCATGGGTGCGGCACCCATCGGGCCGCCGGGTCCAGCGTTCACACTCTGCTCGTGGCCGTACACCCGCCCAGCCTAACGAAGGGCGGGCCCGGGAAGAGGAAAGCGTCACATCGGGCCGGCGGGGGTTGCGCCTTATTACCGACGGGTAGCATGATTTCGTCAGGCAGCACCGCGCGCCACCCCTCGCCTCCACCTCACCATCTCTCCTTCTTTGAGACAGCAGCAGCGATACGGAGCCGTCCTCATGGGCCACTACAAGTCGAACCTCCGCGACATCGAGTTCAACCTCTTCGAGGTGCTCGGGCGCGACCAGCTCTACGGCACGGGTCCGTTCGCGGAGATGGACGTGGACACCGCGAAGGAGATCCTCGGCGAACTGGCGCGCCTGGCCGAGAACGAGCTGGCCGCGTCGTACGCCGACGCCGACCGCAACCCCCCGGTCTTCGACCCGGCGACCGGCACCGCGCCGGTCCCCGCCTCCTTCAAGAAGAGCTACCAGGCGTTCATGGACGCCGGTTACTGGCGGCTCGGCCTGCCCGAGGAGATCGGCGGCACCACCGCGCCGCGCTCCCTGATCTGGTCCTACGCCGAACTGGTGCTCGGCTCCAACCCGGCCATCTGGATGTACTCCTCGGGCCCCGCCTTCGCCGGCATCCTCTACGACGAGGGCACCGAGGAGCAGCGGAAGATCGCCGCCCTCGCGGTGGAGAAGGAGTGGGGCTCCACCATGGTGCTCACCGAGCCGGACGCCGGCTCGGACGTCGGCGCCGGCCGCACCCGCGCGGTGCGGCAGGAGGACGGCAGCTGGCACATCGAGGGTGTCAAGCGCTTCATCACCTCGGGCGAGCACGACATGGCGGAGAACATCATCCATTACGTGCTGGCCCGCCCCGAGGGCGCCGGCCCCGGCACCAAGGGCCTGTCGCTGTTCATGGTGCCCAAGTTCGAGTTCGACGTCGCCACCGGCGAGCTGGGCGCGCGCAACGGCGTCTACGCCACCAACGTCGAGCACAAGATGGGCCTGAAGGCGTCCAACACCTGCGAGCTGACCTTCGGCGACAAGCACCCGGCCAAGGGCTGGCTGATCGGCGACAAGCACGACGGCATCCGGCAGATGTTCCGGATCATCGAGTTCGCCCGGATGATGGTCGGCACCAAGGCCATCGCCACCTTGTCGACCGGCTACCTCAACGCGCTGGAGTACGCCAAGGAGCGCGTCCAGGGCCCGGACCTGGCCCAGTTCACCGACAAGGCCGCGCCGAAGGTCACCATCACCCACCACCCCGACGTACGCCGCTCGCTGATGACACAGAAGGCGTACGCCGAGGGCATGCGCGCGCTGGTGCTGCACACCGCCTGCGTCCAGGACGCGATCCAGGTCGCCGAGGCGGCCGGCGAGGACGCGACCGCGCTGCACGGCCTCAACGACCTGCTGCTGCCGATCGTGAAGGGCTACGGCTCGGAGAAGTCCTACGAGCAGCTGGCCCAGTCGCTCCAGACCTTCGGCGGCTCCGGCTACCTCCAGGAGTACCCGGTCGAGCAGTACATCCGCGACGCCAAGATCGACACGCTGTACGAGGGCACCACCGCGATCCAGGGCCAGGACTACTTCTTCCGGAAGATCGTCCGCGACCAGGGGCAGGCGCTGACCGCGCTCAGCGAGGAGATCAAGAAGTTCCTCGCCGAGGCGACCGGCGGCGAGGAACTGGCCGCCGCCCGCGAGCAGCTCGCCAAGGCCGCAGTGGACCTGGAGGGGATCGTCGGCGCCATGCTGACCGATCTGGCCGCCACCGAGCAGGATGTGCGCTCCATCTACAAGGTGGGCCTCAACTCCACCCGGCTGCTGCTCGCCTCGGGCGATGTCGTCATCGCCTATCTGCTGCTGCGGGGCGCGGGCGTGGCCGCCGACAAGCTGCCGGACGCCTCCGCCAAGGACAAGGCCTTCTACACCGGCAAGATCGCCGCGGCGAAGTTCTTCGCCACCGAGATCCTGCCGGGAGTGGGGGTGCAGCGGGCCATCGCGGAAGCGGTCACGCTCGGTGTGATGGACCTGCCCGAAGAGGCGTTCTGACCCGCTGAGCCGCCCGCGCGGCGTCCCGCCGGCTCCGCGCGGCACGACGGTGTTCCGTCACCCCCGAGGTGGCGGAACACCGTCTTTCCTATGCTGGCGGGTATGAGCCACCAGCCGCGTACGTTCGACCGATCCCACACCGCCGACCTGGCCTCTTTCGTGCAGGCCGGCCCCTCCCCGTATCACGCCGTGGCCACCGCGGCCGACCGGCTGGAGCGGGCCGGATTCCACCGGGTCGCCGAGACCGAGGCGTGGGAAGGCGGCAGCGGTGGCCGGTACGTCCTGCGGGGCGGCGCCCTCATCGCCTGGTACGTGCCGGAGGGCGCCCAGCCGCAGACGCCGTTCCGGGTGGTCGGCGCGCACACCGACTCGCCGAATCTGCGGGTCAAGCCGCGCCCCGACATGGGCAAGGCCGGCTGGCGCCAGGTCGCGGTGGAGCTCTACGGCGGCCCGCTGCTCAACAGCTGGCTCGACCGCGACCTGGGCCTGGCCGGCCGGCTGTCGCTGCGCGACGGCACCACCCGGCTGGTGAACATCGACCGCCCGCTGCTGCGCGTCGCCCAGCTCGCCATCCACCTCGACCGCTCGGTCAACGACGGCCTCACCCTCGACAAGCAGCGCCACCTCCAGCCGCTGTGGGGCCTGGGCGACGCGGAGGACGGCGACCTGATCGCCTTCGTGGCCGCCGAGGCCGGGGTGGCCGCCGACGACGTCACGGGCTGGGACCTGATGACCCACGATGTGCAGCCGCCCGCCTTCCTCGGCCGCGACGGCGAACTCCTGGCCTCCCCCCGGCTGGACAACCTGCTCTCGGTCCACGCCGGCCTGGCCGCCCTGACCGCGGTCACCGACGCGGCGCACATCCCCGTACTGGCCGCCTTCGACCACGAGGAGACCGGCAGCGAGTCCGACACCGGCGCGAACGGCCCGCTGCTCGGCAACATCCTGGAGCGC
Organism: Streptomyces polygonati; assembly: GCF_042650325.1. Lineage (NCBI taxonomy): Bacteria > Bacillati > Actinomycetota > Actinomycetes > Kitasatosporales > Streptomycetaceae > Streptomyces > Streptomyces polygonati. The sequence goes on along the minus strand of NZ_JBHSBB010000014.1, from coordinate 449,824 downwards.
TCGGTGCGCTCCCGCGGCGGCGGCTACGAGGAGCGCCTGCGCGCCCTGGCCGGCACCGTCTGCCTGTCCTCCGACGTCAGCCACGCCGTCCACCCCAACTACCCCGAACGCCACGACCCCACCCACCAGCCCCGCGCCAACGGCGGCCCCCTGCTCAAGACCAACGTCAACCAGCGCTACGCCACCGACGGCGCCGGCCGCGCCGTCTTCGCCGCCGCCTGCGAACGCGCCGGCGTCCCCTTCCAGCACTTCGTCTCCAACAACGCGATGCCCTGCGGCACCACCATCGGCCCCATCACCGCCGCCCGCCACGGCATCACCACCATCGACGTCGGCGTCCCCATCCTCTCCATGCACTCCGCCCGCGAACTCTGCGGCGCGGACGACCCCCACCTCCTGGCCACCGCCCTCCACTCCTTCCTGACGAACTGACGGGTTGTCGGGCCGACGGCTGACGTGCCGTCGGCGGCGCCCGGCGCGTGGCGGGGGTTGGCGGCGCGGGCGGGGCGCGGTTGGTGGGGTGAGGGGCTGATTGGATGTCAAGGGGGCGGGAAGGCGGGTGGTTGACACCAGCAGTCGGGTAAGTCGACCAACGGAGGCGGGCACTGTGGGTATCGGAGGCTGCATCATCCTGATCGCGGTCGGAGCGATCGTCACATTCGCCACCGACTGGCACGCGAAGGGCGTGAACGTCGATCTGATCGGTCTGATCATGATGGCCGTCGGCATGATCGGGCTGGCGGCGTACGTGAGCATCTTCAAGCGGCGGCGGATACCGCCGACGGCGGACGGCGATGTGCCGCCCGTCGTCGAGGAGCGGTACTACCCCGGAGAGCGTTACAACCGGTACTGAGTCCGGTACGGAGTCCGGACTCAGCCGGGACGGTCAGCCGGCCGCCGTGTCCATGCCCGCCAGGACCAGGGCGAGCCGGGGGTCCCCGTCCGGGGTGAGCCGGACGGGGACCCCCCAGTCCTGCTGATGGACATGGCAGGCCGGGTACGGATTGGGGTTGTCGGAGTCGTCGACGTCGCAGGACGCCGCCATCGCCGAGACGTGCAGGACGCCCTCGGGCACCGACGGGTCCAGCACCAGGTCGCGGTGGAGGTCCGTGCCGCGGCCCGCGCCCTCCGCGAGGAGTTCCGGCGGGGTGGCGCTGACCAGCAGCCGGGTCGAGGGACCGTAGCGATCGTCCAGTTTCTGGCCGGGCGGCGCGGAGAAGACCACATCGAGGCGGAAGGGGCCGGCGGTGACGCCGGTGGCGTCGCGCCGGGTGCGGTGGGCGACCGCCTCCACCCGTACCGCCTCCTCGGGCAGGTGCATCCGGGTCAGCCGGTGCGCGGCCGACTCCACCACCACGATGTCGCCGTCCACCACGGTCGCGTCCGAGGGCTCGCGCAGCTCGGTGGCCAGGGTGGAGACCTCCCCGGTCGCCGGATCGTAGCGCCGCAGCGCGTTGTTGTACGTGTCGCTGACCGCGACCGAGCCGTCCGGCAGCGCGGTGACGCCCAGCGGGTGCTGGAGCAGCGCCTGTCCGGCCGCGCCGTCGCGGTGGCCGAAGTCGAACAGGCCGGTGCCGACCGCGGTGCGGATGACGTAATCGGCGCCGCCGGTGCCACCGGAGCCATCGACGCTATCGGCGCCGTCCGCCGCCCGCTCGGCCCAGCGCAGCGCCGAGGTCTCGGAGTCGGCGATCCACAGCCGCGGGCCCGCCGCCGACAGCCCGGACGGCTGGGCGAACCACGCGTCGCGCGCGTGCCCGTCGACCAGGCCCTCGTTGGTGGTGCCGGCCGCGACCTCGACCCGGTCGCCGGCGGGGTCGTACGTCCACAACTGGTGCACGCCGGCCATCGCGATCCAGACCCGGTCCTCGAACCACGCCACGTCCCACGGTGAGGACAGGGCCACCTCGCGGGCCCGACCGGAGGCCGGCGAGCCCTGCATCCACTGCTTGCCGGTGCCGGCGACGGTGCCGACCTCGCCGGTCGCCGGGTCGAAGCGGCGCAGCGCGTGGTTGACGGTGTCCGCGACCACGACCGTGCCGTCGGGCAGCAGCGCCAGGCCCTGCGGTTCGCTGAACCGGGCGGTCGCGGCGTCGCCGTCGAGCAGGCCGCGCTCGCCGGTGCCGATCCGCCGGACGACGCTCTCGCCGTCGGCGGCCAGCTCCACCAGGGCGTGCCGGGTGGAGTCGGAGACCAGGAAGTGCCCCGAGCCGGGCAGGGCCAGCACCTTGCCGGGGAAGCGCAGATCGGTGGCCACCGGCTCCGGCGGCACATAGGGGCCGTCGCCGCGCCGCAGCGTGCCCTTGGCGGCGTGCTCATGCTCCAGGGCGGTGACGAGCTTCTCCAGCGCGTGCGCGTGGCCCTCGCCGGCGTGCTGGGCGACGACATATCCCTCGGGGTCGACGACGACCAGCGTGGGCCAGGCCCGCACCGCGTACTGCTTCCAGGACGCCAGCTCCGGGTCGTCCACCACCGGGTGACGCACTCCGTAGCGCTCCACCGCGTCCACCACCGCGCCGTGCTCGGCCTCGTGGGCGAACTTCGGTGAGTGCACGCCCACGATCACCACGGTGTCGCGGTGGCGCTCCTCCAGCTCGCGCAGCTCGTCCAGGACATGCAGGCAGTTCACACAGCAGAAGGTCCAGAAGTCCAGGATCACGATGGATCCGCGCAGGTCGGCCAGGGTGAGCTGTTTTCCGCCGGTGTTCAGCCAGCCGCCCGCGCCGATCAGTTCAGGGGCGCGGACACGTGCACGTGCAGTCATATCCCCATCCAACCGCATCACCCGGGGTAGGCATTCCCCATGAAATATGTGGTGCGGGAGAAGATGTTCGCCATCGGCGACGACTACTGGATCGAGGACGAGCACGGTCGGCGCGCGTTCTACGTCGACGGAAAGGTGATGTCGCTGCGCGGCACCCTGGAGATCCAGGACGCGAGCGGCGGCGTGGTGGCCGTCATCCACAAGAAGCTGGTCAGCCTGCGGGACACCATGCTCATCGAGCGCGAGGGCGAGACGCTGGCCACCGTCAAGAAGAAGCGGCTGACGCTGCTGCACGACGCCTACCGGGCCGAGCTGGCCTCCGGAGAGGAGCTGGAGGTCCGCGGGGACCTCATCGGCAAGGAGTACGACATCGAGTACGAGGGTGGGGGTTCCTCCGCCGAAGGCAGGGGGAGGCTGGCCCGGATCTCCCGCAAGTGGTTCACACTGCGGGACGCGTACGCGATCGACGTGGAGCGGGAGGACGCGGACGCGGGCATGCTGATCGCGGTCGCGGTGTGCGTGGACCGGCTGGTGGAGAAGGAGCACGGCGAGGAGTAGAGGAGTAGCCGTCACGCGGGGACGGCGGACCGGGGCGCGTACGGAGCCAGCCGTGGGCGCCCCGGTCCGCCGGGGACGTACGGCCGGCGGTTCAGCTCCCCGGCAGCGGCGCCGCCCCCGGCGACGGCTCGGGCAGCCCCAGCACCCGGTCCCGCAGCACCGGGAAGTCCACCCGGGTGGACGTCACCCGTGCGGGGTCGAGGTCGACGGTCAGCAGCTGCTCGCCGGGGCCCGCCTCGGCGAGCACCTCGCCCCACGGGTCCACCACCATGCTGTGCCCGGCCTGCTCGATCCCGGCGTGCGTGCCCGCCGTTCCGCAGGCGAGGACGTACGCCTGCGACTCGACGGCCCGCGCCTGGACCAGGATCCGCCAGTGCGCGAGGCGCCGGGCCGGCCAGCCGGCCGGCAGCACGATCACCTGCGCGCCCGCGTCCACCAGCAGCCGGAAGAGTTCGGGGAAGCGCAGGTCGTAGCAGGTGGCCAGGCCGAGCACGGCGTCCGGCAGCCCGGCGGTGACGACACGGTCGCCGGCCGCCATCAGGACGGCCTCGCCCTGGTCGAAGCCGAAGCGGTGGATCTTGCGGTAGACCGCCCGCAGGCCGCCGTCGGGCGCGAAGAGCAGCGAGGTGTTGTAGAGCGGCCCTGCCGGGTCCCGCTCCACGATCGAGCCCGCGTGCAGCCACACGCCGGCCGCCCGCGCGGCGTCGCTCATCGCCGCCGCGGTGGGTCCGCCGTCCACCGGCTCGGCCCGCGAGGCGAAGGAATCAGCGGCGAAGGCGCCGACCGGCCACAGCTCGGGCAGCACCACGAGGTCCGCTCCGGACTGGGCGCGGACCAGCGCCGCCACCCGTTCCCTGCGGTCCCCGACCGTTTCCTCCGGGTCCACGTCGATCTGCACAAGCGTTGCGCGCACCGGGTCACCGCCCATACGTTGGGTCGTCAAGTCGGGCCTACCATCGTCACTCGAAAGCACTGCGTGGGCGCCCGCGCGCAGCGTAACTTAGGCGCCAACCACCACGACCGCGCACCGAATGTCGAGGGGTCCCGTCCCGTGACCGTCCACAGCAAGCTCCAGCCGTACATCGACGCCTGGACCCACTCCATAGAATCCATCAACGAAATGGTCTCGCCGCTGACCGAGGGGGAGTGGAGCCGGCCCACGGACTGCCCCTACTGGTCGGTGCGCGACATCGTCTCCCACATCATCGGCTTCGAGTGCGAGCTGCTCGGCGACCCGCGCCCGATCCACAGCCTGCCCAGTGATCTGCGGCACATCACCAGCGAGACCGCCCGCTACACCGAGGTCCCGGTGGACATCCGCCGCCACCACACCGCGCCCGAGATGACCTCGGAGCTGGAGTACACCATCATCCGCCGCTCCCGTCAGCTGCGGAACGAGACGCGGCAGCCGGACCACGAGGTACGCGCCATCGGCGGCGGCGAGATCACCCTCGAAGAGCAGCTGTGGGCACGGGTCTTCGACGTATGGGTGCACGAGCAGGATCTGCGCCGCGCGCTCGACAAGCCGGGCAACCTGGCGTCCGCCGCGGCCGTGCTGTCCCGGGACCACGTGCTGCGCGCGCTGCCGAAGCTGGTCGCGCACGACGCGGGCGCCAAGCCCGGTTCGGCGGTGGTCTTCGACGTGCACGGGCCGCTGGAGTTCATGCGGACGGTACGGGTCGACGCGGAGGGCCGCGGCAGCATCGACTCGGCGGTCTCGCTCGGACCGGCGGTGACCTTCGTGGTGGACTGGGAGACGTTCGTGCGGCTGCTGGCCGGCCGGGTCAGGCCGGCCGCGGTCTCGGACCGGCTGAAGATCGAGGGCGACCCGGGACTGGCCGAGGCGATCCTGTCGCACATCGCGGTGACCAAGTGAGCCCGGCCGGCGTCCCGGCGGGGCGAACACCCCGGGTGTTCGATTAAGTCCGAATGACGTCCGAAAGACCAGTGGCGTTGCGGCCGTCCGGCGTCATACGGACGGCCGCTTCTCACTTTGGTGACACGCGGTGTCGGCGCGGCCGGTGATGGCACGAGCTGTGATGATCCGGTGACGGTCCGGCGACGAAAGAACGGCATTCTGCCCGAGAAGGCTGAGTTGGGCGAGTAAGGTGTGGCGCAATAACACGCACCCGCACTGCTCGTACGTCAACGTCCCCGGCACGGCGGTGGGTTGTCGGCCTCCCGCCATGAGGTACCGATTGATGTCAGCCCAGAGTTCGCCGTTATCGCCCTCTTCCCCCGCTCCCGGCCGGCGCCCCGTGCGCACCGCCTGGGCCTTCGTGTTCCCGCTGGCCGCGGTGATCGCGGCGGCCGCGGCCTGCGGCTGGGCGGCGACCCGCGCGGCCACCGCGGACCGCCCGCTGATCACCGCGACCGGTGGGGCGGGGGCGGTGCTGCTGGGCATCGTGGTGGCGCTCGCTCTCTCCCGTCGCCGGCTGGCTCGTGAACTGCGCTTCCAGGTCGCGGAGTTACGGGCCGAGGCGTTCCAGGAGGCCGAGCGGCAGGCGGAGCTGACCCGGCTCGCCTCCATCGATCTGGAGGCCGCCCAGCGTGCCGCCAGAGCCACCGAGGTGCAGCGCAGAACCGCCGCCGAGGCGCAGTTGTCGCTGCGGGCCGCGCTGAAGGCGGAGACCGCGCGGGCGGCGGCGCTGGAGGGCGAGACGGCCCGGCTGACCGAGGTGACCATCCCGCTGGCGGTGGACCGGCTGCGGGCCGGCGGTTCGGCGGACACCGTGATGTCCCGGCTGCCGCAGCCGACCGGTCCGGCGCACCAGCGGCTGCTGGGGGTGCTGATCCGGGAGATCGCCAAGAGCGAGCGGATGCGGGCGGCCGGGATGGCCGCCTGCGCCAGCGCGGCCAGCCGGATGCAGGCGCTGACCACCGGCATGCTGGCCGATCTGCGGGAGATGGAGGACCGCCTCGGCGAGGAGGTGCTGGGCGACCTGCTGCACCTCGACCACTGCACCGCCCAGACCGGCCGGCTGGCCGACAGCGTGGCGGTGCTCACCGGTTCGCGGTCCGGCCGCCGCTGGACGAAGCCGATCGTGATGGAGAGCGTGCTGCGCGGCGCGATGGGCCGGATAGGCGCCTACCAGCGGGTGCGGCTGCACTCCACCAGTACGGCGGCGGTCGCCGGTTACGCGGCCGAGGGCGTCATGCACGCGCTGGCCGAACTCATGGACAACGCCTGCAACTTCTCGCCGCCGACCGAGGAGGTGCACGTCTATGTGCAGGAGACGCACTCCGGGGTCGTGATCACCATCGAGGACGCCGGCCTGGTGATGCCGGACGCGACGCTGCTGCGGGCGCAGAAGCTGGTCTCCGGCGACCCGCTGGACCTGCGGGCGCTGTCCGGGACCCGGCTGGGTCTGGCGGTGGTGGGCTGCCTGGCCCGCAAGCACGGGCTGCTGATCTCCTTCCGGCCGTCCTCGCGGGGCGGCACGGGCGTGGTGGTGCTGATCCCGCCGAAGATCCTCACCCAGTCCCCGGCCGAGCACGCCGCGGACTACCCGGCGGATGAGGGCGGTTACGGGACCGGCGAGGGCTACCAGACCGAGGGCGGCGAGCGGTACGCCCCCGGGGACGGGGCCTCGCCGCAGGAGCACTCCCCCGCGCACGCCCGGCCGGCCCAGAGCTGGCAGGCGGCGGCCGTACCGCTGCCGAAGCGGGCCCGCGGGCAGACCCTGGCCGCCTCCCAGCACGGCGATCTGACCGCCGACCCGTCGGCGGCCTGGCTCGACCCCTCCCCGGAGGAGGCGGCCCGCGCGGCGCGCTCCCGGGCCGGGGCGGGGGCCAGGTTCAGCGCCTTCCGGGATGCCGCGGCCGGCCGCAGCGTCCCCGAGGGGCGGACGAGCCAGGGCGCCGGCCAGGACCCGGGCCAGGCGGCGGACCAGGGCCCCGGCGCGGCCGCTCCCGCCGGCCGTACCGCCTCCGGCGAGGGCACCTTCGCCAGCACGTTCAGCGCCGGCCGCCGCTACGCCGCCGAGGTGGACCGCGACGCCGACACCGACTATCTGACCGACGCCGACTACGCGGCCGACTACGCCGCCGGCGGCGGCTACGGGTCCGGCGGCACCGGCGTCCACCGGGGCTTCGGCGGACATGACGGAGCCGGCGAGTTCGGCGGGCAGGACGGGGGCGCGGGCGACACCGTACCGACCGGACCGCCGCCGGGAGGGGACAGCGTCACATGACCACCACCGACCAAGGCGACCTGGACTGGCTGCTGGAGACGCTGCTGGCGAAGACGCCGGGCGCCCGGCACGCCCTGGTGCTCTCCCGGGACGGCCTCAAGCTGTGTCTGTCGTCGGGGCTCTCGATCGACCGGGCCGACCAGCTCGCCGCGATCGCCTCCGGCATCCAGGCCCTCGCCCACGGCGCCTCGATGGAGTTCGGGGACGGCAGCGGCGGGGTGCGGCAGTCCATGACCGAGTTCCACGGCGGCATCCTGTTCATCGTGGAGGCGGGCGAGGGCGCCCATCTGGCGGTGATCGGCGAGGAGTACGCCGACGCCGGTGTGATCGGCCACCACATGAACGAACTGGTCGAGCAGATGGGCAACCGGCTGCGTTCCGATCCGCGCACCGGGGCCCGCGGCGCCTCCCCCGCCGCCGACGGCGCCGGGAGCGGGACCGACCGCACGCGCGGGAAGCGGCAGGCATGAACCGGGGGCCGGTCGACAGCGGCGAGCCTGACCGGCTCTACACCCTCACCGGTGGCCGCAGCCGCGCGCACGAGTCGCCGTTCGACCTGGTGACGATCGTGGTCGCGGAGAGCGAACCGGCCCTGGGCATGCAGTCGGAACACGTGCGCATCCTGCGGCTGTGCCGCCGCCCGACCGCCGTGGTGGAGGTGGCGGCCTATCTCGGGCTGCCGATCACGGTGGTGAAGATCCTGCTGGGCGATCTGCGGGACGCGGGCCGGATCAGCTCCCGGCATCCGCGCAGCGCCCTGTCCGGCGACCGGATGCCGCCGCCGGAGACACTGAAGAAGGTGCTGCGTGCCCTCCAGAACCTCTGAGCACTACGGGCAGCCGTCCTGGGACGAGGCAGGCGGCAGCGGGCCGCCGCTGCGGGAGACCGCCAGCGACGGCCTGAAGATCGCGATCGTGGGCGGATTCGGCGTCGGCAAGACCACGCTGGTCGGCGCGGTCAGCGAGATCCGGCCGCTGAGCACCGAGGAGACCATGAGCCGGGCGGGCGTCGGCATCGACGAACCGGCCGGGCCAGGCGCCAAGCAGAGCACCACCGTCGCCTTCGACTTCGGCCGGATCACGCTGGACGACGAAATGGTGCTGTATCTGTTCGGCGCGCCCGGCCAGGAGCGCTTCTGGTTCCTGTGGGACCGGCTGTTCTCCGGCACGATGGGCGCGGTGGTGCTCGTCGACACCCGGCGGATCGCCGACTCCTGGTACGCCATCGACCGGCTCGAACACCACGGGCTGCCCTTCATCGTGGCCCGCAACAACTTCGGCCCGCCGCAGCACTCCCTGGAGGATCTGCGCGAGGCGCTGTCACTGCCGCCCGGGATTCCGCTGATCGACTGCGACGCGCGCCGGCGGGACTCCGCCAAGCGGGTGCTGATCACCCTGGTCGACCACCTGCTGACCTACGCCTCACCCGCCTGGGAGTCCGCGCTGTGACGTCGTATCAGGGGCACGGGCAGGGGCCCCAGGGACAGCAGGGCCAAGGACAGCAGGGCCAGGGGTATCAGGGATACGGCCAGGGCGCCGCGCCGGGCGCCCCCGCGGAGGGGGCGGGCAGCTGGGCGATCCCGGCGGCGCCCGAGGAAGCGGCCCCCGGCGAGCCGGACACCGGCCCCTACCCGCACCCGGGCGGCCCGCCGACCCCGTATCCGGGGGTGCCGCTGACGCCGTACCCCGGTGCGGCGGCGGCCGCGCGGCAGAGCGCCTATCAGGCCGCGGTCCGCCCCCAGATTCCCGCCCCGCAGCCCAGTCACCCCGGCGGGCGGGCCCCGGGCGCGCCCGTACCGGCGACCGGCATACCCCCGGAGCTGAATCCGGCGCTGCCGCTGCACCCGGACGCGGCCCCCGTACGGCTGCACTCGCCGGCCTTCCAGCGCGACCCGGCCGGGCTCTACGCGATGCTGCGCCGGGTGCACGGTTCGGTGGCGCCGGTGCTGCTGGACGCCGATCTGCCGGCCTGGCTGGTGCTCGGCTACCGCGAGGTGCACTACGTCACCGGCAATCCGGAGCTCTTCGCGCGGGATTCGCGGCGCTGGCACTCCTGGGACCGGGTGCCGCACGACTGGCCACTGCTGCCCTTCGTCGCGCACAACGCCTCGGTGCTCTTCACCGAGGGCGCCGAGCACCGCAGGCGGGCCGGGGCGATCTCCGACGTGCTCGGCGCCGTCGACTCCTTCGAGCTGCGCTTCGAGGCGGAGCGGGCCGCCGACGCGGCGGTGGACTCCTTCGCGGGCGCCGGACGGGCCGAGCTGATGGCGGACTACGCCGGGCAGGTGCCGCTGCGGGTGCTGGCCGGGCTCTTCGGGCTGCGGGACGACGAGACGGCGGAGCTGGAGCGGGACACGGTCACCGTGCTGGGCGACGGTCCCGAGGCCGGGATGGCCTACGCGCGGATCCGCGGCACCATGGAGCTGCTGCTGGAGCGCAGGCGGCACCGGCCGGGAGCCGATCTGCCCTCCCGGCTGCTGGCCCACCCGGCGCGGCTGACCGACGAGGAGATCGTCCAGGACCTGATCGCCATCATGGCCACCGGGCAGCAGCCGACCGCCAACTGGATAGGGAACACGCTGCGGTTGATGCTGACCGACGACCGCTTCGCGGTGTCGCTGTCCGGCGGCCGGCGCAGTGTCGGGCAGGCGCTCACCGAGGTCCTGTGGATGGACACCCCGACGCAGAACTTCATCGGGCGCTGGGCCACCCGCGACACCCAGCTCGCCGGGCGGTACATCCGCGCCGGCGATCTGCTGGTGCTGGGCCTGGCGGCGGCCAACACCGACCCGCAGGTCTGCCCGGTGGCCCCGCCCGGCCGGGTCTCGGCCCGGGGCACCGCGGCGACCGGCGGCAACCAGGCGCATCTGTCCTTCAGCCACGGCGAGCACCGCTGCCCGGCGCCCGCCCCGGAGATCGCCGAGGTGATCGCCACGGCCGCGATCGAGGTCCTGCTCGACCGGCTGCCCGACCTGCGCCTCGCCCGCCCGGTGGAGGACCTCTCCTGGCGCCCCTCGGTCTGGCTGCGCGGCCCGGCGGCGCTCCCGGTGGAGTTCACGCCGCTGATCTGACGGCCCCTGGCGTGCGGGCCGCCGTCGATGCCCCGTAGGACGGTCAGTCCACCGGTGCCGGGGCCGTACGGTGGACGGTCGCGACCCGGCTGACCGCGATCCGCTCGCGTTCCAGGCGTTCGCTGCTGCGGCGCAGCCGGAGGATCTGGGCGGTGCCGAAGGCCTGGAGGACGAAGACGCTGCTCCAGGCCACGCGGTAGTCGTCGCCGGTCGCGTCGAGCAGCACGCCGATGGCGAAGAGGGTGAGCACGGACGCGGTGAAGCCGCCGATGTTGACGATGCCGGAGGCGGTGCCGAGGCGCTCGGGCGGGTTGGCCGGGCGGGCGAAGTCGAAACCGATCATCGAGGCCGGACCGCAGGCACCGAGGACCACGCACAGCAGCACCAGCACCCACAGCGGGTCCTGGCCGCCCGGCCAGGTCAGCACCAGGGCCCAGGCGGCCGCGGTCGTCCCGATCACCCCGAGGGTCAGCGGCATCCGCAGCCCGTGGTGGCGGCCGATGAGCTGGCCGAAGAGCAGCCCGAAGACCATGTTGGCGACCACCACCAGGGTGAGCATCCCGCCCGCGGCGCCCCGGGACATGCCCTGGTCCTCGACCAGGTAGGGCAGCCCCCACAGCAGCAGGAACACCATCCCGGAGAACTGCGTGGTGAAGTGCGTCCACATGCCGAGCCGGGTGCCGGGCTCCCGCCAGGCGTCGGCGATCTGGCGGCGGATGTAGGCGGGCCCGGCGTGTTCGACCGGCGCGGGCTCGTACCCCTCCGGATGGTCCTTCAGGAAGAGGGCCACCAGGACCAGTACGAGGGCGCCGACCAGGGCCGTGCCCAGGAAGGTCGGGGTCCAGCCGGCCGAGTGCAGCAGCCGGGACAGCGCCACGGTCGAGACGAGGTTGCCGGCCACGCCGAACAGCGCGGCGCCCTGACTGATCATCGGCCCGCGCCGGGCCGGGAACCACCGGGTGCCGAGCCGCAGCACACTGACGAAGGTCATCGCGTCCCCGCAGCCGAGCACCGCGCGGGCGGCCAGCGCCATCCCGTAGGAGTGCGACAGCGCGAACGCCCCCTGCCCGGTGGTGAACAGCACCGCCCCCAGCATCAGCACCCGCTTGGTGCCGAGCCGGTCCACCATCAGGCCGACGGGTATCTGCATGCCGGCGTAGACCAGGACCTGGAGGATGGAGAAGGTCGACAGCGCGGAGGCGCCGATGTGGAAGCGGTCGGCGGCGTCGATGCCGGCCACGCCCAGGCTGGTGCGGTGCACGACGGCGACGAAGTAGACGGAGGTGCCGACGCCCCAGACGAGTACGGCCCGCCGGCCGCCGGGCGGGTCGCCGGGAAGCGCGGGTCCCGCGGCCGCCCTGCCCCCCAGCGCCGTCATGACTCGCCCCTGGCCAGGGTCTTCACCCAGGACACATGGCGGTCCACGATCTCGGCGGCGGTCAGCGCGGCCCCGCCGCGCAGCGCCTCCAGTATCTCGGTGTGCTCCGCGATGTTCTTGGCGACCCGGCTCGGCTCGGCGTGCATGGTGGCCACGCCCATCCGCAGCTGCCGGTCGCGCAGCTGGTCGTAGAGGTGGGCGAGGATACGGTTCCCGGCCGCGCGCACGATCTCCGCGTGGAAGGACCGGTCGGCGGCGGCGAACGCCGCCAGGTCACCGGTCGCGGCGTGCCCGCGCTGCTCGGCCAGCGATTCCTCCAGCCGGTCGATCAGCCGGGCCGGCACCGCGCCGACCACCTTGGCCACCGCGTGCTGCTCCACCAGCAGCCGGGTCTCGACCACATCGGCGATCTCCTGCGCCGAGACCGGCAGCACCAGCGCGCCCTTCTTCGGATACAGCTTGAGCAGCCCTTCGGCCTCCAGCCGCAGCAGCGCCTCGCGCACCGGAGTCCTCGACACCCCGACCGCCTCGGCCAGATCCCCCTCGGTGAGCAGCGTGCCGCCCTCGTAACTCCGGTCCAGTACCCCGGCCTTGACATGCAGATAGACCCGCTCGGCGGCGGGCGGTGACTTGGTTGCGGCTGCAGCGCTCATGATGCACACATCTTAGATACATCACGTATCCCGCCAACACCCGCCATCCGCCATCCGGACGATCAGCGAGGCCCGGCGCCGGGGCTCCCGCTCCTACGGGGGTGCCGGACAGGGTGGGTTGGTCCGAATGGATGGTGTGCGGGGGCCGGGCGCGTGGGTGGGGGGGCCGGTGGGGGACCGGGGTTGGAGGCTGGGCGTTCGTGGCGCGGGGTCCGGTCGGGGGCCCCGGGCACGTTCCGGAGCAGGTTCACCCTGGAGGCCTTGAATGAAGCGCACTGCCACGACCGTCGGCTGGAGCGCCGCCGCGCTGGTGCTCGCGACCGCGATGAGCGGGTGTTCGGCCGGTGCGAAGGATGCCGGGCCGGCTTTCGCGACGACTCCGGCGGCGCCCACCGCGACCGTCGCGGCCGAGCAGCGGACGGCGACCTCCGGGGGCGGCTATCTCGGCGGGGGCTCCGCGAGCCCGAGTGCGAAGCCGACCAAGGCGGCCACCGTGTCGACCAAGTCGGTCGGCAAGCTCGGCACGGTCCTGGTCGACGGCAAGGGGCACACGCTGTACCTCTTCATGAAGGACACCAGGAACAAGTCCGCGTGCACGGGAGCCTGCCCGGCCGCCTGGCCGCCCCTGCTCACCTCGGGCAAGGCCAAGGCGGCCCAGAAGGCCATGAGCGGCCTGCTGGGTACCACCAAGCGGTCCGGCGGCACCCAGGTGACGTACAACGGGCACCCGGTCTACACCTACGCGGTCGACACCAAGGCCGGCCAGGCCAAGGGCCAGGGGCTCAACCAGTTCGGGGCGCTGTGGTTCGTCCTCGACCCGGCGGGCGACCGGATCACCACAAAGCCCTGACCCGGGCGGACGCGGTCGCGGCACCCTGCCGGCGCACACCAGCGGCGGTCCGGCAGGAGTCCCGATGCGTCGTACGGAATCAGAGCGTCAGAGCGTCGAAGCGGCAGAAGGTCGGAGCTTCGACGCGTGAGCGGATCTGGGCGTCAGAGCTTGTTCATGCCCGAGTAAGGGCTGACCACACGGGTCTGTCGGTCGCCGCCGAAGTCGACGAGCATGGCGATCCCGTCCTCGACGCCGATGATCCTGCCCAGGCCGTAGCGGTCGTGTGAGACGCGGTCTCCCAGCTCGAATCGCTTGGCCGGCGGGGCAACCGGGACGTTGAAGGGGCTTGTGGGGAGGTGGCGCCGGGGCGCGGCAGGTTTCGTCATCGTGCTACCAGTATGCGCTGAGGACGCCCGGAGCGGTCGGGCCCGGAGGCAACGATGCCGATTCGATTCGGTGCGGCGGCCCCCCGGGACCCGCCGGGACCCTTGTGCGGACTGCCCTCTTCCCCGCCCGGGCCGCCGCCCGGCACCGCCGGAACACGGACCGCGGTGCCCGCGAGCGGCTCGGCCGATCAGGGGCGGAACGTACTGACCAGGTCCGCGGTCGAGCTGACGGTGGACTGGATGCTGGGCGCCAGGCTGCTGGAGGCGAGCACGAAGCCGAGCAGCACGCAGGTCACCGCGTGGCTGGCCTTGAGGGCGCGGTGGCGCATGAGCATCGCCGTGAGCAGGAGAAGCAGCAGGACGGCGGAGACGGAGACGACCATACGGCGATGGCAGCACAAAGCCGTCCGTAATGGGTCATAACACGCGGAAGAGGAGGGTCCGGACGTTTGTGCTCCGGGCCCTCCTCACGGGTCACACCGGGACCGGGACGGGGACCAGTGGCGGGACCAGTACCGTACGGCCGGTCCCGCCGGTCCTGCCGGTCCCGCGGATCACGCCCAGCTGAGCAGCCGCTTGGGCTGCTCCAGGATCGCGGCCACGTCCGCCAGCACCTTGGAGCCCAGCTCCCCGTCCACCAGGCGGTGGTCGAAGGACAGCGCGAGCGTGGTGACCTGCCGTGCCTTCACCTTGCCCTTGTGCACCCACGGCTGGAGCTTGACCGCGCCGAAGGCGAGGATCGCGGACTCGCCCGGGTTGAGGATGGGCGTGCCGGTGTCCACGCCGAAGACACCGACATTGGTGATGGTGACGGTGCCGCCCTGCATCGCGGCCGGCGAGGTCCTGCCCTCCCGGGCGGTGGCCACCAGCTCTCCCAGCTCGGCGGCCAGTTCGGGGAGTGTCTTGTCGTGCGCGTCCTTGATGTTGGGGACGATCAGGCCGCGCGGGGTGGCCGCGGCGATCCCCAGGTTCACATACGACTTGTGGACGATCTCCTGCCGCTCGTCGTCCCAGGCCGAGTTGACCTCCGGATGGCGCCGGACGGCCACCAGCAGGGCCTTGGCGACCAGCAGCAGCGGGCCGACCCGGAGACCGGCGAAGGCCGGGTCCGCCTTGAGCTCCCCGACCAGCTTCATCGTCCGGGTGATGTCGAAGGTGACGAACTCGGTGACGTGCGGGGCGGTGAAGGCGCTGGCCACCATCGCCTGGGCGGTGGCCTTGCGGATGCCCTTGATCGGGGTGCGCGTCTCCCGCGCGGCGGCATTCACCGCACCGCCGGGGGCGGGCGCGTCCGCCGACTGCAGCAGGGCCGGCGGCGCGGCGGCGGCCCGGATGTCGTCCCGGGTCACCTCGCCGTGCGGCCCGGTGGGGATCACCGTCGCCAGATCGATGCCGAGCTCCTTGGCGAGCTTGCGCACCGGGGGCTTGGCCAGGGGCCGCTCCACGGAGGGCGCGGGCCCGGACTTCGGGGCCGCGGGCAGCGCGGGCTCGGGCCGCACGGGCTCCGGCGGTACAGGCTCCGGCTGAACGCCCTCCGGCTCCACGGACCGGGAAGCCGGCCGTGGCGGTTCGGGCTCCCGCGGTCCGGGCGTCGCGTGGCCGTTGACCCCGCCCGGCCCGCCCAGCGGCTTGCGCGCCCGCCGGGTCGTGGCGGCCTGCGCCACCCCGTAACCGACCAGCACCGCCTCCCGCTTGGCGGCTGGCTCGGCGGTCGCGGGCTCGGGCTCCACCGTGACCGGCCCGCCGCTGTCCGCCCGCCCGCCCGGGGAGGCGTCCGCGGACCCGCCGCCCGCGCCCTCCCCCGGGTCCACCACGATGATCGCCGTCCCGACGTCCACCGTCGCACCCTCGCCGAAGCGGATCTCGCTGACCACCCCGTCGAACGGGATGGGCAGCTCGACCGCCGCCTTGGCCGTCTCCACCTCGCAGATCACCTGTCCGTCGGTGACGGTGTCACCGACCGCGACGTACCACTTGAGGATCTCCGCCTCGGTCAGTCCCTCACCGACGTCCGGCATCCTGAATTCGAGAAATCGCCGCGCCTGTGCGGTCATGGTCGTCACAACCCTCTCCTCAGAACGCCAGCGCGCGGTCGACGGAGTCGAGTACGCGGTCCAGGCCCGGCAGGTACTCGTCCTCCAGGCGGGCCGGCGGGTAGGGCGCGTGGAAACCGCCCACCCGCAGGACCGGCGCCTCCAGGTGGTAGAAGGACCGCTCGGTGATCCGCGCGGCGATCTCCGCGCCGGCCCCGTAGAACACCGGCGCCTCGTGCACGACGACCAGCCGGCGGGTCTTCTCCACCGACGTCTGGATGGTGTCGAAGTCGATCGGCGAGAGCGACCGCAGGTCCAGCACCTCCAGGTCGCGGCCCTCGTTCGCGGCGGCCGCGGCGGCCTCCAGGCACACCTTGACCATCGGGCCGTACGCGGCGAGCGTCAGATCCGCGCCCTGCTTGACCACGACCGCCTTGTGCAGATCGCCGGGCACCGCGCCGACATCCACCTGGCCCTTGTCCCAGTAGCGGCGCTTGGGCTCGAAGAAGATCACCGGGTCGTCGCACTCGATGGCCTGCTGGAGCATCCAGTAGGCGTCCGAAGGATTCGCCGGCGAGACCACCTTCAGGCCCGCGACATGAGCGAACAGCGTCTCCGGCGACTCGCTGTGGTGCTCGACCGCGCCGATGCCGCCGCCGTAGGGGATGCGGATGACGACCGGCAGCTTGATCTTCCCCAGCGCCCGGGCGTGCATCTTGGCGAGCTGGGTGACGATCTGGTCGTAGGCCGGGAAGACGAAGCCGTCGAACTGGATCTCCACCACCGGGCGGTATCCGCGCAGCGCCAGCCCGATCGCGGTGCCGACGATGCCGGACTCGGCCAGCGGGGTGTCGATCACCCGGTCCTCGCCGAAGTCCTTGTAGAGGCCGTCGGTGATCCGGAAGACGCCGCCGAGCTTGCCGACGTCCTCGCCCATGATCAGGACCTTGGGGTCGTTCTCCAGCGCCTTGCGCAGCGACTCGTTGAGGGCCTTGGACATGGCCATCGTGGGTGCCGTCTCGCTCATGTCAGTGCCCCTTCCCGGATTCGCCCGTGGCGTCGTCGAACGAGTTCAGGTAGGTCGCGAACTGCGCCCGCTCCTCGTCGACGAGGGTGTGCCCGTCGGCGTACACATGGTCGAAGATCGCCATGGTCTCCGGGTTCGGCATGTTCCGTACGCCGTCCCTGACCCGCTTGGCGAGCGCGTCGGACTCGGTGTCGAGACCGGCGTAGAAGTCCTCGTCGGCCAAGTGCTGCTGGTCGAGGTAGGTGCGCAGCCGGGCGATGGGGTCCTTGGACGCCCACTGCACCCGCTCGTCGTCGTCGCGGTAGCGGGTCGGGTCGTCGGTGGTGGTGTGCGCGCCCATCCGGTAGGTGAAGGCCTCCACCAGCATCGGGCCCTGCCCGCTGCGGGCGTGCTCCAGGGCCGCCCGGGTGACGGCCAGCACCGCGAGCACGTCGTTGCCGTCGACCCGGACCCCGGGGAAGCCGTAACCGGCCGCCCGCTGGTAGATCGGCACCCGCGACTGCTTCTCGGTCGGCTCGGAGATCGCCCACTGGTTGTTCTGGCAGAAGAACACCACCGGCGCGTTGTACACCGAGGCGAAGGTGAAGGCCTCCGCCACGTCGCCCTGGCTGGAGGCCCCGTCACCGAAGTACGCGATGACCGCGGCGTCCGCGCCGTCCTTGGCGATGCCCATCGCGTAACCGGCGGCGTGCAGCGTCTGCGAGCCGATCACGATGGTGTAGAGGTGGAAGTTGTTCTCGTTGGGGTCCCAGCCGCCGTTGTTGACGCCGCGGAACATGCCGAGCAGGTTCAGCGGATCGACGTCGCGGGTCCAGGCGACACCGTGCTCACGGTAGGTGGGGAAGATGTAGTCGTCCGGGCGGGTGGCCCGCCCGGAACCGATCTGGGCCGCCTCCTGCCCCAGCAGTGAGGCCCACAGCCCCAGTTCGCCCTGCCGTTGCAGGGTGATCGCCTCGGCGTCGAAGCGGCGGGTCAGCACCATGTCGCGGTACAGCCCACGCAGTTCTTCCGGCGTCAGGTCGATGGAGTACTCGCTGTGCTCGACGCGCTCGCCCTCGGGGGTCAGCAGCTGTACGAGCACGGGCTCGTCCCCACGGCGCTTCGCGCCGCCGCGGGTCGGCCTCCGCGCGGCAGTGCTCTTCACGCTCACGTTCGCTCCTCCGTCTGTCCGGCCCCCGGGGTCTGCCGGGAAGCCAGTGCGGCTCACCTGGTCCGACGTGACGCACGGGGTGTGTGCGGCATGGCCGAGCCAGGCGTCATGACGCCCCGGCGACGGACCTGCAAGAAGAGACGTTACCTACAAGTTCCGCAATCGCGCGAAGCCGTCCCACCTGCGGTTTTGCTTTGATTTCCTACTAAACCGCATTCCCGCAGGCCACCGGGACAATCGCACCGTATCCCGGATGCGGAAAGTACGTAAGAGGGGCGGCGATCACTTGCGTGAGGCGGCGGACGCCGGATTCGGACGGCGGGTGCACGGCGGGCCGGGAGGCTGCCGGGACCGGGCGCCCGGGGCCGTTCGGGGTGCTCAGGCCGGGTCTGCGGGGGTGCCTATCAGGTCCGGGTGGGTGGGCGCCAATCCGTCCGAGGGGGGTCGGCGGGTGATCTACGCTGAGCCGCGTGACGGGCACGGCATCGGCGCCGCCGCTGACGGTTCTGCTGCGCCGCTATGAGGACGCGGGAACCCCTCTCACCTGCGAACCCGTCCCCCGCGGCTTGCTCAATCGCGGCTGGCGGGTGACGACCACCGGGGGGCGGTTCTTCCTCAAGCAGTACGTCGCGGCGGACACCGCGGAGCCCGCCGTGATCACCCGCCAGCATCACGCCACCCGGCGCCTGGCCCGGCTGGGCCTGCCCATCGCCGCCCCGCTGCCGGACGACCGCGGCGACACCGTGACGCTGGCCGGCGGCACCGGTTACGCCCTCTTCCCGTGGATCGACGGCCGCCACCGCGAGGGCACCGATCTCAGCCGGGCGCAGTCCCGGCGGCTCGGCGCGCTGCTCGGCCGGGTGCACACCGGCCTGGCCCGGATCCAGCCGCCGCCCCCGGCCGGCCGGCACCTCAGTGCCGACCCCGACCGTACCCACGCCCATATCGACCAGTTGCTGGCCCTGGTCCGCGCCCACCGTCCCTACGACGCCTTCGACGCGCTGGCCGAGCACCGGCTGCGCGAGCGCCGGGCGCTGCTGCGGCAGTACGCGCACCGGCGCCCGCCGCCCGCCGAGAGCGCGGTCAGCGGCTGGGTGCACGGCGACTTCCACCCGCTGAACCTGCTCTACCGGGGCGACGAACCGGCCGCCATCGTGGACTGGGACCGGCTCGGCGTCCGCCCGCGCGCCGAGGAGGCGGTCCGGGCCGCGGCGATCTTCTTCGTGCACCCGGTGACCGGCCGGCTGGACCTGCGGAAGGTACGGGGCTACGCGCGGGCGTACCGGGACGGCGCCCGGGTGGCCGTGGCCGAGGTGGCCGCCGCCGTGCACCGGGTGTGGTGGGAGCGGCTGAACGACTTCTGGATGCTGCACTGGCGCTACCAGCGCCGCGACCCCCGCTCCGACCCGCTCTTCCCGGCCGCCTCGGCCCTGGCGGTGTGGTGGACGGAGGAGTACGAGGCGGTGCTGGACGCCTTCACCGGGTGAGGGGTGGGAGCGACGGCTCGATCTCGGGGCGCCGGCTTTCCGGCGCCCCGGCCGGCCGGGCGGGCGTCAGTTGTACGGGTGACCGCCGAGGTGGTTGCGGGCCGCGCGGTTCACGCCGGGGGTGTCGGTCGGCGGCGCGCCCGTGTCCGTGGGCGGGTCGGTCTCCGTCGGCGGGTCGGTCTCCGGCGTCGTCGGCGGCGGTGTCGTGGCCGGCTTGCTGGTGGGCGGCGGTGTGGTGGCCGGTGTGGTGGCCGGCGTCGTGGCGGGCGTGGTCGACGGCTCGGTCGTGGTGGCCGTCGTGGACGGGGTCTTCGTCGGCTTCTCGGTCGGCTCGGAACTGGCAGCGCCGGTGTCGGCCGGCTCGGTGCTGGGCGCCGGGCTGGGCGCCCCGGTGGTGTTGTCCTGGGTGACCGTCGGCGAGGGGGTGTCGTCCTGGGGGGTGGCCTTGCCGCCGGAGCCGAGGTTGGCCAGGACGAAGCCGAGAACGATGACCATCACCGCGACGATCCCGAACAGCACCGGCTTCAGCCAGCGGTTCTCGCGGCGCGGCGGAAGCCCGCCGTAACCGTGCACGTCGTCGGGGCCGCCGGTGCCGGAGACGCCCGCCAGCAGCGGCAGGCCGAACTCGGCGGTGGTGCCGGAGCCGGTGTGCGGGCCGCCCTGGGCGATGACGGTGGGCGAAGTGCCCGGACCCGGCGCGATCGCGGTGACCGCCCCGGTGTTCCACCGGCCGCCGCTCCAGCCGCCCTGGTCGTGCAGCGCCTGGTGGGCGTACCCGACGACGCCGCGCATCTCCTCGGCGCTCTGGAAGCGGTCCTCGGGCTGCTTGGCCAGCGCGCGCAGCACCATGCCGTCCAGCTCGGGGGGCACCCGGTTGTTGACCTGGGAGGGGATGCGGGGCTGGTCCTGCACATGCTGGTACACCACGGACAGCGGGGTCTCGCCGGTGAAGGGCGGACGCAGCGCGAGCAGCTCGTAGAGCAGGCAGCCGGTGGCGTACAGGTCGCTGCGGTGGTCGACGGTCTTGCCGAGCGCCTGCTCGGGGGACAGATACTGCGGGGTGCCCATGACCATGCCGGTCTGCGTCATGGTGCTGGCCGCGCCGTGCAGGGCGCGCGCGATGCCGAAGTCCATCACCTTGACCTGGCCGGTCGAGGTGATGATCACATTGGCGGGCTTGATGTCACGGTGCACGATGCCGTGCTGGTGGCTGTAGGCGAGTGCTTCGAGCACACCGGAGACGATCAGCAGCGCCTGCTCGACGGGCGGCGGCGTCGTGCCGTTCAGCAAGTCCTTGATGGTGTGGCCCTCGACCAACTCCATCACGATGTACGGGACGGTGCCGGTGGCGGTGCGGTCCTCACCGGAGTCGTAGACGGCGACCACCGCGTGGTGGTTCAGCCCGGCGACGGCCTGGGCCTCGCGGGTGAAGCGGGCCTTGGACACCGGGTCCTCGGCCAGGTCGGTGCGCAGCAGCTTCACCGCCACGGTCCGCCCCAGCCGGACGTCCTCGGCGGCGAACACCTCGGCCATGCCGCCCCGGCCGAGCTTTCCGCTCAGCCGGTAGCGGCCGTCGCCCACCAGGGAACCCTCGCCCCACTGGCCGGAGCTCTCCGACGCCCCGGTGCCGGCCGTCGTCTCGTTCCGGTCGACCATCAGTCCTCGCCGTCGTTCGTCCATCGGTCGTTCGGCAGCCTTGCCTCTGGTGCGCCACCGTACCGCTTTTCGGGGAGGGCAATCCCCTCCGTCCACAGGCTCGGCACAGCCCAGGGGCCATGTCCCGCTGGGCGCCGGGACCCGGAGGAGGCGGGCGGCGCCCCTCGGGGGTGCCGCCCGCCTCCTCCGGTTCACAGCTGATGGGCTGCGAGGAGAAAGCCCGCCGATCTACAGGTAGGGGCCGGAGCGGGCGTTCTGGGGGCCGTCCTGCTCCTCCTCCTGCTGGAGCACACCGGGCGGCAGCGCGCGGCGCATCTGCTCCAGCTGGGCACGGGCCGCCATCTGCTGCGCGAACAGCGCGGTCTGGATGCCGTGGAAAAGACCCTCCAGCCATCCCACCAGCTGCGCCTGGGCGATCCGCAGCTCGGCCTCGCTGGGCACGCTCTCCTCGGTGAACGGCAGCGACAGCCGGTCCAGCTCCTCCACCAGCTCGGGCGCGAGCCCGGCTTCCAGCTCCTTCACGGAACTGGCGTGGATCTCCTTGAGCCGGACCCTGCTGGCTTCGTCCAGAGGTGCCGCCCGCACTTCCTCCAGGAGCTGCTTGATCATGCTGCCGATCCGCATCACCTTCGCCGGCTGCTCGACCATCTCCGTCACCGGGATCTCGCGCGCCCCATTGCCCTCGCCGTCTCCCTTGGGAGACCCGCTCAGGGCCATTCCGTCCGGCCCGACGACCAGGACCTGCTGGTTCTGCGAGTTCTGCGCGTCGTGCGGGTGCTGCGCGTTCTCCGGCGACCGTTCGTTCATCGGCATCTCCATACCTCCATTGTCCCGCACCTCGTGCAACGCCTCATCCGGGCGGGGGAATTCGCCGCGCGGGGGTTTGACCAGGGCGGGAAGGGGTCGCGGGGGTCAGACTGCGGGCCTCGGTGGTGGGCCTCGGTGGTAGGCCCCCGGCCGCTCCCGGTCAGCGCGCGCCCGGGCGGCGCAGCCGCAGCCCGAGGAAGCCGAAGCCGAGGCCGACCAGGACCAGCCCGACGCCCATCGGCAGCACCCGCATCGCCCGCCGGGTCGGCGCGTAGGCGGAGGCCGCCGGCCGCCCGGCCAGGTCCCGCCCCACCGAAGCCGGCGCGCGGGCCGGAGCCGTGGCGGCGGGGGTG
Source organism: Streptomyces polygonati (assembly GCF_042650325.1). Lineage (NCBI taxonomy): Bacteria > Bacillati > Actinomycetota > Actinomycetes > Kitasatosporales > Streptomycetaceae > Streptomyces > Streptomyces polygonati. Next base: position 427,477 of record NZ_JBHSBB010000014.1, on the reverse strand, counting down.
GGCGCGGGACCGGCCCCCCGGCCGGCGGCCGACAGCCGGCTGTCCTCGGCCGGCGTCGGCGAGAGCCGGTGCCGGGCCCCATGGGCGTGCCGGAGGTGGGTAACCGGGCCGCTCCGGCGGGACTTTCGTCCGGCGGCGGAGTCGCCGGACCGATACGGTCCGCCCGCTGCCCCGGCACTGGACGCGCCCGGTCCGGGGGCGGGCGGGGCCGGCGCGGCGGATTTCGCGGTCGGGCGGGCGGGAGCGGGATGGGTCGCCCCGGGCGGCGGGGGCGGGGCGAGGGGCCGGGAAGGCGGGGGTGCGGGCTTGAGGGGCGGCGCGGGGTGGGTGGCCGCTGCGTCCGGACCGGCCGTGCCGGGGTGGGGATCGGGATCGGTGGGGGCGCCGGGGCCGTGCCCCTGGCCTGCGCCCGGCACCGGGGCGGGACCCGGAACGTCACCCCGGGCGGCGGGGCCGGGCTCGGCGCCCGGGCCGGAGCCGGGGCGGGCGCTGGGGTGAGGGCTGGGGCGAGGGCTGGGGCGGGCGCCGAGGCCGGAAACGCCCCCGGTGCCCGAACCGGGACCGGGCCGCGCCTGCCCGAGGGGGTTCCGGGAGGGGTCCCGCGGGGGGTTCCGAGGGGTGTTGGGCGGGAGGAACGCGGCCGGGGCGAGAGCGGCGGGATCAGTCCTCGGGCCGCCCGGGTCCGGCGCCCCCGCCACTCCCGGCGCCGGGCGTGCCGTTGCGGCCGAGGCGGGAGCCGCCGGTGCCAGCACCAGGCCCGCGACCAGCAGCAGCGACCCCGCGCGGCCCGCCGCACGTATCGCGTTCCGACTGCCCGCCGCCCACCGCACCCACGCCGCCTTCCGCCGGGACCTCGTGTGCTCTCAGCGTCACACGCATGGGCATTTCCGGCATCCCGGGCGGGGGCGCACAGCGCGAGCCCGGACGATCAGCGGCCCGGGGGCGGGACGTCCCGAACACCCGCGCCGCCCCCGGCAGTTGCGGCGGTCAGACGGTCAGACGGTCAGACGGTCAGACGGTCAGCAGCACCTTGCCCAGGTGCCCGCCGCTCTCCAGCAGCCGGTGCGCCTCGGCCGCGTCCGCGAGCGGGAAGGCCCGGTCCACCACCGGCCGTACGACACCGTCCTCGATCAGCGGCCAGACGTGCTCGCGCACCGCCGCGATGATCGCCGCCTTCTCGTCCAGCGGCCGCGACCGCAGACCCGTCGCGGCGATCGCCGCGCGCTTGGCCATCAGCTTGCTGAGGTTCAGCTCCGCCTTCGCGCCGCCCTGCATCCCGATGACGACCAGCCGGCCGTTCACCGCGAGCGCCTCGACGTTCCGCGCCAGGTACTTCGCGCCCACCACGTCCAGGATGACGTCGGCGCCGTGCGAACCGAGTTCCGCGACGAAGTCCTGGTCGTGGTAGTTGATCAGGACGTCCGCGCCGAGCCGGCGGCAGGCGTCCAGCTTGCCCTCGCTGCCGGCGGTGACCGCGACCCGGGCGCCGACCGCCTTGCCGAGCTGGATCGCCATCGTCCCGATCCCGCTCGTCCCGCCGTGCACCAGCAGCGTCTCACCGGGCCGCAGGTTCGCGATCTGGAACACGTTCGACCAGACCGTCGCGGTGACCTCGGGCAGCGCGGCGGCCGACGCCAGCTCGACGCCCTTCGGCACCGGCAGCAGTTGGCCGACCGGCACGGCGACCTTCTCCGCGTAACCGCCGCCCGCGAGCAGCGCGCACACCTCGTCGCCCACCGACCAGTCACCGCTCACGCCCGGACCGAGCTCCACGATCCGTCCCGAGCACTCCAGACCGGGATAGGGCGACGCACCGGGCGGCGGCGTGTAATTGCCCTGCCGCTGGAGTACATCCGCCCGGTTCACCGCCGAAGCCGTGACCTCCACCAATACCTCGTCCGCACCCGGCCGGGGGTCGGGCACCTCGGCCAGGACGAGTGCTTCGGGGCCGCCCCGGTCGGTAATCGTGATCGCACGCATAGCACCGACCGTACCGCCGGAAGGCGAATCTCCATGAGTCCGGACGGTGTTATAGGGGGTGCCCGGGTGTGAGGGGGAGCCCGGGGGGAGCCCTTCCTACGCGGCGCGGCCCCCTCGCGGCCCCCTGGCGGCCCCCTCGCGGACTCCCCAGGTGCCGCCCCGCTGACGCCGGCCATGCCGACCGGCGAAACTGGGCACATGAGCGAGACCGTGCCGCAGCCCCTCGACGCCCGACAGCGCGCCGTCGCCCTGCTCGTCGCGGGCTGCTTCTTCATGGAGAACCTGGACGGCACCATCGTGTCCACCGCGGCCCCGCGCATGGGCGCCTCGCTGGGGGTCTCGGCGACCGCGATCGGCCTGGTCATCACCGCCTATCTGCTCACCGTCGCGGTATTGATACCGCTCAGTGGCTGGCTCACCGCCCGCTACGGCGCCCGGCGCGTCTTCCTCTGCGCCATCGCCCTCTTCACGCTGGCGTCCCTGGCCTGCGCCGCGGCCTCGAACCTGGGCGAACTCGTCGCGCTGCGGGTGGTCCAGGGCGCCGGCGGCGCCATGATGGTGCCGGTCGGACGGCTGATGGCCATGTCGGGCGTGGCCAAGCCCGATCTGCCGCGGATCGTCTCGTACATCGTGTGGCCCGCGCTGCTGGCCCCGGTGATCGCCCCGCTGCTGGGCGGCGTGATCACCACCTACGCGAGCTGGCGCTGGCTCTTCCTGATCAACATCCCGCTGGGTGCGCTCGCCTTCACGGTGGCCTGGCGGCTGATCGAGGGCGGCCCGGTGGCCGGGGTGCGGGCGCTGGACTGGCCCGGGGTGCTGTGGACCTCGGTGGGGCTGGGCGCGCTGACGTACACCGGTCATCTGCTGTCCCAGGACGGCGGCTCGTGGCCGGTGACGGCGGCCTTCGCCACAGCCTCGGCGCTGATGCTGGGGATGGCGGTACGGCATCTTCGGCGGGCGGATCATCCGCTGATCGACCTGGGGACGCTGCGGGTCCGGTCGTTCCGGGCGTCGGTGTCGGGGGGTTCGTCGTTCTGGGTGGCGGTGAGCACGGTGCCGTTCCTGCTGCCGCTGCTGTTCCAGGAGGTGTTCGGCTGGAGCGCGGTCGCCTCGGGCACCCTGGTGCTCTTCGTCTTCGTCGGCAACATAGGCATCAAGCCGGCCACGGGATACATCTTCGGCCGGTTCGGCTACCGCTCCCCGCTGGTGGCCTCGGGCCTGACGCTGGCCGGCACCATGGTGGCCTGCGCCTTCCTCACCGCCGACACCCCTCGGTGGCTGATCGCCGCCCTGGCCGTGCTCAGCGGCGCCGCCCGGTCACTGGGCCTGACCGGCTATTCGACCCTCGCCTTCGCGGACATCCCGCAGGACCGGATGCGCGACGCCAACACCCTGAACGCCACCGCCAATCAGATGGCCGCCGGTCTCGGTGTCGCCGCGGCCACCGTCGCCGTACGGCTCGGCGCCCCGCTCACCCACGCCCTCCTCGGCCGCACCTCCCCGGCGCTGTCCTACGGCGCCGCCTTCTGCCTGCTCGCCCCGGCCGCCCTGGCCGCGACGGCGGGCGCGGCCCGGCTGCACCCCGGCACGGGGGATTCACTCCGGCGCCGTACGGACGGGCCGACCCGCGAGCGGGCGAGGACCCGGCCGCGCGACCGGACCCGGACGACATGACGGGCGGCGTCCGGCTGTCGTACGGGTGAGGCTGTCGTCTTCGTACCGGTGAAAGGCGCGTCTTCGCACGGGTGAACCGGCCGTCTTCCGACGGGTGGAGGGCGCGTCTTCGTGAGGGTGAGCGCGTCGCGTCGGGCGGGGGCCGCGTCAACCGCCGCTCCCCCAGGCGGGGCCCAGCATCCCGGTGTCGAGCACGGCCGTCTCCTGTCCGGCCCGGGCGCCGCCGGGCGGGATCACCGCCATACCGTCGGCGCCGGCCAGGCCGCGCAGCATCGCCGAGCCCGCGAAACCCAGCGGCCGGGCGGCGGACTCGTCGTCGAAGACCACCGGGACGAGCCGGGTGTCCACCGGATGCCCGGCCACGTCGGCGGTCAGCGCCGCCGCGTACGGGGCCGGCCCGGGCCGACCCGCCAGCGTCCGCAGCAGCGGCGCGGCCAGCGTCAGCACCCCGGACACGGCGGCCAGCGGATTGCCGGGCAGTCCGATCAGGAACGGCCCGCCGCCGGGCGCCGGGGATCCGGCACGGCCCGCGATACGGCTCCCGGCACGGCCCCCGGTATGGGTGCTGCCCGGCAGTTCGGCGAGCAGCATCGGATGGCCGGGCCGTACGGCGACCCCGTCGACCAGCAGCTTGGCCCCGATCGCGGCCAGGACGGGGTGAACGTGATCGACCGGGCCGCCCGCCGTCCCGCCGGTGGTGATGATCAGATCCGCGGCGCCGGCCGTGATCGCGTCGCGCAGCGCGCCGGGGTCGTCCACCAGGCGCCGTACCGATGTCACCTCGGCGCCCAGCGCGCGCAGCCACGAGGGCAGCATCGGGCCGAGCGCGTCCCGCACCCGGCCGTTCCGGGGCAGCCCGTGGTCCAGCAACTCGTCGCCGAGGACCAGCACCTCGACTCTCGGCCGGGCGGTCACCGTCAGCTCGTCGTAACCGGTCGCCGCCGCCAGCCCCAGCACGGCCGGTGTCACCACGGTGCCGACGGGCAGCAACTCCTCGCCGCGCCCGCACTCCTGGCCGCGCCGCCGCACCTCCTGGCCGGGACGCGGCGCGAACCTCGGCTCCCGGACCCACAGCCACGCCCCGTCGCCGCGCTCCTCGGTCCTGCCGTGCTCGCTGCGCAGTACGGCCACGGCGCCCGGCGGCAGTACGGCGCCGGTGGCGATCGGGGCGGCCCGGCCGTCGCGCAGCGGCGGCGGTGAGCCCTGGCCGGCGAGCAGCCCGCCCTCCAGCAGCCAGGGGGCCGAGCCGGCCACCGCCCAGCCGTCCATCGCCGAGGAGTCGAACGACGGCAGGTCGGTGAGCGCGGTCAGCGGCTCGGCCAGCGCGGCCCCGAGCGCTTCCTCACCCAGCGGCATCACGCGGGCGCCCAGCCGTCGGCCCGCCTGCCGGGCGATCCGGCGTGCCTCGGACCAGGTCACATCGGCGGTCCGGGCGTCGCGCCGCCGCTCGGCCGGTGGAGGGGGCTTGCGGCCTCCGGTTGCCACGCCTTCCGGATCGGCGACGCGGTCGGCGCGGCCCGTGCCGCCGGTACGGCTGTTGGTGCGGCTGCTGGTGCGGCGCTCGGCCGGTGGTGCCGCAGCGGGGCCGGCACCGCGGTCCGCCGGGCCGTTCCCGCCGCGGTCGGCTTCGCCGCGCCGCGCGGGCGGGCGTGGTCCGGTGTCGGCGGACTCCTCCGCACCGTGCAGAAGGGCGACCGCCACCGGGTCCAGCGGCGCCGGGGGAGGGGGTGTGTGCGGGCGCGGGCGCGATCCGGCAGGTCGGGACGGGCGGGCGGGAGCCGGCTGCGCGTCCCCGAGGCCGAGGGCGACGACCAGCGGGTCGGTGGCCGGCGGACGGCTCCGATCGGCCTCGGCGCGCGGGTCGTTGGCCAGCGCGAGGGCGTCGTCGAGCGCGCGGTCGGCCGCGTCACCGGCCTTGCCGCTCATCCCGCCGGGTCCGCTTCGCCGCCCGATTCCTCGGCCCAGCGCTGCGCCAGCGCCACCGCCCTGGCCGCCGCCTCCCGCACCGCGTCCGGGCCCCCGCCCGCGCTCGCCGCCGCGTAACCCACCAGGAAGGTGGTCAGCGGAGCGGCGGGCCGGGCGACGCCGTGCGCCGCGTCACGGGCGAGGTCGAGCAGGACGGAGATGTCCACGTCCAGCTCGATACCCAGTTCGGTCTTGGCTGCTGAGATCCATTCATCCAACACAGGCCCTATGCTCTCCGATCCGTGTCCCGTCGGCAGGCAGGCTCACCCCTCGGACGCGGCGTCCAGCCGGGCCCGCGCCACCGCGACGTCCTCCCAGGTGTCGCAGTCGAAGGACGCCACTCCTGTCGGGTCGGCGATCCTCCGCACCGCCAGCTCCCCGGTCAGCAGCCGCAGCGGCAAGCCGGTCAGGCCGCCGTGCTCGGCGCCGAGCAGGGCGAGTTCGCGTCGCAGCGCTTCGATCCGGTAGGCCGCGGCCAGCGGCTGATCCCGGCCGTCCGGGTCCGTCAGCATCACTCCTTCCCACTCCGTCCCGTTCTCCTCCGCCACCCGCCGACCCGCGCGCCGACCGGCCCGCCGCTCCGGGTCGGCGGTGAGCGTGTCGGCCAGCGCGTTCACCGTGCCGGCCGTCAGGAACGGCAGGTCGGCGGCGAGCACCAGCACCACCTCGGGGCGCCCTCGCCCGGCGGCCGCCGCGCCGCCCGCGCCCGCGGTGCCCGGCACGGGTGGGCCGGACGGTGCGCCGCCGGGGCCCAGCGCGGCGAGACCGGCGGCGAGCGCGGGCAGCGGGCCGCCGCCGGGCGGCTGCTCGCGGGTCCACCCCACCGGCCGGGCGGTCGGGCGGCGCGGCCCCACCACGACCGTGCTGTCCGCGGCCGCGCACGCGGCCAGGACCCGGTCCAGCAGCATGCGGCCGCCGATCGGCACGGCGGGCTTGTCGGCGCCACCGAGCCTCCTGGCCGCGCCGCCGGCCAGCACCACCGCGTCGAAACTGCTCGTCATGCCGGCGAGTATCTCCCGGCCACCGGGCGCCGCGACGTCCCCGTGCCTGGGATCGGGATCGGGGCCGGGATCGGGGCCAGGATCGGGGCCAGGCACGGGATCGGGATCACACGGCCGCGAGGAGCACCGCCGGGCTCTCCACGCAGTCGGCCACAAACCGCAGGAAGCCGCCCGCGGTGCCGCCGTCGCACACCCGGTGGTCGAAGGTGAAGGACAGCTGCACCACCTGCCGCACGGCCAACTCCCCCTGGTGCACCCACGGTTTGGGCACGATCCGGCCGACTCCGAGCATCGCCGCCTCGGGGTGGTTGATGATCGGCGTGGAGCCGTCCACCCCGAACACCCCGTAGTTGTTCAGCGTGAACGTCCCTCCGGTCAGCTCCCCCGGTGTCAGCGACCCGTCCCTGGCCGCAGCGGTCAGCCGGCCGATCTCCGCGGACAGCCCGGCGGTGGTCCTGGAGTGGGCGTCCCGTACCACCGGCACCACCAGACCGCGCTCGGTCTGCGCGGCGAAGCCGAGGTGCACGGCTGGCAGCCGTACGATCTCGCTCCTCGCGGTGTCCACCATGGCGTTGAGGTCCGGGTAGCGGCCCAGGGCCGCGGTGACGATCCGGGCCAGCAGGGCCAGCACCGATATCCGTTCGGCACCCGCGGCCTGCCCGGCGGTGTTCATCGCCGCCCGCGCCGCCATCAGCTCGGTGGCGTCCGCGTCCACCCAGCAGGTGGCGTCCGGGATCTCCCGGCGGCTGCGGCTGAGCTTGTCCGCGACCGCGCCGCGTATGCCGCGCAGCGGGATGCGCTCGCCGCTCTGCTGATCCGACGCCGTGGACCTTCCCACCGCTGCCGGGCCCGGCAGCGGCGCGCGGGTCCGGGTCGGGGCCTCCCCGCTCGTCCGTTCCAGCGCCCGCTCGACGTCCGCCCGCAGGATCAGCCCCTCCGGACCCGAACCGCTGACCGTCCGCAGGTCAAGGCCCCGCTGCCTGGCCAGCCGCCTGACCAGCGGCGACACCACGGCCACCGGACCACCCTCCGGAAAGCGGTCCGGCTGTCCGGACGGCCGTCCGTCCGGTCCTCCGTCCGGGCCGCGGTCCGCCGACCCCCCGGGGGCCTGGTCGGCGCGGCTGTCCGGACGGGCGTCCACCGCGTGGCCGTTCGCCGACGGCACCGCTCCGGATGCCGCCGCCTCGACGCGAGCCACGGAATGCGCCGTGCCGACCGCCCGCACCCGGTTGCGCCGCCGGGCCGCCGGACCCGTGCCGTAACCGACCAGGACATTGCCGGAGCCCTCGTCGGCGGAGTCGGCGACCGCGCCCCCACCGGCGCCGTCGCCGTCCTCCGGACCGCCGCCCGGTTCACCGGCGGAGCCGACGGCCACCGTCACCAGCGGCCGGCCCACCGCCAGGGTCTCGCCCTCTTCCCCGAAGCGGGCGGTGACGACGCCTCCGTAGGGGCACGGCACTTCCACCACGGCCTTGGCGGTCTCCACCTCCACCACCGGCTGGTCGACGGCCACGACCTCCCCGACCTCCACCAGCCAGCGGACGATCTCCGCCTCGGTGAGTCCTTCACCAAGATCGGGCAGGGTGAACTCCTTGACGGCCGCCATCACCCCTCCTCCCACTGCAGGCGCCCCACGGCGTCGAGAATTCGGTCGACACCGGGCAGATGGTGCCGCTCCAGCATCGGCGGCGGGTAGGGGATGTCGAACCCGGCGACCCGCAGCACCGGTGCCTCCAGGTAGTGGAAGCACCGTTCGGTGATCCGGGCCGCTATCTCCGCGCCCGCGCCGCCGAATCCGGACGACTCGTGCACGACGACCGCCCGCCCGGTGCCGCGTACCGCCGCCGCCACCGTCTCCTCGTCGAAGGGCACCAGGCTGCGCAGATCCACCACGCCCAAGTCCCAGCCCTCCTCCTTCGCCGCCTCGGCCGCCTCCAGACAGACCGGCAGCGAGGGGCCGTAGGTGATCAGGGTGGCGCTGCGTCCGGTGCGGCGCACCACGGCCCGCCCGATCGGCGCGACCTGCGTCGGCGCGCGCGGGGACCAGGCGGCCTTCGACCAGTAGAGCCGCTTCGGCTCCAGGAAGACCACCGGGTCGTCGGAGGCGATGGCGGCCCTCAGCAGGCCGTAGGCGTCCTCCACGGTGGCCGGGGTGACCACGTGCAGCCCCGGGGTGTGCGCGTAGTACGCCTCGGAGGAGTCGCTGTGGTGCTCCACACCGCCGATACCGCCGCCGTAGGGGATGCGGATGGTGATGGGCAGCGGCAGGGCGCCGCGGGTGCGGTTGCGCATCCGGGCGACATGACTGACCAGCTGCTCGAAGGACGGATAGGCGAAGGCGTCGAACTGCATCTCGACCACCGGCCGCAGCCCGTACATCGCCATGCCGACGGCGGTGCCGAGGATGCCGGCCTCGGCCAGCGGCGTGTCGGTGCAGCGCTCCTCGCCGAACTGCTCGGCGAGGCCGTCGGTGATCCGGAAGACGCCGCCCAGGGCGCCCACGTCCTCACCGAGCACATGGACCGCGGGGTCGGCGGTCAGCGCGTCGCGCAGCGCCTGGTTGAGGGCCTGGGCCATGGTGGCGGGCTTGCTGGCGGAGGCGCGAGAGCGGTCGGCCGCCGGGGTGGCGGTGGTCATGACCGCTGCTCCGCTTCCAGCTCGGCCCGCAGTTGGGCCTCCTGCTGCCGCAGCTGCTGCGTGGGCTCGGCGTAGACGTGCGCGAACAGCTCCGTCGGGTCGAGTCGCGGGTCGGCGTTCATCCGCTCCCTCAGGCCCGCGGCCATCGTCTCGGCTTCCTCCGTGGCCGTCCGGCGCAGGGCGTCGTCCAGCAGACCGCGCTCCGTCAGCTCGCGCTCCAGCAGGGTGATCGGATCGTGCTCACGCCAGGCGGCGACTTCGCTGTCGTCGCGGTAGCGGGTGGCGTCGTCGGCGTTGGTGTGCGCGTCGATCCGGTAGGTGACCGCTTCCACCAGCGTGGGCCCGCCACCGCCGCGGGCCCGGTCGACGGCGTCGGTCAGCACCTCGTGCACGGCCGCCGCGTCGTTGCCGTCCACGATCCGGCCGGGCATGCCGTAGCCGACCGCCTTGTGGGCGAAGCTCGGGGCCGCGGTCTGCTTGGCCAGCGGGACGGAGATGGCGAAGCCGTTGTTCTGGACGAGGAAGACCACCGGCGCCCGCCACACGGCCGCGAAGTTCAGCGCCTCGTGGAAGTCGCCCTCACTGGTGCCGCCGTCGCCGACCAGGGCGAGCGCGACCACGTCGTCGCCGCTGAGCCGGGCGGCGTGGGCCAGGCCGACCGCGTGCGGCAGCTGGGTGGCGAGCGGCGTACTCAGCGGCGCGACCCGCTCGGCCCGGGAGTCGTAGCCGGTGTGCCAGTCCCCGCGCAGCAAGGTGAGTGCCGCGACCGGGTCCACACCGCGGGCGACCACGGCGAGGGTGTCGCGGTAGCTGGGGAAGAGCCAGTCCTGGGGCCGCAGGGCGAGCGCGGCGCCGATCTCGCATGCCTCCTGGCCGGTGCTGGACGGATAGACGGCGAGCCGGCCCTGCTTGGTCAGCGCGGTCGCCTGCTGGTTGAAGCGCCGACCGCGGACGAGCTGCCCGTACAGCGTCCGCAGCAGGGCGGGATCGAGCCGGGCGGCGGCGGGGGTGCCGAGCAGCCGGTACGGCTCCGGATCGGGCAGCAGCGGCGCGGCATCGGTGCGGTGGCGCCAAGCAGGGGTGTCCAGCACGGTCATCGCGAGCACCTCCTCGTGGTTCGGCGACCGGGGTCCGGTCGGGTGCGAGCGGGTTTCGCTCTCCCAACCGATTGTTCGGTCGCCGGAGGCATTTTGGCTACGGGGTGGTTTCGCCTGTGGACAAACGGTTCTGCACAGCCTCAGATGGAGCCAGTACGTCCATGGTATGGAGCTTCCGGGGGATGGCGAGCGAACAGATGGCCGACGAGGAACCAACGGTCCGACCTCTGGACCCGATCGACCGCACGATCCTGCGGCTGCTCCAAAAGGACGGACGGGCCTCGATACGCTCCGTGGCCGAGCGGGTACACGTGTCCCGAGCCAACGCCTACGCCAGGATCAATCGGCTGATCGAGGACGGAGTGATCCGAGGTTTCACCGCCCGGGTCGACCACGAGCGGGCCGGCCAGGGAGCGTCCGCGTACATCACGCTCAAGATCGTCCAGAACTCCTGGCGGACCGTCCGGGAAAAACTTGTCACCCTTCCGGGTGTCGTGCATATTGCCCTGGTAAGTGGGGATTTCGACGTTCTTCTCCTGGTTCACACCGTGGACAACCGCAGCCTCCGCGAGCTGGTCCTGACCCGGCTGCAGTCGATCGAAGAGGTGCTCAGCAGCCGGACGCTGCTGGTCTTCGAGGAGACCGACCTCGTCGTCGGCGAATAGGCCCACCCGGCCACCGCGTCCGTCCAGCGCCATCCGGGTGACCGTCAGGGTGAGAAGTGCGGGTCACCGGTCGGGGTGCCCGTCCGAGTGCCCGGACGGCACCGACTACGTCCGCAGCCCGTCGAAGGCCAGCCGCACCACCGCGTCCCCGACCTGGGTCCCGTCCAGCGCGCCCTTGCCGTCCGGCCGGTACCACTCCACGATCGAGTTGATCATCCCGAACAGCAGCCGGGTCGCCAGCCTGGGCTCGACGTCCGCGCGGAGGTCGCCTTCGGCCACCGCGGCCTTCAGCAGCGCGGAGACCCGCTGATCGAACTCCCTGCGGCGCTCCATCGCCCACCGCTCCGTCCCGGTGTTGCCGCGCACCCGCAGCAGCAGGGTGACGTAGGGGAGTTCCTCCATCAGCACCCGCGTCGTCCGCCGGGTGACGTGTTCCAGCCGCTCGACCGCGCGCCCGTCGCAGGATTCCGGCTCCTCCAGGATGCCGAAGAGGCCCTCCAGCGCACGCCCCACCGCCCGGTTCAGCAATTCCTCCTTGCCGCGCACATGGTGGTAGATAGAGGACTTGGAGATGCCCGCCGCCTGCGAGAGGTGCTCCATGGAGGTGCCGTCGTAGCCGCGCTCGTTGAAGACCTCGACCGCGACGGCGAGCAGCGAATCGGGCGTATAGGTGTCGCGCTTGGACATGGTCATGAGGAGACCACACCTTCCGCCGCGGCCGCACGCCGTCTCAGTTCCGGGCAGGGCGCGTAACGGCCGGTGGGATACCAGAAGTGCAGCCCGTCGAGGAGATCGCGCACCCAGGGCGCGGTCAGCCGCTCGCCCCACTCCAGCGGGCCCAGCGGGTAGTTGACGCCCTGCCGCATGGCGGTGTCCACGTCCTGCGCGGAGGCCACCCCCTTGGCCACCGCGTCGGTCGCCAGGTCCACCAGCATCGCGACGGTCCGCGCGACGACCAGGCCCGGCAGGTCCCCGACCACGCTCACCTTCTTGCCCATCGCCTGGAACAGACCGACCGCCTGCTCGACGGCGTCGGCACGCACCCCGGCGGACGCCGCGATCCCGATCCGGGTGGCGGCCCGGTAGTCCGGCGCCAGGTCGAATTGAACGCCCGGCCGGCCCGGCGGGCGCCCGTCGGCCAGCCGGAGTGACGTCCCGGCGTGCAGCACGATGACGCCGTGGCCGGGGCGGGGATCGTGCGGATACGGCTCCTCGCGCACCTCGATCCCGGCCTCCCCGGCCAGCGCCACCAGTTCGCCGGCCGGTCCCAGGTCGCCGCGCACGGTGATGAGCGGGGGCGCGGTCATGGGCTCGGCGGTGTGGGGCTCGGTCGGCGCCGCCGCGCCCGCGTCGTAGGAGAACCAGCCGCGGCCGGACTTGCGGCCGAGCCGCCCGGACTCGACCAGCCGGCGCTGGGCGAGGGAGGGCGTGAACTTGGGGTCGTGGCTGAAGGCCTCCCACACCGAGCGGGTGACGGCCTCGTTGACGTCCTGGCCGATCAGGTCCATGAGCGCGAAGGGCCCCATGGCGAAGCCGCCGCACTCGCGCAGCAGCGCGTCGACGGTGGCGGGGTCGGCGGCCCGCTCCTCGTGGACCCGCAGCGCCTCGGCGTAGAAGGGGCGGGCGACGCGGTTGACCAGGAAGCCGGGGGTGTCGGCGCACCGTACCGGGACCTTTCCCCAGGCGGCGGCGGTGTCGTACGCCAGGGTGACGGCCGCCGCGTCACTGGCCGCTCCCGCGACCACCTCGACCAGCGGCAGCAGCGGCGCCGGATTGAAGAAGTGCAGCCCGACGAGACGGCCGGGCAGCCGCAGGGCGCCCGCGACCGCGGTGACGGACAGCGAGGAGGTGTTGGTCGCCAGCAGGCAGTCGTCGGCGACGGTCTCCTCCAACTCGGCGAAGAGCCGCTGCTTGGCTCCGAGGTCCTCGATCACGGCCTCCACCACCAGCCGGGCGCCGGCCAGCTCCCCGACGTTCTCGGCGGGGGCCAGCCGGGCCAGTGCGGCCGTGAGGTCCCCGGCGCCGAGCCTGCCTTTGGCCACCAGCCGTCCCAGCCGTCCCGCGACGGCGTCCACGGCCGCCCCGGCCCGGCCCGGCACCGCGTCGTGCAGCCGTACACGGTGGCCGGCCAGCAGCGCGACCTGCGCGATCCCCTGGCCCATCGTTCCCGCGCCGACGACGGCCACGACGCCGCTGCGGTCAAGTGCGCTCACGGTTTGCCACGCCTCCTTGCCGGGTTGTCCCCGAATCGTCCGTTGTGCCGATGTCCCGAAGTTGTCCACAGGGCGGCGACGCCCTCCTTGTCCCGACCGAACATTCGGTTAATCTAGCGGTGTCCGCATCAGTCGTCCCAGCTCGACGAGGAGTTGGTCCCATGTCCGCCGATCTCTCCACCGTGCACTTGATCGAACGTCATCGCGCCACCCTCGACAAGGCGCTGGAAGCCGTCAGGACGCGTGAGTACTGGTCGCCCTACCCCGAGCAGCTGAAGGCCTACCCGGAAGCCGAGGCGGGCAAGGCGGCCTTCGAGGCACTGCTCGGCCACCAGTTCGAGCTGGATCAGCCCGGCACCGACGAGTGGACCGGCAGCGAGCGGTCGCCGTACGGAATGGAGCTGGGTGTGCGCTATCCGCACCCCGACCCGGACCGGCTGCTGCCCGCGATGCGCGCCGCCCTCCCCGCCTGGCGGGACGCCGGCCCCGAGGCCCGCGCGATGGTCTGCCTGGAGATCCTGTCCCGGATCAACGCGCGGACGCACGAGTTCGCCCACGCGGTGATGCACACCTCCGGCCAGGCCTTCACGATGGCCTTCCAGGCGGGCGGACCGCACGCCCAGGACCGCGCCCTGGAGGCGGTGACATACGCCTACGCGGAGCAGATCCGCGTCCCGGACAGCGCGCAGTGGATCAAGCCGCAAGGCAAGCGCGAGCCGCTCGACCTGCGCAAGACCTTCACCGCGGTGCCGCGCGGCGTCGGCCTGGTGATCGGCTGCAACACCTTCCCGACCTGGAACGGCTATCCGGGGCTCTTCGCCTCCCTCGCCACCGGGAACGCGGTGCTGGTCAAACCCCATCCGCAGGCCGTGCTGCCGCTCGCGCTCACGGTGGCCATCGCCCGCGAGGTGCTGGCCGAGGCCGGCTTCCCGTCCGACCTGGTGTGCCTGGCCGTCGAGCGCCCCGGGGAGGGCCTGGCCAAGACCCTGGCCCTGCGGCCCGAGGTCCGCGTCATCGACTACACCGGCTCCACCGGCTTCGGCGACTGGCTGGAGGCCAACGCCCGGCAGGCCCAGGTCTTCACCGAGAAGGCGGGAGTCAACAGTGTGGTCGTCGACTCCACCGGCGACTACCGCGGCATGCTCGCCAACCTGGCCTTCTCCCTGTCGCTGTACAGCGGTCAGATGTGCACCACCCCGCAGAATCTGCTGATCCCCCGGGACGGCATCGAGACCGACGCGGGACCGAAGTCGTACGACGAGGTGGTCGCCGATCTCGCCGCCGCGGTGGACGGGCTGCTCGGCGACGACACCCGGGCCAACGCCCTGCTCGGCGCCCTGGTGAGCCCGGAGGTCAAGGGGCGGCTGGAGGCGGCACCGGATCTGGGCGAGGTCGCCCTCGCCTCCCGTTCCCTGAAGCACCCCGACTTCCCGCACGCCGTGGTCCGCACCCCCGCGGTGATCAAGCTGGACGCGGCCAAGCCGGACGCCGAGGCCGCCTTCATGGCGGAGTGCTTCGGCCCGGTCTCCTTCGCGGTGGCGGTCGACTCGACGGCCGACGCGGTGCAGCTGCTGCGGCGCACGATCCGGGACAAGGGCGCCATGACGGTCGGCGGATACACCACCTCCCCCGAGGTCGAACGGCAGCTGGAGGAGGCCTGCTGGGAGGAGAGCGCCCAGCTCTCGCTGAATCTCACCGGCGGGGTCTACGTCAACCAGACCGCCGCCTTCTCCGACTTCCACGGCTCGGGCGGCAATCCGGCGGCCAACGCGGCCCTGTGCGACGGGGCGTTCGTCGCCAGCCGCTTCCGTACGGTGGAGGTGCGGCGCCCGGCCTGACCGCACCGCACCCGCCGCGGCTCAGGCAAGCCCCGGCACCAGCGGGGAGCGGGACGTGGCGGCCCAGTGGTAGAGCGCCATGCCCACACTGGTGGCCAGGTTGTAGCTGGACACCTGGGCCCTCATGGGCAGCGCCACCAGCGCGTCGGCCCGGGCGCGCAGTTCGTCGGAGACTCCGTGCCGCTCGGAGCCGAAGACGATCAGCGCGTCGTCGGGCAGCGCGGTGGCGCGGATGTCCTCGCCCTCCGGGTCGAGGACCCAGAGCGGCCCGGGCGGCAGCTCGGCGGCGTCACGGTGCTCGACGGCCGTGGCGTAGTGCAGGCCGGCCCCGGAGCGTACGGCGTTGGGGTGCCAGGGGTCGAGGTCGCCGGTGGTGACGACCCCGGTGACCGCGAAGCCGGCCGCGAGCCGGACGACCGCGCCGACATTGCCGAGATTGCGGGGCTGGTCCAGCACGACGACCGGCGCCAGGCGGGGCAGCCGGGCGAGATCGGCCAGGTTCGCCCCGCGGTCGCGCCGGGCGGCCAGCCCGGCCACCCCGGTGGGGTGCACCCGGGTGAGCAGGTCGCGCAGCGCCCCGGCCGGGATCTCGCTGAGCTGATCGGCCAGACGTCCGGTCAGGTCCGGGGCCAGCTCGGCGGCCAGCCGCAGCGTGGCCGCCTTGTCCGCGGTGACCGCGGCCCGTATGTCCGCGCCGAAGCGCAGCGCGTGCTTCACGGCGTGGAAGCCGTCGAGCAGCACCGCGCCCGGGGCGGCCGCGCGCCAGCGCCGTACGGCCTCGTCCTCGATCATGGCGGCCAGCCTACGGTGCGGTCGGGCGGCCGGTCGGGGCACGCGATCCGGGCGCCGATCAGGGCACGGGAGCGGCCGGCGGCTCCCCGAGAGCGGGCTCGTCGCCGACCGGCGAGCGCTGCTCGGGGACAGCGACCTCGACGGCCTCGGGAGCGGGCCGCACCAGGCGCGTCACCCGTCGTCCGGCCCAGCGCAGGAAACCGGTGGGCAGGAACACCGCGTCGGCCGCGATCATCGCGAGCGAGAAGAAGGGCAGCCCCAGCACGATCGCGATCGACGCGTGCTCCAGGATCATCGCGCACAGCAGGACGTTCTTCACCCGGCGGTTGAACAGCGTGAAGGGGAAGGCGACCTGGACGATGACGGTGCCGTAGGTGATCAGCATGACCATGATGTCGCTGCCGGCCAAGGCGTGCGACAGCGCGGGCCAGGGGCTGAAGTCGTCCAGGTGGAGCGGGTAGTACAGCGCGGTGCCGTCCTGCCAGCGGCTGCCCTGGATCTTGTACCAGCCGGCCGTGGAGTAGATCAGGCACACCTCGGCGGCGATGACGAGCATGGCGCCGTTGTGGACGATGTTGCCGACGAAGTCGAGCACCGTGCGGGGCTCGCCCGGCGCGTACCGCCGCACCGCCCACCACACGGCCTGGCCGATCCAGCAGCCCCAGAAGATCAGCCCCCACCCGGAGCTGAGCTTCCCGCCGAGGGAGGCGGCGACCAGGGCGGCGCCGAGCACCGTCCACAGGGCGATGCCGATGGGGTCGAGGTCACCCTGGCCGGTCCGGCCGGTCGCGTCCGCCGCTTCCGGGGTCGGCGGCTCGGCGGCGGCTTCGGCGCGGGCCGCCCGCCGCAGCGCCCGGCGGTGGTCGAGGGACCAGACCTGTCCGCAGCGGGTGAAGGCGAGATAGATGGCCATGATGTGGACGACGTTGTCACCGCCGTCCCCCTCGAACACGCTGCGGTTCTGCAGTGACAGCACCCCGACCATGAACAGCAGCGCGGAGGTCCGGGTCCGCCAGCCCAGCAGCAGCGTCGCGCTCGCCACGATCGCGAGCGCGTAGACGATCTCGAACCAGGCCCGGCTGTCGCTCCACATCACCACGCTGAACGCGTGGTTGCCCGCGATCAGGCGCTTGGCCAGATCGAAGCTCCAGGGACTTCCGGGGCCGTAGAGCTCGTCGCGGTGCGGGAATTCGCGCAGCAGGTACAGCAGCCAGGTCAGCGAGAAACCGATCCGGACGATCGCGCTCTGATACGGGCCCAGCACGGTCTCGGTCGCGCGGCGCAGACCGTGGGCGATGGACCGGTCCAGGCGGAGGCCGAAGGCGGCGAACGGCGACCCGCTGTCCGCGGTGAAGGCGGCCTGGGAGTCGGGGGCGTGACTATGGGGGGCGCTCACGAGGCGTTCTCCTGCCCGGCCGGCGTGGTGTCCACGGACCACCACGGAAGCGTGCGGTACTCGGGGCTCGTGCTGGTCGCGCCGGCGATCCACGGCGGCTGCTGGACCTGGGTGGTGGCGGCGCGGGCCTGGATACGGACCACGTCGCCGCCGTTCAGCCGCCGGCCGAAACGGTCCTGCAGGATGTTCTGCAGATACGCGCGGCTCATGTCGCTGCGATCGCCCGCGTTGGGCTGCTCCTGCTGGTCGTGCGTGTCGGTGTAGTAGCCCCAGGCGCGGCGGAGTTCGTTTTGCTGCGTGTGGCTGGGCAGCGGGTCGTGCCGCATGGCCGCGATGTCCTCGCCGGTCATGTCGACCCAGGCGGTGGTCTGGACGGCGCCACCGGGCCTGCGGACCTCGGCCCGCGCCTCGACGTGGATGTTCTGCTGCAGCGGATCGGGAGCGAACAGCTTCCAGTTCTGCTCGAACTCCGGATAGATGTAGTCGCTGACCGCCGCGGCGTGCTCCTTGCTGAGCGTGTTCGACGGCGCGACATGCAGGAACACCATGGCCAGGTGGAACAGCGCCCCCACCGTCACGGCCCCCACCGCCACGGCCACGACTATGCGTCCGGGAAGCGAGAGTGCGGCCACCCGGGGCGGCGGCCCTTGCGTTGACTCCATCGTCTCTCCGATCTCGCCAGCTGCCCGGCAGCCTGCTGCCGCGCAAGCACGCTACCCATCCAGGGACCCGGCGGTGACCTTACCGAGTTATCCACAGGCTGAGGAACGGCTTGACACCCACCTCTTGCGCGCTCGACCATGAAGGGAACCGAACGATCGGTCGGTCGGTCGATTCGTCGTCCGACTCAGGCGAGGAAGAGGGAGGGTCCGATGACGACCACGGCGCAGCCCCCGGCGACCGCGGCGGCGGAGCAGGACGCCATGTCGGCGGCCTTCGACGCCGCGGTGGCCGCCGACGCGAGAATCGAGCCCCGCGACTGGATGCCGGACGCCTACCGGGCCACGCTCATCCGCCAGATGGCCCAGCACGCGCACTCGGAGATCATCGGTATGCAGCCGGAGGCCAACTGGATCAGCCGGGCGCCCTCGCTGCGCCGCAAGGCGATCCTCATGGCCAAGGTCCAGGACGAAGCGGGCCACGGCCTCTACCTCTACAGCGCGGCCGAGACGCTGGGCGTGAGCCGGGACGAGCTGCTGGACAAGCTGCACACCGGCCGCCAGCGCTACTCCTCGATCTTCAACTACCCGACGCTGACCTGGGCGGATGTCGGCGCGGTCGGCTGGCTGGTGGACGGCGCCGCGATCACCAACCAGGTCCCGCTGTGCCGCTGCTCCTACGGCCCCTACGCCCGGGCCATGGTGCGGATCTGCAAGGAGGAGTCCTTCCACCAGCGGCAGGGGTACGAACTGCTGCTGGCCCTCAGCCGGGGCACCCCCGCCCAGCACGCCATGGCCCAGGACGCGGTGGACCGCTGGTGGTGGCCGTCGCTGATGATGTTCGGCCCGCCGGACGACGAGTCCTCGCACTCCGCCCAGTCCATGACCTGGAAGATCAAGCGCCACTCCAACGACGAGCTGCGGCAGCGCTTCGTGGACATATGCGTCCCGCAGGCCGAGGTGCTGGGCCTGACGCTGCCGGACCCCGAGCTGCGGTGGAACGCGTCGCGGGAGGCGTACGACTACGGGCCGATCGACTGGACCGAGTTCCAGGAGGTGCTGCGCGGCAACGGCCCGTGCAACGACCAGCGGATGGAACAGCGCCGGGCGGCGCACGAGGAAGGCACCTGGGTACGGGACGCGGGCGTCGCCTACGCCGCCAAGCACGGGGAGGCGGCGGCATGACCGGGGACCGGACCGGGCGGAGCGGCGGCGAGTGGCCGCTGTGGGAGGTCTTCGTCCGCAGCCGCCGCGGGCTCAGCCACACCCACGCCGGCAGCCTGCACGCACCCGACGCGGAGATGGCCCTGCGCAACGCCCGCGACCTGTACACCCGACGGGCCGAGGGCGTCTCGATCTGGGTGGTGCCGTCCACCGCGGTGACCGCCTCCTCCCCCGACGAGAAGGACGCGTTCTTCGCGTCCTCCGCCGACAAGCCGTACCGGCACCCGACGTTCTACGAGATCCCGGAAGGGGTGAAGCACCTGTGAGCTCCATCGAGACAGCCGAAACAGCCGAAACAGCCAAGACAGTCGGACCGACCACGGCCACGGCCCCCCGGGCCCCGGCGCTGACCGGCGCGAGCGCTGCCGCCGCACGCGCACTCGGCGACGACGCCCTGGTGCTTGCCCAGCGGCTGGGGGAGTGGGCGGGGAAGGCTCCGGTGCTGGAGGAGGACGTCGCCCTCACCAACATCGCGCTCGACCTGCTCGGACAGGCCCGCACCCTGCTCTCGCTGACCGGCGACGAGGACGAGCTGGCGTTCCTGCGCGCGGAACACGAATTCCGCAATGTGCAGCTGGTGGAGCGCCCCAACGGTGACTTCGCCGAGACCATCGCCCGCCAGCTGTACTTCTCGGTCTACCAGGAGCTGCTCTACGCCGAACTGGCCGGGTCCGGCGGCGAGCTCGCGCCGCTGGCGGCGAAGGCGGTCAAGGAGGTGGCCTACCACCGGGACCACGCCGAGCAGTGGACCCTGCGGCTCGGCGACGGCACCGAGGAGAGCCACCGCCGGATGCAACGGTCGCTCGACGGCTTGTGGCGGTACACCGGCGAGCTCTTCGACCCGCTGGAGGGCCTTCCCGCCTCGCCGCCCGCACTGCGCGATCGCTGGCTGGAACGGGTGACGGCGACCGTGGAGCGGGCGACGCTGGCGATACCGGAGGGCCGGGACCGGACTCCGTGGTCGGCGGGCGCGGGGCGCCAGGGTGTGCACACCGAGCCGTTCGGGCGCCTGCTGGCCGAGATGCAGTATCTGCACCGCGCCCACCCGGGGGCATCGTGGTGACCGCCGACGCACCCGCCGCGACCGCGCTGGAGCGCGAGCTGCTGCGGCTGGCCGGCGCCGTACCCGACCCGGAGCTCCCGGTGGTCTCGCTGGCCGAGCTGGGCGTGCTGCGCGGTCTGCGGGTCCTCGGGCCCGGACGGGTCACCGTGGAGCTGACCCCGACCTGGACGGCCTGCCCGGCCATCGACACCATGGCCGCGGATGTGACCGAGGTGCTGAAGGCGCACGGCATGGCCGAGGTCGAGGTGCGGACGGTGCTCGCACCCGCGTGGTCGACCGACGCGATCAGTCCGGAGGGCCACCGCAAGCTCGCCGCGGCCGGAGTGGCACCGCCGCGCCGCCTTCCCCCCGGCGCGGCCCGCACGGACCGGTCAGCGGCCGCGGGCGGCCCGGTGGCGGGCGGTCCGGTGGCGGGCGGTCCGGTGGCGGGCGGTCCGGTGGCGGGCGGTCCGGTGGCGGTGGACCTGGCGATCCGCTGCCCGCGGTGCGGCTCGACCGACACCCGGCTGCTGAGCCGCTTCTCGTCCACCGCCTGCAAGGCGCTGCGCCGCTGCGAGTCCTGCCGCGAACCGTTCGACCACTTCAAGGAGGTGTGATGTTCCATCCACTCCGGGTGACGGAGGTCCGCCCGCTCACCGATGACTCGGTGACCATCTCCTTCGAGGTGCCCGAGGAACTGCGCGCCGCCTACCGCTACGCGCCGGGCCAGCACATCGCCGTCCGGCGGCGGGTGGCGGGCGCCGAGGTCAGGCGCACGTACTCGCTGTGCGATCCGGTGCCGGCCGAGCCGGCAGCGGGTGAGCCGGGTTCCGGGCCGCGTCGGCTGCGGGTCGGTGTGCGCTGGGTCGAGGACGGCGAGTTCTCCACCTACGCCCTCAAGGAACTGCTGACCGGGGAAGTGCTGGACGTGATGACCCCGGCCGGGCGGTTCGTGCTGGAACCGCGCCCCGGGCGGTTCGCGGCGGTCGTCGGCGGCAGCGGTATCACCCCGGTGCTCTCGCAGGTCGGCACCCTTCTCGCGCGGGAGCCACAAGCCTCCTTCTGCCTGATCCGCAGTGACCGCACAGCCGCGTCCACCATGTTCCTGGAGGAGGTGGCCGATCTGAAGGACCGGTGGCCCGACCGCTTCCAGCTGGTGTCCGCCCTGTCCCGGGAGGAGCAGCAGGCCGGGCTGCCCTCGGGCCGTCTGGACGAGGAGCGGCTCACCGCACTGCTTCCGGCGCTGCTGCCGGTGCCGGCGGTGGACGGCTGGTATCTGTGCGGGCCGCTGGGCCTGGTCGGCGCTGCGGAGCGGGCGCTGCGCACCCTGGGCGTGCCGCGCTCCCGGGTCCATCAGGAGATCTTCCATGTGGACGAGGCGCCCACGAGCCCGGTCACGGCCGGGCCGATACCCGGCGGCGCCACCGTGCGGGCGACGCTCGACGGGCGCGGCGGCAGCTGGCCGTCAGCGGGCCGGGAGTCCCTGCTGGAGACGGTGCTGCGCAACCGTTCCGACGCCCCCTACGCGTGCAAGGGCGGGGTGTGCGGGACCTGCCGGGCGAAGCTGATCGCGGGCGAGGTTCGGATGGACCGCAATTTCGCGCTGGAACCGGAGGAGACGGAGGCCGGCTATGTGCTGGCCTGCCAGTCGCATCCGGTCACACCCGAGGTCGAGGTCGACTTCGACGCCTGACCAGGTGCGCCGTCATCACGGCGGACGCCCGCCGGACGGCGTCGGACGACGCCGGACGAGTCAGACCGGTGAGCCCGGTGCGGCGGGCTCACCGGACCGCTCAGAGGACGTAGCCGTCGGCGCCGTTGTCGTCCACCACCGGGCGGCCGCCGGCCTCCCAGTCGAGCATGCCGCCGCTGACGTTCACCGCGTCGACGCCCTGGCCGATCAGATACTGGGTGACCTGGGCCGAGCGTCCGCCGACCCGGCACACCACATGCACCCGGCCGCCCTCGGGCAGCTCGGCCATACGGGAGACGACTTCGCCCATCGGGATGTGGACGGCGCCGTCGGCGTGCCCGGCGGCCCACTCGTCGTTCTCCCGGACGTCCAGCAGGATCGCGTCGGCCGGTACGGCGGCGGCATCCACCGCGGGCAGCTGGGAGCGGAACATAGGGACGCGGCCTCCTGGGACACGGGCTGGAGCGACGGCCCGCACCGGAGGCGAACCGTTCACAGGGAACGTGGAAAAGCTACCTCAGCCGTCCGGGGTCCGACCGCCGGTCGGTGGTACCCACGAGCGGCGGAGCCTCAGCCACCGGACGTCTGGCGGACCAGTTCGGCGAGCCTGGCCTCGCGCTGGGAGACCTGGGTGAGCAGTTGCTCGGCGATCTCGTTGAGCAGCGCGTCGGGGTCGTCGGGCGACAGCCCCATCATCTGCCCGATCGCGCTGTCGGCCAGCTCCGCGGCCAGCGCGGCCAGCTTCTCCTTGCGCTCGGCCAGCCATTCCAGCCGGGCGTAGAGCACCTCGGCCTCCCCCGGCAGCTCCTCCTCCGGCACCGGCCCGGCGTCCCACTCCTCGGCCAGCGCCCGGAGCAGATCTTCGTCGGCGTAGGCGTACGCCTCGTTGACCCGGGCGATGAAGGTGCTGCGTCGGTCCTTCTCGGCGTCGTCCTGGGCGAGGTCGGGATGGGCCTTGCGGGCGAGCTCCCGGTAGAGGCGCTGGGCCTCCTTGCCGGGCCTGACCCGGCGCGGCGGGTTCGGGTCCTCCACCGGCCGGACTCCGTCCGAGCCCAGCAGTCCGCCGAAGAGCTCCTCCACCCCCGGCATCGGCATCACCAGCGCCCTGGCCTCCCAGGCCCGCTCGATGTCCGCCCGGTCGCCGCTGTGTGCCGCGACGGCCTCCGCGACCAGCGCGTCCAGCTCGTCGAGCCGGGCGTACATCGGGCCGAGCCGCTGGTGGTGCAGCCGGGAGAAGTTCTCCACCTCGACCCGGTAGGTCTCCACCGCGATCTCGAACTCGATGAGGGCCTGCTCGGCGGCGCGCACCGCCTTCGCCAGCCGGTCCTCGGCTCCCGACGCGGGCGCGGAGGGGGCGGCGGAGGACTCGGTATCGGAGGTGTTCGTCACTCGGACAGCCTAGGCCCTGCGCAGCCGATACCTCTCAAACGCCAAGCCCGGGGGCGTGCGGCCACCGGTCCGGCCGGTCCGAACAGCCAGGACACCGTCGACCGGGGTGCGGCGGCCCGCCGCGCAAGGACCAGGACGTCGCAGGGCACAGAGTCTTTCCCGCCGCCGCATGTTCCACGTGGAACAACGCTTCGGACCACCCGGACCCGGCCACGGCACCCGCGCGCGCCGATCGGCGCCGGCGGTTCCGCCGCGCCTTCCTGACGGGTCGTCCGCGTCAGCCGACCACCCGTCATCATCCCACTGCGGAGGGGAAATCGGGGAATGCGGTCGACTCTGCCCAGGGTTTCGTGCTTGCCTGGACCCGAAACCCTACTCAGCGCCGAACCGCAGGTGCACGACGTTGGATGAGATCACCCGGCAGGCCGCAGTCCCCGACGCAGAGCGTCACACCGACCGTCCGGTCGGCCCTGACCACCGCGAAGAGCCCGAGCCGCACGAGCAGCCCGGCCTCCCGGCGGGGAACGGCTCGCACGAGCAGCGGCGGAGCCCGTCCGGCAACGGCCGATCCGCGCCCCGGCGCGTTTCCGCCCCCTCGCCCACAACGGGGCAGGCCGTCGCCTCCGTACCGGCACCGGCCGCGCCGCCGTACGGGCCGGCCGAGCCCGTACCGGGAGTGGCCGCGCTGGTGCGCCTCGCCGTGCTCTGTGTCGACCCCGACGGCCGCATCTCGTACTGGAACCGCGGCGCGGAGGAACTCTTCGGGCACCGCTGGGAAGGCGTCTTCGGCCACCGCGCCTCCGGACTGCTCTCGGCGACGCCCCCGATCGCCGCCACCGCCGCCGTACGGTCGGCGGCGCAGCACCAGGACACTCTCGACCTCTTGGACGACCTCACCAACCCGGCCTGGGCCGGCGCGCTGGCGGCCACCGACCGGGACGGCGTCCTCAAGGACGTCCTGTGGTGGACGTACCGGATCGTCGAGCCCGGCGGCCGGAGCCTGCTCGCCATCGCGACGCATGCCAAACCGCTGCGGACCGGCGGCCTGCGGGTCGCCCTCGGCGGCCGGCTGCTGCCCTACACCGCGGAGGGTCCGCAGCGGCAGGACATCTCGGTCGCCGCCGTGCTGACCCCCGCCGCGGACCCAGCGCGGGGTCAGGCGATGGCCGCCCGGCTGGTCGGCGTGCTGCCCGGTGTCAGCCCCGGCCGGCTGGACCGCCTCGTACGGCAGATCGCACCGCTCGGACATCCCGGTCTCGAAGTCGAGGGAGGGACACGGCTGCCGGTCATTCCGCACGACTACGCGAGGTTCGCGGTCGCCGCACAGCCGGCCGCGCCCTCGGTGCGCCGGGAACTGCTGCCGCCCCCGCACCCGCACGGGCCCACCACCAGCGGCACCGCGTCGCCGGTCGCCGACCTGTCCAGTGCCTCGGCGCTCACCGCGGTGCCGCTGCCGTCGGTGGCCTCGTTCTCGGCGCCGCGGTCGTCACCCTCCTTCACGACCGTGCCGCCCGGCCGCGGCGACCCGGCGTCCCCGCAGCAGGCCACGCCGGTCGGCCGCCCGGTGGCGGGCAACGCGCTCGACGAGCAGCTGGCGCTGCTGCGCGAGACCGGCGCAGTGGTCGGCTCCACCCTCGATCTGCACACCACGGCCCGCGAGCTGTGCACGGTGACCGTCCCGCGCTTCGCCGACTTCGCGGCCGTGCTGGTGGTGGACCAGCTCTTCTCCGACACCGAGCCGCCCAACGACGACCGGCCCGGCCAGAAGGTGCTGGTCCGCCGGGTCGCCATCGCGCACGAGGGGCCGATCGGGGTGTGGGAGACGGCGCTGCCCGAGGGCGAGCTGCTGATGCTGTCCGCCGACGAGATCGTGCCGCGGCTGGGCGACCCCGTACTGGTACCGGTCGTCGACCCGACCCTCGCCGACGACATCGCGGTCGACCTCGGCGTGCCCGCGCTGGGACCGCTGCTCGGCGGCCACTCGATGATCGTGGCGCCGCTCACGGCGCGCGGCACCGTACTCGGCCGGGTGTGCTTCCTGCGCGGTCCCGGCCGCCGCCCGTTCGACGCACGGGACGCCGCCACCGCCACCGAAGTGGTGGCCCGCAGCGCCGTGCACATCGACAACGCCCGGCTGCACCGCCAGGAGTCGCGCGCCGCCGCCACCCTGCAGCGCTCGATGATGCCGACCCGGCCGCCCCGCATCCCCGGTGTCCGGATCGCCCACCACTACATGCCCGGCGACCGGCAGGCCCAGGTCGGCGGCGACTGGTTCGACGCGATCCAGCTGCCCGGCGGCCGGGTCGCCCTGATCGTCGGCGACGTGATGGGGCACGGACTCCAGGCAGCCGCGGTGATGGGCCAGTTCCGCACCGCCGTCATCACCATGGCGGCCCTCGACCTGCCGCCCGCGCAGCTGCTGCGCCACCTCGACAACCTCGCCCACCGGCTCAGCCCCGAACACCTCGCCACCTGTGTGTACACCGTCTACGACCCGATCCTGAGAACGCTGACGCTGGCCAACGCCGGTCATATCCCGCCCGTGCTGTCGGCCGGTTACGACGGGCACAGCGAGCTGCTGGAGATCCCCGGCGGCGCGCCGATCGGGGTGGGCGGAGTGCCGTTCGAGACGGTCGAGGTCCTGGTGCCGGACGGCAGCTGGCTGGTGCTGTGCACGGACGGCCTGGTGGAGGTGCGCGGTCAGGGTATAGACGCCGGACTCGCCGCGCTGTGCGCCACCGTGATCGAGCCGGAGCAGACGCCCGAGGACGTGTGCGCGCAGATCCTGGCCCGGGTGCATTCCGAGGACCGAAGGGACGATGTGGCGCTGCTCGTCGCCCGCTTCGAGGGGATCGCGCCGCAGGACGTGGCGAGCTGGACCCTGCGCCTGGACAACGGCGAGGTGGCCGCGGCTCGTGAGCTGACCCGCCGCCAGCTCGCCCAGTGGGGCCTGGAGCGGCTGAGCGACACGACGGAGCTGCTGGTCAGCGAGCTGGTGACCAATGCCATCAGGGCGGCGTCCTACGAGGTGGAGCTACGGCTGATGCGGGTCGGCAAACTGCTGGTCGAGGTCAGCGACGACAACCACAACCTGCCCCATCTGCAGCGCGCCGACGCCGACGACGAGCGGGGACGCGGGCTGGCGCTGGTCTCGCATCTGTCCCGCCGCTGGGGGACCAGTCGTAAGGCGGTCGGCAAGGTGGTCTGGTTCGAGCTCCCGCTGCCCACCGCCTGACGCGTCCAGCGGCGCGGGAGGCGCAACGCACGGAGCCGCGACCCGCCGACGATGTCTCCGTCGGTGGTCGCGGCTCCGCCGCACTCGCCCGGTCCGCTGCGTCAGAGGTTGACGCCGAAGTCCTGCGCGATACCGCGCAGCCCGGAGGCGTAGCCCTGGCCGACGGCGCGGAACTTCCACTCGGCGCCGTTGCGGTAGAGCTCGCCGAAGACCATCGCGGTCTCGGTGGAGGCGTCCTCGGTGAGGTCGTAGCGGGCGATCTCGGCGCCGCCGGCCTGGTTGACGACGCGGATGAAGGCGTTGCGGACCTGGCCGAAGCTCTGCTGCCGGGTCTCGCCGTCGTAGATCGAGACCGGAAAGACGATCTTGTCCACATCGGCGGGGACGGTGGCCAGGCTCACCTTGATCGCCTCGTCGTCGCCCTCGCCCTCACCGGTGAGGTTGTCACCGGTGTGCTCGACCGACCCGTCGGGGCTCTTGAGATTGTTGAAGAACACGAAGTGCTTGTCCGAGACGACCTTGCCCGACGTGTCCAGCAGCAACGCGCTCGCGTCGAGGTCGAAGTCCGCACCGGTGGTGGTGCGTACGTCCCAGCCCAGGCCGACGGTGACCGCCGTGAGTCCGGGGGCCTCCTTCGTCAGCGAGACATTGCCGCCCTTGGAGAGGCTGACACCCATGGTGGATCTCCCTGCTCGGTTCGGCGCGGGCCGCGCCATTTGACGATTCCTTTGCCCATTGACTCCAACGGACACCAGCCTGCCCCGGTTCCCCGCCGCGTGCCACCGTTCCCCGCGTCGGGGGCGAATGCTTGACGCTCCCTTAATCGGTCTTTTCTCCCGAATCGGGCGCGCGCCGGGAAAGCGAGTGCTCCGCGGCCTCGACCTGCCGCACCGCCCAGCGCGCCCACTCCTCTTGCATCACCATGAGCCGCACGCCGTACTCGAGGGCGAGCCGGCCATAGAGCGACGCCGGGTCGTCCCCCCAGGACACCGACGCGTCCAGCTCTTCGAGCGCGGCATGGCCGGCCGCGGCGTGGGCGGCTTCGAGACCGAGATACACGGTGGCCTCCACCGGGGTGAGGACGCCGAGGAAGAACACCCGAAGGAGGGTCTCGCTGCGGCGGTGGCGCTCCGGCTCGGTCTGCGTCAGCCAGCGCCGCAGCTCCGCCAGGCCCTCGGCGGTGATCGCGTACTCCTTCCGCCCGCGCGGGCCCTCCGCGGACACCGTCAGCAGGCCGGACGCGGCCAGCTTGCCCAGCTCTCCGTACACCTGGCTCTGCGTGGCGGGCCAGACATTGGCGAGCGAGGTCTCGAACAGCTTCATCAGGTCGTAGCCGCTGGCGGGACGTTCGGCGAGCAGCCCGAGGACCGCGTGGCGAAGACTCATGCGGACAGCCTACCTTCCACTCTTGACAGGTCAAGAGTGGAAGGTCTAGCTTTGACATGTCGAAGTTGGAATGACCATGGGGGCGGCTTTCACGGCGGCGACCGCCACCATGGTCCGAGAAGCGGGAAAAACAGAAACCCCCGTCCCGGATCTCTCCGGGACAGGGGCTCTGTCAACTATGTGCGCGAGGGGGGAGTTGAACCCCCACGCCCTTTCGGGCACTGGAACCTGAATCCAGCGCGTCTGCCTATTCCGCCACCCGCGCATGGGTGTTGTCGTTTGGCTCTTGCACACGAGGCGGACTGGCCGGTCCTGTTGGTGTGGGAGCGCCTCCCGACATGCAGAAGATTAGCACGCCGTCCGGGGTGGAATCACATGTGTTTGGCCTTGAGCGGAGCAGGCGGGGGTACGAGGAAGCGGAGTGCCCGGAAGGCACCGGACCGGGCGCCGGAGCGGCGGACGGAGCGGCCGCCGGACCGGGCGGCGGGGCAGGGCGGGACGGAGGAGCGTGGCGGTGCGGGACACTGGTGGCGACGGATGGGGCACACGGCCGGACGGGGACCGATGAACCGGGCACCGAGGACGGATGCCGCATCTACCATCGCTGTGGGCAGGGGTCGGCAGACACGGCACGGTGTGAGAGTTGACACTGCCCTGTCCAGCAAGTTCGGGGAACCAGCTGTTTTTCCCACGCGTGGATACGATCAGTAAGCAGTATCGGAAATGACTCGAAGAAAGGCCCCGAGGAGGGAGGTGCCCGGTGGGTGTACTGAAGCGCTTTGAGCAGCGACTGGAGGGCCTGGTGAACGGGACCTTCGCCAAGGTGTTCAAGAGCGAGGTGCAGCCCGTGGAGATCGCGGGCGCGCTGCAGCGTGAGTGTGACAACAACGCGACGATCTGGAACCGCGAACGCACCGTGGTGCCGAACGACTTCATCGTGGAGTTGAGCACCGGCGACTACGAGCGGCTGAGCCCGTACGCGGTCCAGCTCGGCGACGAACTGGCCGGCATGGTCAAGGACTACGCCAAGCAGCAGCGCTACACCTTCATGGGCCCCGTCAAGGTCCATCTGGAGCGGGGCGACGACCTGGACACGGGTCTGTACCGGGTGCGCAGCCGCACGCTGGCGTCCAGTGAGTCCCAGAGCCCTCAGCACCAGCAGCAGAGCCCGCCTCCGGCCGCGTACCAGCCGCAGAATCCGCCGGGCTACCAGCAGCGTCCGGCCTATCCGCAGGGCGGCCAGGGCATCGCCCCGGTCAGCGCCCCGCCGATGCCCCCGGCGCCGCCTCCCGGCGCTCTCACCCAGGGCGGTGGCGGACCGGCGGCCGGTCCCGCCCCGGTCACCCGGCTTCCCGGCACCGGCTACCCGGCCGGTTCCGCCGCGGCAAGCGTTCGCCGCTGGATCGAGATCAACGGAACCCGCCACCAGATCTCCCGCTCCACCCTGGTGCTCGGCCGGTCCACCGAGGCCGATGTACGGGTGGACGATCCGGGCGTATCACGCAAACACGCCGAGATCCGGGTCGGTACGCCCTCCGTCGTCCAGGACCTCGGGTCCACAAACGGCATCGTGGTGGACGGACAGCACACCCAGCGCGCTACGCTCCGCGACGGCTCCCGCATCGTCGTGGGGAGCACCACCATCGTGTATCGGCAAGCCGAAGGGTGAAGCGGGGGCAATGTCAGAGCTGACCCTGACGGTCATGCGGTTGGGTTTCCTCGCCGTTCTGTGGCTGTTCGTGATCGTCGCAGTCCAGGTCATCCGCAGCGACCTGTTCGGGACCCGGGTGACCCAGCGCGGCGCGCGCCGCGGTGACACCCAGTCCCGTCCACCGCAGCAGCGCCAGCAACAGGCGCCGCCGCCCGCACGCCAGCAGCCCCAGGGCAACCGGCAGCGGCGCGGCGCACCCACCAAGCTGGTGGTCGCCGAGGGGTCGCTGGCCGGCACCACGGTCGCGCTCCAGGGCCAGACCATCACCCTGGGCCGGGCGCACGACTCCACGATTGTGCTCGACGACGACTATGCGTCCAGCAGGCATGCCAGGATCTACCCGGACCGCGACGGCCAGTGGATCGTCGAGGATCTCGGATCCACGAACGGCACCTATCTGGACCGGAACCGGCTGACCACGCCCACACCGGTCCCGCTGGGTGCGCCGATCCGCATCGGGAAGACCGTCATCGAGCTGCGGAAGTAGTCGGACAATGGGCGAGCGGAGCCACGACACGCGAGCGAGAGGGTGGGCGGCGTGCGGATGTACCCGGAGCCGACGGGGGAGGTACGCATGTCTCTGAGCCTGCGTTTCGCCGCCGGTTCGCACAAGGGCATGATCCGCGAGGGGAACGAGGACTCCGGCTACGCCGGCCCCCGTCTGCTCGCGATCGCCGACGGAATGGGCGGCCAGGCCGCCGGTGAGGTCGCCTCCTCCGAGGTCATCTCCACCATCGTCACCCTCGACGACGACATCCCCGGTTCCGACATCCTCACCTCATTGGGTACCGCGGTGCAGCGGGCCAACGACCAGCTGCTGCACATGGTCCAGGAGGACCCGCAACTGGAGGGCATGGGCACCACCCTGACCGCCCTGCTGTGGACGGGTCAGCGCCTCGGCCTGGTGCACGTCGGCGACTCGCGCGCCTACCTGCTCCGGGACGGCGTACTGACCCAGATCACCCAGGACCACACCTGGGTGCAGCGGCTGGTGGACGAGGGCCGCATCACCGAGGAAGAGGCCACCACCCACCCGCAGCGCTCCCTGCTGATGCGCGCGCTGGGCAGCGGCGAACACGTCGAGCCCGACCTGTCCATCCGTGAGGTGCGGGTCGGCGACCGCTATCTGATCTGCTCCGACGGTCTGTCCGGAGTGGTCAGCCACCAGACCCTGGAAGACACCCTCGCCGGCTATCAGGCCCCGCACGAGACCGTGCAGGAGCTGATCCAGCTCGCGCTGCGCGGCGGCGGGCCCGACAACATCACGTGCATCGTCGCCGATGTCCTCGACACCGACGACGGCGACACGCTGGCGGCCCAGCTCAATGACACCCCCGTGGTGGTCGGCGCGGTGGCCGACACCCAGCTGCCGCTCCAGGACGCCCGTCACCTGCAGACCCCGGCCGGCCGCGCCTCCGAACTCGGCCGCACCCCGCACCAGGCCGGCCCGGCGGGCGCCTTCGGCCCGCCCGGCAGCGGCGACGAGACCGCCGGCGGTGTGCTCGGCACCTTCAACGGCTATGACGACGACGACTTCGACAAGCCCGCCAAGGGCCACCCCTGGATCAAGCGCAGCGTGGTCAGCCTGGTCGTTCTCGCGGTGATCGGCGGCGGCGTGTACGGCGCCTACGCCTGGACCCAGACGCAGTACTACGTGGGTGCCAAGGGCGATCACGTCGCCGTCTACCAGGGCATCGACCAGAAACTCGCCTGGCTGAAGCTGTCGAAGGTCCACAAGGACCGTCCCGACATCGAACTCAAGTACCTGCCGACCTACCAGCAGAACAGGCTCCAGGACACCATCGCGGTCAGCAGCCTCGGGCAGGCCGACGACAAGGCGGACGAGCTGGCCCAGCAGGCCACCGTCTGCAAGAAGGTCGCCGACATCAAGGCCGCCACGCCCCCCAAGCCGAGCACGCCCAAGACCGGCGGTTCGGTCGGCGCCACCGGGCCGACCGGCAAGAAGCCCGGCGCCACAACCGGTACGACGACCGGCACCACGACCGGTACGAAGAAGCCCACCGCAAGTCCCACCCCGACGACCGCCCCCACCCCCTCCCTGACGCCGGAAGAGAAGAACCTGGCCGGGGAATGCGGTACGGGCCAGCAGTAGCAGGAGGGGTCGGCTCGCCATGAGCGCCAGCAATACCACCACCATCACGTCCATCGGCGCGCCCAACCGCCGCAACACCGAGCTGGCGCTGCTCGTCTTCGCCGTGGTCATCCCGGTCTTCGCGTACATCAACGTGGGCCTGGCCAAGAACGACGCGGTGCCGGCCGGCCTGCTCGGCTACGGCGTCGGCCTCGGTGTCCTGGCCGGCGGCGCGCATCTGCTGGTGCGCAAGTTCGCGCCGTACGCGGACCCGCTGATGCTGCCGATCGCCACCCTGCTCAACGGCCTCGGCCTGGTGCTGATCTGGCGGCTGGACCAGGAACCGTCCATCACCACCCCCGCGCTGGGCGGCGCGATGGCCCCCAAGCAGCTGATGTGGTCGGCGCTGGGCCTGGCGCTGTTCGTGATCGTGCTGGTCTTCCTCAAGGACCACCGCATCCTCCAGCGGTACACCTACATCTCGATGTTCGCGGCGATGATCCTGCTGGTGCTGCCGGTGTTCTTCCCGCCGGTCTTCGGCGCCCGGATCTGGGTCACCATCCCCGGCGTCGGGTCGCTGCAGCCCGGCGAGTTCGCCAAGATCGTCATCACCGTCTTCTTCGCCGGCTATCTGATGGTCAAGCGGGACGCCCTGGCGCTGGCCAGCCGCCGCTTCATGGGCCTGTATCTGCCGCGTGGCCGCGACCTCGGCCCGATCCTGGTCATCTGGGCCATGAGCATGCTGATCCTGGTCTTCGAGACCGACCTCGGCACCTCGCTGCTCTTCTTCGGCCTCTTCGTGATCATGCTCTACGTCGCCACCGAGCGGACCAGCTGGATCGTCTTCGGTCTGCTGCTCAGCGCGGCCGGCGCGGTCGCCGTCGGCTCCTACGAGCCGCACGTCCAGGTCCGCGTCCAGAACTGGCTGCACCCGCTGGCCCTCGACCACGGCGGGGTCACCGAGACCGCGCAGTCGCAGTACGCCTTCGGTTCCGGCGGCATCTTCGGCTCCGGCCTCGGGCAGGGCTACTCCCGGCTGATCGGCGGCATCGCCCCCAAGAGCGACTACATCCTCGCCACCGTCGGCGAGGAGCTGGGCCTGGCCGGTCTGATGGCCGTCCTGCTGCTCTACGCCTTGCTGATCGAGCGCGGCATCCGTACCGCGCTGGCCGCCCGCGACCCGTTCGGCAAGCTGCTCGCCATCGGGCTGTCCGGCGGCTTCGCGCTCCAGGTGTTCGTGGTGGCCGGCGGCGTCACCGGGCTCATCCCGCTGACCGGTATGACGATGCCGTTCCTCGCCCAGGGTGGCTCCTCGGTGATCGCCAACTGGGCGCTCGTCGCGATCCTGCTGCGGATCAGCGACACCGCCAGACGGCCGGCGCCCAGCCCGGCCCCCTCCCCCGACGCCGAAGCGACCCAGGTGGTGCGCAGCCCGTGAACAAGCCCCTGCGACGGGTCGCGGTCTTCTGCGGCCTGCTCGTCCTCGCCCTGCTGGCGCGCGTCAACTACGTGCAGTTCGTCGAGGCCGGCCAGCTCTCCAGCGACACCCACAACCGCCGGGTCGCCATCAACCAGTACGCCCAGCCGCGCGGCGACATCATCGTCGACGGCAAGGCGATCACCGGCCACACCACGACCACCGGCAGCGACTTCAAGTACAAGCGGACCTACGTCGACGGTCCGATGTGGGCGCCGGTGACCGGTCACGCCTCGCAGGCGTTCGGCACCTCCTTCCTGGAGGGCGTCGACGACAAGTTCCTCACCGGCAACGACGACCGGCTGTTCTTCAACCGCACCATCGACCTGCTCACCGGTAAGCAGAAGCAGGGTGGCAACGTCGTCACCACCCTGAACGCCAAGGCCCAGGAAGCCGCCTTCAACGGCCTGGGCAGCAAGAAGGGCGCGGTCGTCGCGCTCGACCCGCGGACCGGCGCGATACTCGCCGAGGCGAGCACCCCGTCCTACGACCCCTCGACGATCGCCGGCAACTCCACCACCGACGAGAAGAACTGGGTGGGGCTCCAGCAGAAGAACGACGCGGACGACCCGATGCAGAACCGGGCGCTGCGCCAGACCTACCCGCCGGGTTCGACGTTCAAGCTGGTCACGGCCGCCGCGGCGCTGCAATCCGGCGCGATCACCGATGTGAACAAGGCGACCGACTCCCCGGACCCGTACACGCTGCCGAACACCAGGACCAACCTGATCAACGAGGGCAGCATCCCCTGCAAGAACGCCACGCTGACCAACGCCCTCAAGTACTCCTGCAACACGGTCTTCGGCAAGCTCGGCGCCGACATGGGCCTGAAGACCATGGTCGACGAGGCCGAGCAGTTCGGCTTCAACAAGGAACAGCTGGTGCCGGTCCGGGCCGACGCCAGCAACTTCGACACCAAGATGAGCCCGGACCAGGTGGCGCTCTCCTCCATCGGCCAGTTCGACACCGCGGCCACCCCGCTGCAGATGGCCATGGTGGCCGGCGCGATCGCCAACAACGGCACCCTGATGAAGCCGTACGAGGTCGACAAGCTGGTGGCACCCAACCTCAGCACCATCGCGCAGACCAGTCCCAGCAAGCTCAGCCAGCCGCTGTCGCCGGAGAACGCGCAGAAGCTGCAGAAGATGATGGAGACCGTGGTCGGCTCCGGCACCGGCACCAACGCCCAGATCCCCGGCGTCACCGTCGGCGGCAAGACCGGCACCGCGCAGCACGGCGTCAACAACGACAAGAGCCCGTACGCCTGGTTCGTGTCCTACGCCATGACCGATCAGGGCTCGCCGGTCGCGGTGGCCGTGGTGGTCGAGGACGGCGCCGCCAACCGTGACGACATCACCGGCGGCGGGCTGGCCGCGCCGATCGCCAAGAAGGTGATGGAGGCCGTCCTCAACAAGTGAGGAACCAGCTCGGACCCGGACAGGTACCGGTCAGGTATCGGCGGGCGGCCAGGGCGCGGTCGCACCATGTACGCCCGGTAGCGTATGCCCGAGCAGGCACAGGGCAATGGTTAACGGATTCGGTTGAAGATCGGGTTTGAGAGAGGGCAGAGCTATGGAAGAGCCGCGTCGCCTCGGCGGCCGGTACGAGCTGGGCTCGGTGCTCGGCCGCGGTGGCATGGCCGAGGTGTATCTCGCCCACGACACCCGGCTCGGCCGTACCGTCGCCGTGAAGACGCTCCGGGTGGATCTTGCCCGCGATCCGTCCTTCCAAGCCCGGTTCCGCCGTGAGGCCCAGTCGGCCGCCTCGCTCAACCACCCGTCCATTGTCGCCGTCTACGACACCGGCGAGGACTACGTCGACGGCGTCTCCATTCCGTACATCGTGATGGAGTACGTGGACGGCTCCACCCTCCGTGAGCTGCTGCACTCCGGCCGCAAGCTGCTGCCCGAGCGGGCCATGGAGATGACCGTCGGCATCCTCCAGGCGCTGGAGTACAGCCACCGCGCGGGCATCGTCCACCGCGACATCAAGCCGGCCAACGTCATGCTGACCCGGACCGGCCAGGTCAAGGTCATGGACTTCGGCATCGCCCGCGCCATGGGCGACTCCGGCATGACGATGACGCAGACCGCGGCCGTCATAGGTACGGCCCAGTACCTCTCCCCCGAGCAGGCCAAGGGTGAGCAGGTCGACGCCCGGTCCGACCTGTACTCCACCGGCTGCCTGCTCTACGAGCTGCTGACCGTACGCCCGCCGTTCATCGGCGACTCACCGGTCGCCGTCGCCTACCAGCACGTACGGGAAGAGCCGCAGCCGCCGTCGATCTACGACCCGGAAGTCACGCCGACGATGGACGCGATCGTCCTGAAGGCGCTGACGAAGGACCCGAACTACCGCTATCAGTCGGCCGACGAGATGCGTGCCGACATAGAGGCGGCCCTGGACGGCCAGCCGGTCGCCGCCGCCGCCGCGATGGGCTCGGTGGGCTACGGCTATCCGTCCCACGGTTACGGGGACAGCGCCGCCACCACCGCGCTGCCGTCCCAGCCGGACGCCCAGCACACCTCGATGCTCCCGCCGATGCGCGAGGACGACGGCGGTTACGGCTACGACAACCGCCCCGGCCGGCGCCGGCAGAAGAAGAGCAGCAACACTTCCACGGTGCTGCTGGTCATCGCCGGCATCCTCGTCCTGGTGGGTGCGATCTTCCTCGGCAAGGCGCTGTTCGACGGCGGCTCGCCCAGCGCCGGCGCCACCGTGCCGAGGTTCCTCGGCCTGACATTGGCCGATGCCAAGGCCAGGGCCGCCAATGTCGACCTCACCCTCGTTTCGAGCGCGGACACCTTCTGCGACAACGTCGACAAGGGCGCGATCTGCAAGCAGATCCCGGCGGCCGACGCTCCCGTCCCGCCCAACAAGACCATCACGGTCGCGCTTTCCAAGGGCCCGGCGCCGAAGGCGGTGCCGGACGTCACGAACGACCCGTTCGACGCCGCGAAGGCCCAGCTGGTGGCCCAGGGCTTCAATGTGGTCGAGAAGATCAAGACCACCACGACGGATCCGAAGGACAGCGTGCTGTCCATGAAGCCGGAGGCCGGCACCAAGCTGGCCGCCGGTGCCACGGTCACCCTCACGGTCGCCGAGCCGCCGGAGCAGAAGCCGATTCCGAACGTCCAGCGGGAGCCGCTCGCCCAGGCGCAGACGCAGCTCGCGGCCGCGGGCTTCACCAATGTCGTCAAGGCGCCGCAGGACCAGCCCTCCTCGGATGTACCGGCCGGCAGCGTCCTCAGCCAGACTCCGGCCCCCGACCAGGGCGACCAGCCGCTCGACACCCAGATCGTGCTGACCCTCTCGTCCGGTCCGCAGACCCAGGCGCCGCAGCAGACGATGCCCGGTGATCTCCAGGGCAAGACCGTCGGGGACGCCAGGGCGGAACTGCAGGCCCTGAATCTCAACCTCCAGGTCCAGCCGGTGAACAACGCGCCCGACGACGCGGTCGTCGTCGGCACCAACCCGCCGCCCAACACCCCGCTCAACGAAGGCCAGAACATCACGCTCTTCGCCATGGGCGGCAACCCGGGCGGCGGCAACCCCGGCGGGGGCAACAACCCCGGTGGCGGGGGCAATCCGGGCGGCGGCTGAGCCGGTCGCCACCGGCGCTCGGTGGCACACGTGAGAAGGGGGCGGCCCGCACATGATGTGCGGGCCGCCCCCTTTCTCGCCGTCGCCGTCGCCGTCGCCGTCCGTCCCCCCGGACCGCTTCCGCGATCCGCTACGACCGCAGCTCCACCGGCGGTGTCCGCGCCGGGTCCACCTTCTGCGTGCGGACCAGCTGGCCCCAGACGATGTAGCGGTAGCGGGAGGTGTAGACCGGGGTGCAGGTCGTCAGGGTGATGTAGCGGCCCGGCTTGGTCTTGCCGGACTCCTTCGGGACCTGGTCGGTGACGGCGACGTTGTACTTCGAGGTCTGGTCGAGGATCTTGTAGACCTTGTAGACGTACCAGGTGTCCTTGGACTCGAAGACGATCGGGTCGCCGGTCCTGATCTTGTCGATGTTGTGGAACTTCGCGCCGTGGCCGTCGCGGTGGGCGGCGAGGGTGAAGTTGCCTACGGTGTCCCAGGGCATGGCGGCGGGGGTCGGGTCGGTGTAGTAGCCGGCCACGCCCTCGTTGAGCACCTTGGTCGAGGTGCCCTTCTTGACCAGCACCTCGTAGTTCTTGCCCAGCGCCGGGACGTGCAGGAAGCCGATGCCGTCGGCGGTGTCCAGTCCCCTGGCCGGGACATCGGCGCCGTGACCGCCGGTGGAGGTCTGGGCCCACTGCTGGCGGACCTTGTTCCCCGCCTGCTTCTCGTGGCGGTCGGCGAGGACATTGGTCCACCACAGGGAGTAGACGACAAAGAGGGCCAGCACGAGTCCGGCGGTGATCAGGATCTCGCCGATGAAGCTGATGGTGGCCGCGACGGGCCCCCGCCCCTCGGGCTTGCTGCTCGTCACGCTGTTCCGTTCTCCGTCTCTGCGTCACTCGTGGCGGCCGGGTCACCGGTGGGGCCCGGCCGTGCGGCTCCCGTCGGTACCGGTACTAGCCCTGGACCAGCGCGTCGGGCTTGCCCTTGCTGCGCGGCCGTTCCTCGATGAGCTTGCCCCAGACGATCAGCCGATTGGTGCTGGTGTATTCGGGGGTGCAGGTGGTGAGGGTGAGATAGCGGCCGGGCCCGGTGAAGCCGGAGCCGGGCGGGACGGGCTGCAGCACGGCGATGTTGGTGGGCGGCGTGGACGCCAGCGCACTGGTGATCTCGTAGGTGTAGTACGTGGTGGCCGTCTCCACCACCACCTTGTCGCCCGGGACGAGGCGGTTGATGTACCGGAACGGTTCGCCGTGGGTGTTGCGGTGGGCGGCGACCGCGAAGTTACCGCTCTTGTCCCACGGCATCGCGGTGTTCAGCGAGCCGTCGTAGTGGCCGATCATGCCCTTGTCGAGCACCGACGTCTTGTCCACGCCCTGCGCGATGGGCGCCTTGACGTCCAGCTTCGGGATGTACATGATCGCGAAGCCCTGGCCCGGCGAGAAGGTGCCGGCCGCCCGGCTCGGACCGGTCGTGGTGGTCTGCCACTGCTGTTCCAGCTTGTTGGAGGCGCTGTTGGCCTGCTGGTGGGCCCGTACGTTGGTCCACCACAGCTGGTAGGTCACGAACAGCAGCATGATGACGCCGGTGGTGATGAACACCTCACCGACGATGCGGCTGATGACGACCGACGGGCTGTCCTTGGCGGCCTTCGCGGCCCGGCGGGCCTCGATCCGGCTGAGCGGCGCGGACGGCTCCGCCGCCGAGGTGGCGCCGACCGCGGGTCCCGCGCCCGGGCCGCGTCCCCGCGCCCGGTGCCCGCCGCCCTGCCGCGCGGCCTTCCGGCGCGCCGCCCGGCCTCCGTCGGCGGGCGTGGCCGGCGCCGGTGGCACCGGAGGCATCAGCCGGGTGCTGTCCTCGGCCCCGGCGAGCTGCTGCCCGTCCGGCGCCCCGAACGGTGCCGGGTACGGCGGCTCCGCCGGTCGCGGCGCCTCCTCGGCCTCCGGCTCGGCGGCCAGCGGCAGCCGCAGCATCGGAAGCTGCGCCGTCTCGGCGACGTCCTCCGGCTCCAGGGCCCGGGGAGGGCGTACCCGCTCGGTGCGTACGAAGGCCTCCCGTACGACGGGCTCGGGCGCCACGAAGGGCTCCGCTCGTACTGGCTCCGGCCGGTCGGGCGGTACGGGCCCGGGTGGTTGGGTCTCCTGCCCTACGGACTCCCGCCCCGGGAACTCGGGCCGTACGGGCTCGGGTCCTGCCAACCCCGGTCCTGCTGACCCCGGTGCCGCGGGCCCGGTCCAGGCCGGCGCGGCCTGCTCCCCCGGCTCCGGCGCCCCGAACCACGGTGTGGCGCCGGGGGGCGCCGAGGGCAGGTCCGAGGTGAACGGCCTGGCGTAGAAGGGCGGGGCGGGCGGTGAGAAGGGCCGGGCGGCGGGGGACTGCTCCCTTGCCCCGGGGCGGACCGGCGGCGCCTCCTGCCGTGCCTGCGGGTCCTGGTGGACCGGCGGAGCCTCGACCGGCGCCTCCCCGCGTACCTCCGGCGGGCCGGGCGCGGTCGGCTCCTCGTCCGGGACGGCCGGCGGGCGGTCGGGCAGCGGGTCGTTCAGGGGGTCGTTCAGTTGCTGCACGACAGCGGCGAACTGCCCGGTGTCCTCGTAGGACATCGGGCCGTCGGCGGCACGCTCCGGGCGGAGCGTGGTCACGCCCCGGCCCTCCCCGTATGGCTGCCCGCCCCGACCACCGGGGCGAGCCCGCGGGAGCGGCCCACCGCGCCCGGATCACCGCATTCGGCCAGCCAGTTCGCCAGCATCAGGTGTCCCCATTCGGTGAGCACCGACTCCGGGTGGAACTGCACGCCCTCGACGGCGACGTCCCGGTGCCGCAGTCCCATGATGATCCCGTTCTCCGTCCGGGCGGTGACCCGCAACTCGTCCGGCAGGGTGTCCTCCTCGACCGCCAGCGAGTGGTAGCGGGTGGCGGTGAAGGGGGTCGGCAGACCGGCGAAGACGCCGGTACCGTCGTGCGTCACCGCCGACGTCTTGCCGTGCATCAGCTCGGGCGCCCGCCCGACCACCCCGCCGTAGGCCACCGCCATCGACTGCACGCCGAGGCAGACGCCGAAGACGGGCACCGCGGTTTCCGCGCAGTGCCGCACCATGTCCACGCAGATCCCGGCTTCCTCCGGGGTGCCGGGGCCGGGGGAGAGCAGCACGCCGGCGAAGCCGTCCTGCGCGTGGGAGAGTTCCACCTCGTCGTTGCGCAGCACCTCGCACTCGGCGCCGAGCTGGTAGAGGTACTGGACCAGGTTGAAGACGAAGCTGTCGTAGTTGTCGACCACGAGGATGCGAGGACTCATAGGACCGCGGCCACCCCACTGACGGCGTGCAGACCACTGCTGCCGTTGCTGCCGTCGTTGTCGACGGTCACCTGGTTGAACGGCAGCAGCGGCTCCGCCCACGGGAAGACGTACTGGAACAGCAGGTAGACGACGGCCAGGATCAGCACGAGTGAGGTGAGTGCCCTCACATACGCGTTACCCGGCAGATGTCGCCAGATCCAGCCGTACATGCGCTGCCTTCCTTCCGAGTCCCCGGAACAGAGTAGAGGGCGATCGCCCATGAGGGGGGTTCTGCTGGTCAAAGCTTCGGCATCGGTTCACCTGCTGGTTCAGGGCGGGCTCACAGGTTTCGCATAGTGGAGGTCGACCGAGCCGGCGTAGCCGGGCAGCGTCGTCGACTTCCGGGCCGTCACGGTCCAGCCGAGGCCGTAGGCCTGGACATACTCCAGGTAGTTCCGGATGGCGGGGCTGGCGTCGAGAGCCTGCTGCAGCTTCTTCCGGTCGCCGACGGCGGTGACGCGGTAGGGCGGGGAGTAGACCCGGCCCTGGAGGATGAGGGTGTTGCCGACGCAGCGGACCGCGCTGGTGGAGATGAGCCGCTGGTCCATGATCTGGATGCCCTGGGCGCCGCCCTGCCAGAGGGCGTTCACCACCGCCTGGAGGTCCTGCTGGTGGATGACGAGGTCGTTGGGCTGCGGGTCGGGGACGCCGGGGATCAGCGGTACGGCGTTGGGCGGGGCGTCGTTGAGCGTGACCTGAAGGGCGGAACCGGTCAGCGGATCGGTGCCGGCCGCCGCGCCGAGCGCGTCGATCCGCCGGCTCTCGGCCGGGGACAGTCCGCTGCCCTGCCGGGTGAGCCGGTCGATGTCCTGGCGGTCCGCCGCGACCTGCTTCTCCAGTCGCTCATTGTCACCGCTCTTGCCGCGGACGTTGTCGGAGAGCTTCGGCAGCGGGTCGTCGCTGCGGATGTCCACACCCTTGGCGGTGTCGAAACTCGTCCAGAAGATCAGTCCGGCGAGCGCGAAGACTCCCGCACTGAGTACGCGCAGCGCTACCGTGCGGGGGACAGGCCGCGAAGAAGGGGTGGGGGAGGTGCCACCGGTCCCGGTCACCAAATACCCTGTCTCCTTAACAACCCGAGGAAGCACTACGCTAACGGACGCCCGGAAGCGGCGGTGCCGCCCCGGTACCTCATCCATCCTCACTCCACCCGCACTCATCCGCCCGGCTAAGCCCACGACACCCGCGCGGTCACGCAGCGCATCGACAGGAGAGTCCCTCGTGCCGAAGTCACGGATCCGCAAGAAGGCCGACTTCACCCCGCCTCCGGCCAAGACGGCCACCGCCATCAAATTCGGCAACCGCAGCGGCTGGGTGGCCCCGCTGATGCTGGCGTTCTTCATCGTCGGACTCGCCTGGATCGTGTTGTTCTACGTGACCCAGGGCAGTCTGCCGGTGGACGCGCTCGGCAACTGGAACATCGTGGTCGGCTTCGGCTTCATCGCGGGCGGGTTCGTCGTCTCGACCCAGTGGAAGTAGCGGTTGTCCACACGGTTATCCACAGTGGGGAAAAGGTCGGAAGATCTGTGGATAACCTCTACGAGGTTGACGCCGGTACGACCGGCGACGAGACCGGTGGCCCGGCTGGGGCCGCCGGTCTTTCGTTGATCTTGCAGGGAAAACGCGGATCGGCGACCGTCCGCACAGCCGTTCCACCACGTTGTACACAGGCCGCACAGGTCCACCTACACGTTGTGGATAACGTCTGATCAACGCCAGTGGACACGGCCGCTAGGACGTGACTTGGGCCACAGCGATCGCGCTGACCACGACCGAGGCGACCAGCACCGCGGCGCAGGTCCCCCACTGCACCAGCGTGCGGCGGTCACGGGGCGCGTAGGCCAGGCCGACCGCGATCAGGGTGCCGCCGATCAGGCCGCCCGCGTGGCCCTGCCAGCTGATACCGCTCCAGGTGAAGCTGAAGATGATGTTGAGCACCAGCAACGCCAGGATCGGGCGCATGTCGTAGCGCAGGCGGCGCATGAAGATCGCGGTCGCGCCGAACAGCCCGAAGATCGCCCCCGAGGCGCCGATGGTGTTCACGTCGGGCGCCAGCAGCAGCACCGCGGCCGAGCCGGCGAGAGCCGACACCAGATAGAGCGCGAGATAGCGGCTACGGCCCAGGAGTCTCTCCAGCGGGGCGCCGATCCACCACAGCGACAGCATGTTGAAGAGGATGTGCGCCGGTGGAAAAGCCCGCTCGTGCACGAACGCCGAGGTCAGCACGCGGTACCAGTCGTCGGGCCCATGGGCGACGCCGACGCACACCTGCTGACCGGTCACGTCGGTGCCGCAGGCCGCGTACAGCCCCAGGTCCCGGAGCAGCCGGTCGCCCAGCCGCAGTTCCAGCAGGAACACCGCGATGTTCAGACCGATCAGGATCTTGGTGATCAGGACCGGGTCGGCGGCCACCGTCCCGCCGGCCACCGTACGCGGCTGGACACGCGCCCTCGCCTCCCGGCCGACGCACTCCCTGCACTGGAAACCGACCGACGCGTTGACCATGCACTCCGGGCAGATCGGCCGGTCGCAGCGGGTGCAGCTTATGCCCGTCTCCCGGTCCGGGTGCCGGTAGCAGGAGACCAGCTGCTGGTCCATGTGACGTCCACTCCCCTGGTGACGACGCGCTGTGTGCGCTCACGCGCCCCGCCCACTGAATACGTGCGGACGGGGCGCGGTGTTCCCGAAAGCGTACGGGATGGGACGCTGCCGGGAGCGGGAGGAGGCCGGTGTCAGGCTCCCCGCTTCTCCACCACGACCGTGTCGATCACCACATCCTCCAGCGGGCGGTCGGTGCGCGGGTTGGTCGGCGCGCCGATGATCCCGTCCACCACCTTCTTGCTGGCGTCGTCCGCGATCTCCCCGAAAATGGTGTGCTTACGGGTCAGCCACGTGGTGGGGGCGACCGTGATGAAGAACTGTGAGCCGTTGGTGTGCGGCCCCGCGTTGGCCATGGCCACCAGGTAGGGCTTGTCGAAGGCCAGGTCCGGGTGGAACTCGTCACGGAACTCGTACCCCGGGCCGCCGGTGCCGTTCCCCAGCGGGTCACCACCCTGGATCATGAAACCGGAGATGACGCGGTGGAAAACGGTCCCGTCGTAGAGCTTGCCGTTGGACGGCTTGCCGGTGCGCGGATCGGTCCACTCGCGGGTGCCCTCGGCGAGCCCGACGAAGTTGTCCACGGTCTTGGGGGTGTGGTTCGGCAGCAGCCGGATCACGATGTCGCCGTGGTTGGTCTTCAGGGTGGCGTAGAGCTGCTCGGCCACGATTTACCTTCCATAGTCCTCGCTGACGGGGACAAATCCTTTCACGGCCCGGTCGTCACGCGCCGGGTTCCCCCGGATCACGGTCCGGACGTTCTCGCGGAAGGGGCCCACTGACCCGGATGGCTTGCCGCACATGCCGTACTGCCCCCGGGCAGGCATGATTTCAAACCGGGTGGACAGGCGGAAACCGTACGCCACCGAGGAGGAGGTTCC
This sequence comes from Streptomyces polygonati, assembly GCF_042650325.1. Classification (NCBI taxonomy): domain Bacteria; kingdom Bacillati; phylum Actinomycetota; class Actinomycetes; order Kitasatosporales; family Streptomycetaceae; genus Streptomyces; species Streptomyces polygonati. Next base: position 383,913 of record NZ_JBHSBB010000014.1, on the reverse strand, counting down.
TGTGACCCGCATCGAAAGCGTGCGCCACGCGGCTGACGTGACCAAGGACAGCGTGCGGCACGCCGCGGAGGTGGCGGCACCGTACACGAGCACGGCCAAGGACGGTGCCGTGCACTACGGCAGGCAGGCCGGTGTCTACGGCAAGCACGTCGGAGCGATGGCGAAGCAGCAGTACGACGCGAAGCTGGCCGACCGCGTCGAGCAAGTGGTGGAGCAAGTCCGTGAGCAGGCGGCCGCGGCCGTACCGCCCAAGGCCGTCGAGGCGGTGGAGACGGCGGCCAAGCGCACCCGGAAGGGCGCGAAGGCCGCCGCCGTCTACACCGCGCCGGTGGTCGGCACCGCCGTGGCGGCCACCAAGGCCACCAAGGCGGCGGCCGGGCCCGCCAAGGACGAGGTGGTGCTGCGTGGCGGCGCGGCACTGCACGCCCTGCGCGGTCAGGTGTCCGCCGCGGACATCGACCGGCTGGTCCGGCGCCGGACGCGCCGGGCGAAGACCGGCCGGGTCTTCCGCGGGCTGGTCATCGTCGGGCTGGCCGGCGGCGCCGCTGTCGCGGCGTTCAAGTGGTGGAGCAGGCAGTCGAATCCGGACTGGCTGGTAGAGCCGTCGCAGGCGACGGACCCGCTGGAGGACGCGGACCGCGCGGCGATGAACGGCAGTGGCACGCTCACCGTGGTCGATCCGCTGGAGGAGACGCTGGCCGACGAGAGCGGGGTCCCGCTCAACGGCTCGGACCGGGTGGACCGGGTCGACGGCCAGGGGCTCGACCCGGAGGTGGAGGCGAAGCAGGCCGACGCGGACCACCGGGACGACGACCGCTGAGCTCGTTCTCAGTTCTCGGCACGACCGTCTGGCGGCTGGGGCGGCGGGAACCCGAAGGGGGTTCCCGCCGCCCCAGCCGTCTTTCCCGGCCGGCGTCTCCCCCGCTGATGCGGAGGGTCATGTTCCACGTGGAACATGACCCTCCGTCAGTGCGGCGCACTCCAGCGCCCCCGGCGTGAAGTACACAGGGGCGCACACCAGTTGCCGATCGGCTCATAACGTGCGCCTCCTTCGCGCCTGCGCTCCGACAAATGGGTGAGTTTTCGCCAGAGTGATTGCCCTTCCATCCCCTGGATGGCTCAATGAAGGCATCCAAACCGGTGGGCCGCCCATCCCTCTCCGGGGGAGCGCGGCAGCTGGCCCCGATCGCCGACTGTCCTTGCTTTGCACGGACCCAGACAGCGTTTGACGCCGTCCTGTCGCGATGGGCACCCCCGTAGAGGGTCATTTGGATTCGTCAGCCGGTGTCGCTTTCCGACACCGGCTGATGTGGCCTCCGGCACCGTAAACGAGCCAGCGCCTTTCCCCACTCCTCCGTGACGCCCCCACGCGCGGCGGACCAGTGAGTCGGCGTCTTCGAGCGGGACTTCTCCCACCGGGACGGCAGGCATGTCACCGCCGTTCCGCTGTGTCCCACCCACATCCCGGGCGACATCCCGGCGACGTCCCGGAAGGGCCACAGACCGATCAGAGCGGTACAAGCAGGAGGACGACCATGCCTATCAGCCCGAACCAGGGATCCACCGGCGGCGGCACGACCGTCACCATCACCGGCACCAACCTCACGGGGACCAGCGCGGTGCACTTCGGCGCCAAGCTCGCCACCGCCGTCACCAACGTCTCGCCCACCCAGGTCACCGCTGTCTCGCCGTCCGGCTCCGGCACGGTCGGCGTGACCGTGACCACCCCCGGCGGCACCAGCAACCCGATCTCGTTCTTCTACGTCGGCGCGCCGTTCAAGTCCGGCCTCAGCTCCTCCTCGGGGAGCACCGCGGGCGGCAACACCATCACCATCAGCGGCACCGGCCTGTCGACGGCCACCAGCGTGGCCTTCGGCGCCAACTCGGCCGTCCCGACCGTGGTGTCGGACAGCCTGATCAGTGTCGTGGTGCCCGCGGGCGCCGCGGCCGGACCGGTGGGGGTCAGCGTGACCACCGCCGGGGGCACCAACAACGGCCTGTCGTACACCTACATCGACGTCCCGACCATCACCGCGATCGCACCGGACTCCGGCCCGACGTCCGGTGGCACCGCGGTGACCATCACCGGCACCAACCTCGCCAGCACCGAGCAGGTCGCCTTCGACGGAGCGCCGGCGCCCTTCTCGGTCATCAACGCGACCACGGTGTCGGCCGTCACCCCGCCCGGAGCCGCCGGCGCGGTCGACGTCACCGTCTCCAACCCGGCCGGCACGGCCACGGACGCCGACGCCTACACCTACGTGGCGGGCCCCGGCATCTGACCGGCCGTCGGTCCGGGGCCGGGGATCGCGCGATCCCCGGCCCCGGGCGGACCCCGGCCCGGCCTCCACGCCACACCGACCACCACCATTGACCACCGTCACCGGGAGCGCGACTCCCGGTGACGGTGGCCCCTGCGCACAACCTGCCCACGAGCCCCACGAGGAGAACAGCCGTGGAGATCCCGGAGAACCCACCGTCCACCGCCGACCGGTCCCTGGCGCCCCTGGTCGCCCCCGTCATCAACGTGAGCAGTCCCGCCTCCGGACTGGCCGGCACCACCGTCACCCTGACCGGCAGCGGCTTCACCGGTGTCACAGCGGTCACCTTCGGGGGCACCCCCGCGAGTTCGTTCACCGTGGTCTCCGCGACCAGGATCACCGCGGTCGCGCCGGCCGGTTCCGGCACCGTCCAGATCGTCGTCACCACCACGGGCGGCACCAGCAACGGCATCGGCTTCACCTACACCGTCGCCACCCCGGTGATCGCTTCGGTGGCGCCGAACCAGGGGCCGGTGGCGGGCGGCAACACCGTCACGCTGACGGGCAGCGCCTTCACCGGCGCCACGGCCGTCCGCTTCGGCACCACGGCCGCCGCCTTCACCATCGTGTCGGCGACCCAGGTCACCGCCACCGCCCCCGCGGGCGCGGGTACGGTCGGCGTCACCATCACCACCCCCGGCGGTACGAGCAACGCCGTTTCCTACACCTATGTCTCCGCCCCGGCGCTCACTTCGGTGACCCCCAATCAGGGGCCGCTGGCGGGCGGCAACACCGTCACCCTGACCGGCACCAACCTCACCGCGGCCACCGCGGTCACCTTCGGGGGCGCCCCAGCCGGTTCCTTCACCGTGGTGTCGGCGACCCAGATCACCGCCACCCCGCCCGCCGCGCCGGCCGGACCCGTCGCGGTCGTCGTGACCACCCCGGGCGGCAGCACACCGGGCGACGTCTTCTACTACTACCTGACCGCACCGGTGCTCACCGGCGTATCCCCCGCCTCCGGCCCCACCGCCGGCGGCAACACCGTCATCCTCACCGGCACCGGTCTCGTCACGGCCACCGCGGTCCACTTCGGCGCCACCGCCGCCACCTTCACGGTCGTCTCCGACGTCCAGATCAACGCGGTCGCCCCGGCCGGGGCAGCCGGCAGCACCGCCCTGACCGTCGTCACCCCCGGCGGCACGAGCAACGCCGTCCCCTACGCCTACGCCGCCGCCCCGGGCCTCACCGCGATCGCCCCCAACCAGGGCCCGCTGGCCGGCGGCACCATCGTGACCCTCACGGGTTCGAACCTCACCGGGGCCACCGCCGTCCTCTTCGGCTCGACCCCCGCCGCCTTCACCGCGGTCTCGGACACCCAGCTCACCGCCACCGCCCCACCCGGCCCGGCCGGCCCGGTCTCCGTCACCGCCACCACCCCCGGCGGCACCACCCCCGCCCTCCCCTTCACCCGCCTGTCCCCACCCGGCATCTGACCCCCACCCCAACACGCCGGCGGCCCCTCCACCCGAACCGGGCGAAGGGGCCGCTGACCTGTGAAGGGAAACGTGGAGCCTAGGGGATTCGAACCCCTGACATCTGCCTTGCAAATTCTTCCGGGGTAGGTTCGTGAGCTGGGGGATGAGGGTGGTGGGGCGCTGACCTGGGGAAACTTCCGCCACTGGTTGCCACTGGTGGTGGCGGTCTTCGCGGGGCATGTGTGCTGGATGCGTGCCGCTGAGGGAGGCTCCACGTGATGCCATCTACTTTCCCTGTCCCGGCGCCCAAGCGGCGTTGAGGAGTAAGCGGCGGAAGGCATGAGACCCGTGTCTGGTCTGCGGCGGAGCGCCGAATGACTCTGTCACGCGATCCCACATTGTCATGCGTCAGCCTCAGACGGAGGTCTACGGGCGCGCTGCGGATGTCGCTGGAGCTGCAGCTTCTGCCGAATCTGACCGAACGAGACCGCGCTGCGGGTGGACGGCGCAGCGTGCGCCCAACGACTCCTGCCGGACGCCGTCGATGGGGCGAACATCAGCCGTGGTCTCCCCAAGGTCGCAAGACGCGTGGAGTAAGGGAGCAACAGTGAACCTCTGAATCGAAAGTGATCCTTTTCTCAAACGCGAAAGATCCACACTGCAAATCCGCTGTTCACCTGCTATGACATCGCGTTCAGGACTTCCTATGTAGTCGTCATAGATGTCATAGGTGTTTATAGGTCATGGCCTGGTCGGCACACGACCCTGCCTCCCGTAGGGCAACCACGTTGGTGTGCAAGCCCGTTGGACAGGACCATGGGGCCATGAACCGAACTTTCTCTGCCCCCATCGAGGCGGAGGGTCTTCGTATGACCCAGCAGGAGACAATCGAGTGGCTGCTGACACGCTCCCAGCGCTACAGCGAAGCCGTTCCGATCCGCCGCGCCTTCGTACAAGACACGGAACCCGTGCGCGGCCTGGTAACGAAGCCGGGACCACTGCGAAAGCTGATACGCAGCCCCCGCGCTCTTGACCTGCTGCTCATCACCTATGCCGTCACTGCCGGCGGCGACTTCGCGGTCACCGAGAGATCAGAAACGTGGGGCCGTGCGGCTGGCATCAGCTTCGACACTACCGGCTCGGCCAGTGCCGCGGTCTCCCGCCAGTGGGCAAGGCTGGAGAAGGTCGGGCTCATCAAACGCAGCACTGACGGCCGCAGGACGCAGATCACCAAGCTGCTCGAGGATGGCCTCGGGAATCCGTATACGCTCCCCTCCGGTAGCGAGACGGGCTCGCGCAAGGACGTCTATTTCAAGCTGCCTTTCGCCTACTGGTACGACGGTCTCCACAACCGCCTGGATATGCCCGCGAAGGTCGTGATGCTGATCGGCATGAGCCAGCGAAAGGCCCGGTTCGCGCTTCCCCAGACCCAGGCGTTCGCCGACTGGTACGGCCTGTCGGCGGCCACCGTGCGCCGGGGCATCGAGGAGCTGTCCACGGCCGAACTCCTGGATCAGGTCGGCAGCGAGCCGTACATCACTGGCGAGACAGCCACCGGCTGGGGAGTACGAACCTTGTACGCGTTCCGGCCGCCCTATCACCTGAACGTCAACAAGACCGACCGAGAAAGCGCGGTCGCCAACGCGGCCGTGTCAGACGACGGCCAGCCCGTCAGCGCGACACCCACGCTGCTGGACTTCTCCTGATGGGCGGTAACGCCCGATGCATGCGGGTGGTCAGAACGGCGGCTCGTCCGGGTACGACGTGCGCGCGGGAGTCGCCCACGGATCCGTCACTCCCCATCCCGAGCGCCGGGGAGCAGGTACCGGCCGCGGGGCGTCCAGGGCCTCATTCCACAGATCACGGAGGCTCTTGCGGTGCGAGGGCCCCTCGTCGTACCCACCTTCCCAGCGCTCAACATCCGGGTCGATCCCCGCCCGCGCGCACAGCACCGTCAGCGTGGCATCCACTACCTGCCAGCTGATAGGGACGGTCTTGCCTCGCAGCATCCTGCGGATGGTCTCCCGGCTCGCGGTGAACGTATCGAACCGCGCCTCGATGTCTTCGGTGATGAGCCGCAATGCTGGGCGGCCTGCCTCCCGGTAGTAGAAGAACAACTCCTCCACGAACTTGCGCTGCGGGCTGGCCGGCAGTTCCGACTCATCCGGCATTTTCAGGACTTGTGCCATCGCACCTCCCCCGTTCGTCATGGCTACGAAAGTCTACTGACGACAACTCTTGGCACATGTAAAACCCGCAATGACCCACGATGACAACCGATAAACCCGCACTGACCAGCACAAACCCGAGTAGCCAACTACTCCGGCTGTGCTTTCAGACTGGTACCGAGGCACCTCAGCGGCATCAAAAGCCCATCGGTGAAAACGCCACACGGCGCCGCCACCGGGCTCTGTGTGCCGACGAACACGCCCAGCGGCGTCAGCCATCGCCCGGAAAAGGCGACGGCCCCCTGTTCCAGCAGGGAGCCGCCCATTTGAGGGAACCGACCGAACCGAACCAAGGAGGATGACCCGATCAGCACCGACAACGACCCTACGGCCCAGAAACAGCGCCGGGAACCCGAGCAACAGCCTCCTGTGTCCAAACCCGCCAGCCGATCTGCCTCTCGCAAACTCGCCGCGCTGGCCGAGGAGACCGGGCGCCAGATGATACAAGGCGCCGCCACAGCCCTCGGCAGCCTCATGATCACTGCATTCACGTACTGGATCAACCACCGATGAGCTGAGGTGCCGGTCACGCCTCCATAGCGGGACCGGCACCCTCAACGCTCTCGACCGTGAACAGCGGCCGCCCCCGGGGGAGGCTGCAGCATTGTCCGATTCAGCCGACTGCCCGCGTGCGATCTCTTGAGGCAGCACGACACACATGACTTCCCTTCTGGTCACTTCAAGGCACCCAGGCTGCCGAGAATCAGAATGAAAAGGGTGAGCGAGACACCACAAGCTGCGCCTCCGCGCACGATGCAGCTTGGCATTCGCGCGCCTTCTGCTCGGGTCAGAATGCCGGCCAGCAGACCCACGTTGATCGATGCGAGCATCGCCACCAAGACGAGCAGCACCCTGATGCTGAACGACAGATGCAACGTGAACCTCCGCTGGACGTACGGGTGGGGTGAACGGCTTGAGCATCCACGTCCGGCTTCGACTACGGCTATGATTCCCAACTACCTGAGAACTACTCAGGACTATGCGGCACTACGAGAGGTGAAGCATGGGGAGACGGCCGAAGCCACTCAACCCGAACGACCCCCTTCACGCCTTTGCCATCGAACTCATCGGGCTCCGAGACGCTGCTGGCCCCGCCGGTAGGATCAAGGCCACCTGTGACCAGGTAGGGGTCACCCGCACTACCTACTACGCTTGGCTGGCGGGGAAGCAACTGCCTGGCCGAGACGTCCTGGAGCTCACTGTGAGAGCGTGGGGCGGTGACCCGGCTTACTGGCTGGCGTGTCGCCGGAAGGCGGAAACCGCCCTAGCCGAGGCGGCCTTACAGCGCCTCCAACAGGCCAGAATGCGGCAGGCGGTACAGGACGCCCGCGCGTATGAGGTCAGTAGGCGAGCGCTACCACCGCAAGCTGGCCAATCCTCCGAGCCCTCAATCCCTTCAAGCGGTGATCGTGCACGGCGCCGACGCGTCGACGAGGCACGTCGGGCCCTCAGTTTGCTGGGGTTCGATGCCGAACGCTCCAACGAGCGCTCCGCCCTGGTGCTGCTCGCACTGTTGGAGCTCGGTCCGGAAGCCGAGTGGCAGGAAGCTGAGCGGCCCATACTGCGCACGGTGCAGATCATGCAGTGGCTTCGTGACGCATACGGCAAGGACTACAAACCCAACACACGGGAGACTATCCGCCGATTTACGCTGCACCAGTTTGTTGAAGCGGGACTTGTCGTGCAGAACCCCGACCAACCAGATCGCCCAGTTAACTCGCCCAAGTGGTGCTTTCAGGTCTCTCAGCGAGCTCACGCGCTGCTGTGCTCACATGGGACATCTGAGTTCGTCCACCGCGCACAGGCCTACCGTCAGTGATCAATGTGTGGACCGGCCACGCGGTACGTGATGAAGGGTCATGCCACTGCCGCGACGACGAATCGATACGTGATCACTACGGAGGCTTCATGAGCTGGGCGTGGCGGATCGCCGAAGCCGAGCTGGCCACATCCCTGCCTCGGAGATGGGCACATTCGCAGGGTGTCGCCGCGCGGGCAGCCCAACTGGCAGGGGTGGCGGGAGATGGTGCCCCAACGCTGGCGGCGTCTGCCGTCCTGCACGATGTGGGGTACGCGCCCCGGCTGGCGGTCACCGGGTTCCATCCGTTGGACGGGGCACGGTTTCTGCGGGACGAGCACGGGGCCGATGAGCGGGTGACGCGGCTCGTGGCAAATCACTCGTTGGCGTTGTTGGAGGCGGAGGAGCGGGGGCTGCGGGAGGTGTTGGAGGCCGAGTTTCCGCTGCCGGAAGACCAATTGCTGGTGGATGCGCTGGTGTACTGCGACATGACGACGACGCCTGACGGGGAGCCGACGACCGCGCGGGAGCGGGTGGCGGAGATCGTCGGGCGGTATGGGGCGGACAGCCTTGTGGGGCGGTTCATTCGGCGGGCAGAGCCGGAGATTTACGCGGCGGTGGCGCGGGTGGAGGCGGCGATGGGGGACGCTCAGCCGAGGTAGGGGTAGGTGCCGGCGAGGTAGTCGCCGATCTGCTGGCGCATGCTCGCGTGGATGTCGTACGCGTCCAGGTCGTCGGGCTGGACCCAACGGACGCCGTCGGCCTCGTCGTTGATGGTCGGCTCGCCGCCGACCGGGCGACCGATGTAGGTGTTCTCGTACTGCTGGCGGATCTCGCCGTCGGTGTAGGCGACGATGTGGTGGGGGTTGGTGTAGACGCCGAGGAAGCCGGTGAGCTCGGCGATGATGCCGGTCTCTTCCAAGCATTCGCGCACCGCGCACTGGGCGGCGGTCTCGCCGATGTCCTGGGCCCCGCCGGGCAGCGCCCATTGGCCGGTGTCGCGGCGGCGCTGGAGGAGGATCGCGCCGGATTCGTCGACGACCAGGAGGTTGCTGGCGGGGATGAGGGTGTTGGCCTTGGGGGCGTCGGGATCGTTGTAGTACTCAGTCCTGCCCATGCGCGGCGGTCCCTTCGTGGTCGGGCGTCCAGGGGCGTGCGCCGGCCCAGACGGCGTCGAAGCTGTGAGCGTACGTGTCGAACCAGCCGTTGGTCTCTGCCCACTTGAGGTGGAGGACGGGGTTGGCGCTGGCGGGCTGGCCGTAGATGTGCGGGTTGGCCAGCAGGGTGTCGTCGTAGCGGAAGAGCGAGGTGTAGAGGGTGGTGTCGTGCAGTCGCACTTCGCAGCCGGTCACCGTTAACAGCGAGCGGTAATACGTCAGGGATGCGCGGATCTTGGCGGCCAGGGTGTCGCCGATGCCTTCTTCGCGGCCCCGGATGGTGACTGCCTGGCCGCTCGGGTCGCCGAAGCACAGCCGTACGCGGACGCCGTCGGCGGCGCGGGCGGCGAGCATGCGGGCGACGTGCGGGTTGCTCTGGGCGAAGAAGGTGCCGGAGAAGACGAGGACGTCGATCTGTTCCTGGGCTTGTTGGAGCAGGCCGAGCCAGGTCTCGCGCGGGACGCTGGCCCGGTTCGGGTACGTGCCGAGCAGTTCCGTGCCCTGGGCGCCGGCCGCCGGCCTGCTCAGGGCCTGTGGGGCGGGCCAGAGGAAGGTCTCCTCCACGCGGAGGTGCTGGGCGACGCGGTGGCGGTGCCGGGGGTGGGGGATGCGTCCGCCGAGCCAGCGGCCGACGGTCTTGGGGTCCACTTCGCACGCCTCGGCGAGCAACTCGGGAGTGACGCCGCGCTGGGCGAGTACGGAGTGGAGTCGCTCGTTCACAGAAGCCATACAAGTGCAGGGTGCGGCAGGTGAGCAAGCCCGTTTGGTCGAACGTCGGCGGAATCGATGGTTCCCGATGGGCACCTAGGCTGGCCGTATGGCGCTCATCGTCCTGTGGGACATCGACCACACGCTCATCGACAACGCCGGTGTGAGCAAGGAGATTTACGCCGCCGCGTACGAGGCGGTGACGGGAAGCCGTCCGGTTGAGCCGGCGGTCACCGAGGGGCGTACGGACCGCCTGATCATGCGGGACATGTTCGGCCGGAACGGTGTGGCCGAGCCGCCTTGGCCGGACGTTGAAGCCGCGCTGATCCAGGCGGGAGCGGAACGGCTCGGAGCGCTTCAAGTTCGTGGAATAGCGCTGCCCGGAGTGCAGGACGTGCTCAAGGCGGCTGCCGCACAACCTGGTTGGGTCTCTTCGGTGCTGACCGGCAACATCGCCGCCAACGCCCGTGTGAAGCTCTCGGCGTTCGGCCTGGACGCGCTCCTGGACCTGCCGGTCGGGGCGTACGGCGCCGACGCCGAGGAACGGCCGCATCTGGTCGGCGTCGCCCGACGCCGTATTCACCGCGACCGCAACCTGTCCGCCGGGACTCCCGTCGTCCTGGTCGGCGACACGCCCCGGGACGTCGAGGCCGCCCTAACCTCGGGCGCGCACATCATCGCCGTGGCCACCGGCGTCGACAGCCCCGCCGCACTCGAAGCCGCCGGCGCCCCCGTCGTCCTGCCTGACCTGTCCGACACCGACCGCGTCCTTCGCCTCCTGGAGGACATCGCGCGGTCCTGAAAACGTCCCAGGACGTCCTTGGCGCGTCCCTTTACGCGGTGACGCGGTCCCGTGCCGCCCGGCCACGATCAGGGCCTCAACCAGGCACCACGCCCAGGGAGGTCGCCATGATCACGGAGATCACCGGCATCAAGACGATCCGGATGCTGTACCTGCAACTGCTCTACCGCTGCAACTTCGCCTGCCAGCACTGCTTCCACGGTGAACGCCTCCAGCACGCCGACGCGTTCACGCTCGAAGAGGCCATCACGCTGATGCGGCTGATGCACAAGGAGTACGGCACCGAGGCGGTCAATCTTCTCGGCGGCGAGCCCTTCGTCTACAAGGACCTGCCCGAGGTCGTCCGGTACGCCAAGCAGGAGCTGGGCCTGCACGTGGAGATCTGCACCAACGGCTACCGCATCGAACGCCGCCTCACCGAGATCGCCCCCCACCTCGACCTGCTGCGGATCTCGCTGGAGGGCATCGGCGCCACCAACGACGCCATCCGGAAGTTCGGCAGCTACCAGGGCGCCCTGTCCGCCCTGGCCCACGCCCGCGACCTTGGCATCCCCACCGGCGCCACCATGACCGTCAACGCCCGCAACATCGACGAAGTCCTGCCGCTCGCCCGCACCCTCCAGTACTACGGCGCAAGGCAGTTGAAGCTCCACCACCTGCGTCCGGTCGGCAACGCCGCCCACCACCCCGAACTCCTCATCACCGGCACCGCCGCGTACGGCCGCCTGCGCGAGCAGCTCCGCGCCGCCGACGACCTCACCATCGAGATCATCGTGGACGAGGACCTTTCGGAAGACGGCGCACCCGAGGTCTGCGAACCGCTCAGCGCCGCCGCCATCCCCCGCATCGAGGCCGACCCGCGCGGCGCGCTCACGATGTCCTGCAAGGCGGTCGGGAAGGACGCGCATGCCTTCTGGTACGACAAGGAAGCCGGGCACGTGGTCCACCGGCCCTCCGCCACCGACGAACTCGCCCTCGCCGTGCCCGGCGTGGTCTACGCCCGTGCCTGAGCAGCCGCTCTTCGAGAGCCTCGAAGGATTACGCGGCACCGGGAAGTCCACCGTCGCCCCGCTGCTCGCGGAAGCCCGAGGCGCCGCCCTCGTCCCCACCGTGCCCGCGCTCTACCACCCGCTGCGCCGGGAGATCGACGCACGGGACAACGTCGAGGCCCGGATGGCGTTCTACCTCTCCGCCCTGTTCGCGGCCACCGACGACATCCGCGCGCATCTGTCCGCCGGCACCCCCGTCGTCGTGGACAGCTACTTCGCCCGCTGCCTCGCCAACCACCGCGCCTACGGCTCCCGCCTCGGCATCACCCTGCCGCCGGATCTGCCGGAGCCGGTCACGTACAGCCTCGTCTGCGACGAGAACGAGCGCCGGCGCAGGCTCGCCGCCCGCCACAAGCCGACCTCACGCTGGGACGGCCTCGCCGAAGAGGTCGCCGAGCAGATCACCCACGCGTACGCCCCCTTCCCGATGCATCGCGTGAACACCACGGGCCGCACGCCCGCACAGGTCGTCCACGCCATCCTCGACGTCACTGCCCAAGGAGTCAGCGGTGCAGACCCTGAGCCGGTGGGAGCACACCCTCACCTTCTTCCCCCAGTTCCGCGCGGCCCTGTCGGAACACGTCGGCCCTGATGCCACCGTGCTGGTGATCGGTGCGAGCGACGGCAGGCTGGTTCTGCCGCTGGCCGCAGCCGGCCACCGTGTCACCGCGATCGAACGAGACCCAGTCGCTCTTCGGGGTGGACTCGTCCGCCTGCCCGACGGCACCGAGGCTCACGCCCCCGGCCTGACCGAGCGGCTTCAGCAGGAAGAGCTGTCCGCCCGCGTGGACATCGTGGAAGGGAACTTCCTCGACGCCAGCCTGCCCGCCGACGCGCAGTACGACGCCGTCTGGACGAGCTGCTCCTGGCATTACAGTGCCAACCACGACCGGCCACTGGCCGACTTCATCACCCGCATGCAGGGCCTGGTGCGCGTCCACGGTCTGTTCGGCGCCGAGTTCATGATGCCCGTCACCGCCCGGCAGCACCTGAGCGAGCATTACACGTCCCCCGAACGACTCAGCCCGCTCTTCTCAGACGGCTGGAACATTCAACTGACCCTGCGGTCAGGCCAGTACGTCGAACGCCCGCACATCGGTCAGCCCCACCCGCACACCCACCGCATGGGCCTGCTCCTGGCGACCCGCACCAACCCCGTGACCCCTGAAAGGGCATGAAGCGATCATGAAGCACGAGTACGAAGCGAAGTTCCTCGCCGTCGATGTCGCCGGACTCCAGGCCAAGCTCGCGGCCCTGGGCGCCGTCCAGGCGTTCCCCCGCACCCTGCTCACCCGGAAGATCTTCGAGAGCGACGTCCTCGACGGCTCCCAGTGGGTGCGCCTGCGCAACGAGGGCACCCGCACGACCCTCACGCTCAAGCAGGTCACCGACGCCACGTCCATCCACGGGACGACCGAGATCGAGACCGAGGTCGGCGACCTCCACGCCATGGCCGAGATCCTCACCAACCTCGGCCTGCACGAGGTCCGTTACCAGGAGAACTTCCGCGAGGAATGGCAGCTCGGCGACGTCGCCTTCGACTTCGACACCTGGCCCGACCTCCCCACCTTCCTGGAGATCGAAGGCCCCGACGAACCGTCCGTCCGCGACGCCGCAGCCCGCCTCGGCCTCGACTACACCGCCGCCCGTTTCGGCAGCGTCGACACCATCTACAAGAGCGAAGCCAGCCGCGACATCCTCGCCGAACCCACCCTCCTCTTCGCCGACGCCAGCAAGAGCGCGGAGCCCACGGCAGCCTCGCAACGTCAGTGATTGCCGGAGCACAGCCGTGCTGACGGAGCTCTCCCTCCAGCATCGCGTCATCCCCGGGATCGCCGCCTTCGCCCGCGGCGGCCTCCCGGAACCAGCGACGACCGACGACGGCAACGACTGGAACGACGGCTACTGCTGGCTGTTCTGCGGCCAGCAGTGGACCCGCGTCCTATGGATCGGCCCGGCGAACGTCGCCGGAGCCCAGGCCCCGATGTACGCCTGCAGTCCCTGCATCATCGAACTCCAGGAACGGGTCTGGCAGGCCATCCTCCTCGCCGATGGTCCAGCCGAGCCCAGATCAGTCCCACCGTCGGAGCCGGGACGCTTGCCAGCAAAGACCGGCGGCGCGCGGCACCGACGTCGCCGGGTCTAGCTGCGGAAGCCGTTCACCTGGCCGCGGATGCAATAAAGATGGGTCCGGCCTCATGGAGGGGTCCACCAACGCGGTGGACCCCTCCGAGCTGCCCGGCGGTCGGTTGGTGGCGACCTACGACCTCCTGGGTGTCCGTCGGTCAGGCGCGGCGGCCGGTCGCGACGCCTGTACGTGTGCCGAGGCTGCTGGCGTACCTCCGGCGGTGGTGCTGCGGGCTTGGGCTGCCTGGGCGCGGCGGTTCGGGGTCGCGGTGAGGCGCCAGTTGATGACTTCGGCGGGTGATTGGGCGCTGTCGAGTTCGCGTCCGGCTGCTACCTGTCGGAGGAGGTTCGGGACGTGGTGACCTGCGGTTTCGGCTTGGGCGAGTGTGGTCGCCAGTGCGGGCCAGGCGGGGTCGGTCAGGATGCGGTCTGCCTGGTCGGGGATGGTCTGACGGACGGCGGTCTCGAATCGCTGGGCGATCTCTGGGCGCGGGGTGCGGTGGGCGAGGTCGGCCAAGACCGGCGCTGCGGCTTGCTGATAGCCGGCGCGCAGGTGGGTGACAGTGGCGTGGGCGGCGGCTGCCTGTTGCTGGTAGCCGCGCTGTTCGTACCAGTGGGCGGCGGCGATGGCCAGTTGGAGGAGAGCGAAGATGACGGCTACGGCGAGGCCGCCGGGGTCCGACGGGGCGTGGACGAGGTTTTTGGCCGTTGCTCGCATGGCTGCTGCGGAGATGTGGTCGGCGCGGATGACGGAGCGGCGGGCGCGGTTGAACTCGGCTGCCGCCGCGCGGAGTTCAGCCCGAGTGTCTGGCAGGGCACTGCGGGCAGCGGTGTGCAGGAGATCTCCGAGCGCGGCGAGATGGGCCTGCGCCGCTGCGTCGTCGCCGCTGTCCAGGACCGTGGCGGTGTCGTGCAGGGCTTCGTACGCGTGCGCCCAGGGATTCTCGGGACGCGGCCGGGCGACGGGGTATCCGGCGGCCTGCTGGGTGGTGAGGACTTCCCGGATTCGGTTGAGGGACAGGTCGGGGGCGAGCGTGGAGCCGCTGAAGTAGACCGGTTCGCCAGCGGTGTTGGTATCGCCGGGGGCGGCGAGGCTGTAGCCGGTGACCTCACCGGTCTGCGGGCCGATGCGCTTCTTGGCCTTGATGCCGAGCGTGCTCAGGACGGTGAAGAACTCCTCCTCGCTGCGGGCGGACGCCAGGACCGCGTATGCCTGGTCGCGCAGCCATTCGCGGCTGGTGACCGCCGCGCCCATGCGGTCGGCTTTGGCCCGCTCGGCGCTGGTGGGGTTCTCGGGGGCTGTCATGTCACCGGACTTGAGCTGCCGCAGCCCGAACTCCTTCTCGATCTCCCGGCACGCCTTCTGCGCGCGGGCGCCGTCCCTGTGGGTGTTGGGGCGGCGGCCGTCCTCGCGGACGCTGGTGGCCATGATGTGGATGTGGTCCCCCGCGTGTCGTACGGCGATCCACCGGCAGCCGGAGTCATCGTCTCGGGGAGCGATGCCGGTGGCCTCAACGACGCGGCGTGCTACCTCGGCCCACTCCTCGTCGGTGAGGTAGTGGTCGCCGGGGGCGGTGCGGACGGGGCAGTGCCACACGTACTGCGGCACCTTCTTCCCGGTTCGCTGCTCGCGCACGCGCACCGGCTGGTCGAGATATTTCGCGAGGTCGGTGAGCGCGTCCTGGCGCTCGCTCAAGGCGAGGCGGCCGGGGTCGGGGAGCCCGGGGAGGGCGAAGGCGGCGACGATGTGCGGGTCGGTGTGCTCGTCGCGGCGGCCGGGCCCGAAGAGGTAGGCGAGCAGGCCGCGGGTGCGCTCTCCGGTGGAGACGTCAGGCACCATGACGGCACCCCGCGATGGTGTGCTGCAGGGCGCGGCGGGCCGCTCGGGCGGCGGCGTCCAGTTCGTCCAGGACCTCGTCGGCACGGTCTGACAGCAGGCCCATGTGAGCGGCACGGGTGATCTGGTTGAGGTTGATGCCGATGCGGTGGAACTCCCGCTGCATCTTCCCGAACCGGACCATCAGGTCCTGGGTGGCCTGCGGCGACGGCAGCGGCGGGATCCCGGAAGGGCGCTGGTCGGGCAGGTAGGCGTGGGCGAACGCCAGCGCTGCGTCCATCAGGTAGGCGGAACGGGACCGCTTCGCCTCCCGTGCCGCCTGGTCGATGAACTCACGCTCGGCCGGTTCAGCTGAACACGTCAGCTGCACGGTGCGCTTGAGGCCGGAACGCGGCCGGTACAGCACCTCGCTCAACGGTCGGCGGGTGATGCCGTCCGGGTCGGGCTCGTCATCGGCTGGCGCGCAGCGCACAGCATCGGCTCGGTCGTTGGCGTCGCGGTCGGGGGGTTGTTCCTGGTCCTGGTGGAGGCCGCGCTCGGCCTCCCCTGACTTGGTCTGGGCCCCGTGGGCCCGGTCGGTGCCGGCCCCCGTGGGGGCGGGTTCAAGCGCGAAGTCCGCATCGCCCCCGGCGATGTGGACTTCGCTCCAGCTTGCTCCGTCTGAGTGACCGCCTGCGTTACCCATGAGCGTCCGACCGATCCGCGCGAAGACTCCGGGCTTGGAGCGACGATCGTCTTCCAGGGTTCCGGGGACTCCCGGGTTGTTGTCGGGCTGGTTCATGGTCGTGCTCCTGGGTGTGGGCATGGTGGTGTGCGACCCGTCCCACCCGTTGCATGGCTGGTCAGCCAGGTACGGGTGGATCTCGTGATGCGGGTCGACTCGTCACGGGGAAGTGACCCGTCCCCGCGCTGACCTGCGCGGGGACGGGTGGTACGGGTGGAGGAGGGTTACCGCCCGGCCGGGGACGCCGGTTCTGGCCGGGGGCAGTAGCGGGCCCAGGCGTCGGCGAACTGGTTGCGGGCGAAGCCCCGCCGCTGGGTGTCGCCGGGGAAGCGGCGGTTGGCCGAGCTGATCCCGTAGTCCTTCAGGAGGAGTTGGAGGCCGCGCGGGGTGAGGCCGCTGCTGCCGTACTCGCGCCACGGGCCCTCCGGGTCCGCGTTCAGGGCGCTCAGCAGGGACTCCGTCGACAGCGCGTCCGGATCGCCCAGCCCCGCGAACACCGCGCGGACGTCCGCCAGGATGCGGGTCTTGAGGCCCGTGTCCTGGTCCTGGCCCTCCTCGTGCGCGGTCATCACCCGGCAGGCGTGGCGGGCCCGCTGCGGCCAGCCGCCTTCGGCGAGGTCGGCGACGGCCACCAGCGGCTCCCAGGTGTCGGCCGCCCGGTCCTCGACCGGCATCACCGGCTCCATGCCCGCCGCCGCATCGGTCAACGGCACCAGCCATCCCGCCAACCGGTCACGAAGGGCGTGCAGCAGCGGGGTGTCGTAGCGGGAGCGGAACGACCGGACGGTCTCGCCCGGTCCGCGCCTGCGCATCCGGACCACGACTGCGCGATCCATGATCATGTCCGGCAGGTCGCCGATCCCGGCCAGCGCCGCCATGGCGAACGTCGCGAACTTGGTGGGCTTGTGCTCCGGTCCGACGACCCGGGTGGTGGGCCGGTTGCGCTGGTGGCCTGAGTTGAGCAGGCCCCGCATCTCCTCGTTCTTCTCCGCGACCTTCACGCTGCCGAAGATGGTGTCGGCCTCGTCCACAAGCAAAGTGGGCGGATGGTCGGTGATCGACCGGAAGATCGCCACCGGGGTCGAGTTCACTGTGATGAACGGGTTGTGGACGGTGTCGTGGAGCACGTCCAGCAGGCGCGACTTGCCGCACCGCTTCGCAGGACCGACCACCGCCAGGCGCGGCGCGTGCTGCCATGCGGGCTGGAGGTGGGTGGCCGCGACCCACAAAGTGACCGCATCCAGGGCTTCGGTGCTGGGCATGACCACGTACCGGGAGATGACTGACCGCAGCTCGGTCAGCAGGTCAGCGCCCTCCGTGGCCGGGACAACGGCCCCCGGATCGACCGGACCGACCGGCTGACCGGGGTCAGTGACCGGCCCCCTGTCAGCAAGCGCGGTCACCCAGTCACCACTCCCGGTCACCTGACCGGCTGTCGCGGTCAGCCGGTCACCTGGTGACGGGGAGCCGACCGCCCGGGTCGGCTGTGTGCTGGGGTCGGCGGGAGGCAGGGGCGTGGTGGCGCGTTGGGCCTGTCCGGGAACCGCGACCGGCGGCCAGGTTGTTTTCGGGGATGCGCCGCTGACGGCGCGGGTCGTAGGCTGCATGGTGAATCTCCTCGACCGGCGATGCCGGGCTGGCAGGCCCGACACCGCCTGGGTTGATCGTTGAAGGCGTACAGGGGAGTTCGCTCGGCCCTCGACGTCTCAAGCGCCGGGGACCGCACTGCGCTCGGCGCCCGCTGTCAGGCCGCCAGGCCGACGGCCTGCTGATCGACCCACGCCTCGACCTCCGCCCACCGGTAGCGCAGGTGGCGGCCGAGCTTGTGGACCTTCGGCCCGACGCCCCGGTGTCGCCACTGGTAGAGCGTGGCGACTGGAACTCCGAGGTAGGCCGACAACTCCGCCGGAGTGGCCAGCGGGCGGCGGTCATTGAGGGTCTTCTGTGCGCTAGGCATGGTGCTCGCCTTTCGGGTGTGCGGATGGCCATTCGCAGCCAACATAGCCACGAGCCGGGTGAACCATCCAGCGGGATTGTGACCGAAAAAGACGGCCGGACCAAATAGGTCTCCCCACCTCGGACAAAATCCCCATAAACCGAATCGGTGCAGCGCCCCCAACCTGGCACCATATCCTCACCCTACAGACGACCACCGCACTAAAACACGGCCCCACCAGCCATGTTCGCAGTCTTGGACAGGGCAACACTCAATAACACGAATCAGCGGAAAAAAGCTCCGGACCATATCACCGCCGCCGCAGTAATGGAATCAGCACCTGCCACACACAAGCCAGAGGCATCTATCACGGAATTACGGCTTGCCCAAACCGCCAACCCCAAGGGAACCTCCCACGACGTTCGCCAGCCCCACCCCGAGGGGCAAAGGAAAAGGGAGATCCAGTGGACAAGAACCCCGCCCCTCCGAACTACCGGACCGGTGCCTGATGGCCCGCGTCTGGATCGAGGACCGCGCCGGCCACACCGCGTACCAACGCGCGGTCGCCAACGCCAGGCAAGCCGGACGCACGCCACCCGGCCGCTGGCGCGTGCGCTGGTACGGCCCCGACGGCAAACCGAAGATGAAGGTCTTCGACCTGAAGGTGAAGGCGGACGACTTCGGCTCCCAGCTCCAAGCCCGACTGGGCGACGGTTCGTACCGCGACCCCGCCGCCGGCCGGGTGCCATTCGCCGTAGTCGCCGAGTCGTGGTTCGAGAGCCAACTCCACCTCAAGCGCTCCAGCCGGGCCCGCTACCGGATCGCGCTGGACACGCACGTTATCCCCAGGTGGGGATCCACCCCTGTGGACAGGATCCAGTACGACGACATCGCCGCCTGGCTGTCCGAACTGGCGGCGGGCAAGACGACCAACGGACGCCCCCAGGCGGCTCGCTCGATCCGCAAGACCTACGTCGTCCTCAGCCGCGTCCTCGGCTTCGCCGTCAAGTCCCGCCGCCTCGCCTTCAACCCGGCCACCGGCGTGCCGCTCCCCGCCATCAACCCCGCCGACCACGTCTACCTCGACGAGGTCCAGGTCGAAGCCCTCGCCGACGCAGCCCCGGAATACCGGGCCTTCATCCTGCTGCTCGCCTACACCGGCCTCCGCTGGGGCGAAGCCTCCGCTCTGAAGGTCGGCCGCATCGACCTCACCGCCCGTCGAGCACACATCGTGGAGGCATTCGGCCTCGACTGCGGCAAGCTCTACCTAGACACACCCAAGAACCACGAGCGCCGGTCCGTACCCCTCAGCGCCTTCCTCATCGAGGAGCTGAAACCGCACGTCGAAGGCCGCGACCCCGACGAACTCCTCTTCACCGGCCCCCAAAGCGGCGCCCTGCGCGCCAGCAACTTCGTCCGCCGGGTCTTCGACCCGGCCGTCCAAGCAGCCGGCCTCGGCTACCTCCGCGTCACCCCCCACAAGCTCCGCCACACCGCCGCCTCGCTCGCCATCGCCAGCGGCGCCGACGTCAACGTCGTCCAGACCATGCTCGGCCACAAGTCCGCCACCATGACCCTCGACGTCTACGGTCACCTCTTCCCCGACCACCTGGACGAGGTGTCCAAGAAGATGCACAAACGCCGTGCGCGCGTCCTCGCAAAGGCCAAGGCGAAGGCCGAGAAGGCTGCGCAGAAAGCCCAGCGAGCGGCGGCCGAACTGGCGACGCTGGAGCAGGCTGCGGGCTGATGTGTGCCAGATGTGTGCTGGACGCCAGCGGCCCCCTCACCCGAACCGGATGAGGGGGCCGCTGACCTGCGTAAACGATTGTGGAGCCTGGGGGATTCGAACCCCCGACATCTGCCTTGCAAAGGCAGCGCTCTACCAGCTGAGCTAAGGCCCCGCTTCGGCACCAGCGTACCGGGTCGGGGGGCAGGGGCCGAGCCGGGATCGGGGTACGTAGGATGGTTTGCGATTTCGCGGCCGCAAACGGGAGGGCGCATGGAGACGTCGATGCCGGATCACGGCGCTCGGGCGCGGGAGGCGATGGAGCTTCAGCGGGGGTGGTACGGGGAGCCGTTGGGGGATCTGTTCCGGCGGGTGATCGCCGATCTGGGGCTGAATCAGGTGCGGCTGGCGGGGGTGCTGGGGCTGTCGGCGCCGATGCTGTCGCAGCTGATGAGCGGGCAGCGGGCGAAGATCGGGAATCCGGCGGTGGTGCAGCGGTTGCAGGCGTTGCAGGAACTGGCGCTCCAGGTGGCCGAGGGCGGGATCGGCGTGATGGAGGCGTCGGAGCGGATGGCGGAGATCCGGGAGTCGACGGGGACGTCGGTGCTCAGTACGACGCATTCCTCGTCGGGGGCCGGGACCCCCGCCCCGGCCCGGCAGGTGGTGCGGGGGATCCAGGCGGTGCTGCGGTCGGTGGCGTCGGCGGGGGAGATCGAGGCGGCGGCCCATTCCCTCGCGCCCGCGTACCCGCACCTGGCAGAGTTCCTCCGTGTGTACGGCGGCGGCCGCACCTCCGACGCCGTCGCGCACTACGAAGCGCATCAGGACTGAAGGACCCGACGGCTGAGGGGGCGGGCGGCAACCATGGGTGAGGTCTTCGCGGGCCGCTACGAGCTGGTGGACCCGATAGGACGCGGCGGGGTCGGCGCGGTCTGGCGCTCGTGGGACCACCGGCGGCGGCGCTATGTCGCCGCCAAGGTGCTCCAGCAGAGCGACGCCCACGCGCTGCTGCGGTTCGTCCGTGAGCAGGCGACCCGGATCGACCACCCCCATGTGCTGGCGCCGGCCAGTTGGGCGGCCGACGACGCCAAGGTGCTGTTCACCATGGACCTGGTGCGCGGCGGTTCGCTGGCGCACCTGGTCGGGGACTACGGCCCGCTGCCGCCGCACTACGTGGTCGTCCTGCTGGACCAACTGCTGGCCGGGCTGACCGCGGTGCACGCCGAGGGAGTGGTGCACCGCGACATCAAGCCCGCCAACATCCTGCTGGAGGCCACCGGCACCGGCCCCCCGCACGTCCGGCTGTCGGACTTCGGCATCGCCATGCGCAAGGGGGACGCGCGGCTGACCGAGACCGATTACGTGGTCGGTACGCCGGGCTACTTCGCGCCCGAGCAGTTACTGGGCCACGAACCCGACTTCCCGGCCGACCTGTACGCCGTCGGCCTCGTCTCGCTCTATCTGCTCGGCGGTCAGAAGCCGGACGCGGACGCCATCAAGGAGCGCTTCCTGGCGACGGGCACGCCGCCGGCCCCCGTGGGGGTGCCCGAGCCGCTCTGGCAGGTGATCGGGGCCCTGCTCCAGCCGGACCCGCACGCCCGGTTCCGTACCGCGACCGGGGCCCGGAAGGCGCTGGCCGCCGCGGTCGAGCTGATCCCCGAGCCGGCCGCCGACGAGGAGCCGGTGGAGATCTTCGACCAGATCGGGCCGCTGCCGGACGGTTTCGGCCCCGAGGGCCCGCTGGCCGCAGCCGTCCGCCAGCCGCAACCGCCGCCGCAGCCACGGCAACCACCGCGCCCCCAAGCCCATCCCCAGGCACCGGTCCAGGCACCCGCCTCCGACCCCCCGGGCGGCTTCGTCCCGCACCCGCCCCGGCCCGCGCCCCCGCGGCCCAAGGGCAGGCACGCCGCCCCGCTCCCGGCCCACGAGCCGCTCACCCACACCAGGACCCACGCCGAGCGGGCCGCCCTCGACCCGCGGCCGGCCGTAGCGGGCCCGCACCCCGCCGCGCCCGCTACGCCACCGCCACCGCCGGCCACCCCGGCCGTGGTGTCCCAGCCGCTGCCCGCCCTCCCGGAGCACCCGCCGGCCGTCCCCGCCCTGCCGCAGCCGCGGCCGCTCCCCGGCGCCGCGTCGAGCCGGGTGCCGGTCGTCGCCCACCCGAGACCGGGCCCGCCCGCCAAGGTGGCGGTCTCGGTCCTCCTGCTGGCCGCGCTGTGCTTCGCGGTGGGCATCCTCGCGCTGCTCGCCTCCTGACGGAGACTCATCGCTCCCCTTGGCGGCCCCGGGGGTTCACCGGGGGGACGGCGGCGCTATGGCGTCGGCCGCTCCGGGGCGGTCCTCCGCAGCCGCCCCGGGAGCCGCCGCCCGGCCCGCCCACCGCCGCGCGGCCGCGTACCAGGCGGCCAGCGCGAGCAGCAGCACCGTACCCGCGCCGAAGGACGTGAAGGCCACGAGCCGCAGCGGGCCCGAGGCGGTGGAACCGCCCCCGGGGGCCGTCCCGTCCGCCGGGGCCGCGTCATCGCCGCCGACGCCGATGCCGCCCGGCCGCGGGTCCGCGGCGTAGGGCGGCGGGGGCTGCACCGCGCCCTTGACGTCGATCCGCAAGGTGACCGGCTCAGCGCCGGTCACCAGCTTCGCTACGTCGGGGTGGACGGTGACCGCGAGGTAGTACCAGCCCGAGTACCGCACCCGCGCCACCCGGTCGTCACCGGCCGCGCGGTTGGCGTACGACACCGGTGCGAGCTGCTCGCCGATCGAGACCGAGGCGCCCAGGTACGACCGGCCGGAGCCGATGACGAACTCCCGTACCGGGCTGTAGACGGCCAGCCGCATCGCCGAGGCGATGAAGGTGGTCGGGTCGGTGTCCTGGGCGTTGGAGAAGTCCGCGAAGGCGGTGAGCTGCTGGCCCCAGCCGACCGGGACCTTGTAGAAACGGGTCTCGCCGGGCAGCACCTCGTCCTTCCAGATACCGGTCGTCACGGCCGCCGCGGTCTCGAAGCCGGCCCCGCCGTCCGTCTGTCGCGGGGTGCCGGCCAGGAGCGGAGTGGGCGAGGCGGAACCGAAGTCGGGCGCGGGTGTGGCCCGGGCGCCCCCCTTGAGCGGCGGCTCGGCGACGTAGCGCAGCTCCAGCGGCCAGACGGCCGGGTCGGAGGTCTCGTCGGTGGTCCGGTGCACTTGGAGGATGTAGGCGCCGGCCTGCTGGCAGGCGTAGCCCACGCCGACCAGCCGCGACACGGCGGTCCCGATCGGCCGGACGTCCCCTTCGTCCTGGAAGTGGGCGTCCTGGCTGTCGCAGCGGGAGCCGCTGGGGCTCTGCAGCTTCAGCTCCAGGCCGTCGCCGTACGCGCCTCGTGAGCCGGTCGGGGGGACGGCGAAGGCCGAGACGGCGGCGGAGGATCTGGCGTCCAGCACGAGGCCGTAGAACTTGGTCTCGCCCGGCTTGATGCTGTCCCGGTAGGTGACGGCGGCTTTCATCCGCGGCGCGTCAGCGGTGGTCTCCGCGCCGTGCAGCGGCTTGCCCAGGAGCTGCCATGTCGCCGGGACGCCGGAGGGGCTGGTCGTGGCGGCCGGCGGGCTCGACACAGGGGGCGTCCCGGAGGCGCCGCCGGACCCGGTCGGCGTGCCCGTCCCTCCCGTCCCTCCTGGCGTGCCGTCGGCGAACGCCCGGCTCTGGCCCTGCCCCTGGCCCTGGAACGCGGCGAGCGCCAGTAACGCCGCCGCCACGGTGATCATCGAGCGCTTCACAGCCCACCCCTGTCCGTACGGGTCCGTATCCGGCTCACATCGCGCACGGCAAACGCTCCCACACCAGCGACGGCCCTCACCGGAAAAGGCAAAAGCCCCGACCGCACACGGCGGCCGGGGCCTTCTTCGACGCTTCTGACACTCACGACGCTTCCGACGCAGCACGGCGTCTCAGCGGCTTCTCACACGTTGGCGCCGGAACCCGTCGGGACCGCGTCAGTGGCTTCCGTCCACAGATCCTGCTCGGCGCGGTCCGCCTGGATCTGCCGATACACGAACAGCCCGGCGACGGCGGCCAGTGCGACCAAAAGAAGCTTCTTCAAGGCGTGACCTCCTCCTTCTACGTGGGGACAGCTTCTGACCCGCCCGACTATACACAGCGGCCGAGACCGAACGGTGACCTGCTGTCCCTGACGCAAAAGACCCCCGGCCGCCGGGCCGGGGGTCTTGATGCGAGTGGGGCTACCAGGACTTGAACCTGGGGCCTCTTCCTTATCAGGGAAGCGCTCTAACCGTCTGAGCTATAGCCCCTCGCTGCACCGAAAGATTAGCGCACCGATGGCCGTGCCCCAAAATCGGTTACTCGTCCTCGGCGAGGGTCAGCTCCACGCCTCCGACGAAGCCCGCCGACAGGTTGTAGATGAAGGCGCCCAGCGTGGCCAGCGCGGTGGCCAGGACCACATCGATGACCGCGATGACGGTGGTGAAGGTCATCACCCGGGACAGGGACAGGAAGGACACCAGATCGAATCCGCCCTTGCCGCCCTGCTCCGAGGTGGTGGCCTCGCTGATCGTCGAACCGACGGTGGTGAAGACGCCGATGGTGTCCAGCACCATCCACAGCACCGCCACCGCGACGATCGTGCAGATCCCCAGTGCGATGGAGAGCAGGAAGCTCACCTTCATCACCGACCACGGGTCCGCCTTGGAGATCCGCAGCCGCGCCTTGCGGGTGCGCGGCACGGTGCGGGCCGCCGGCCGCGGCCGGCGCACCCCGGCGGACGCGGGCGCGCCGGACAGGCCCGGCACTCCGCTCACCGGCCCGACCGGCCCTTGGCCGCCGCCGGGCGCACCCGGTGGCGGTGGCGGCGTGTACGCCGACGGCGGCTGATGCGGCGGCGGCTGACGGGTGTCGGTCACGGTGTATCCCCCCTCTTGAGGGCCGCTGAGGTTGGCCGAGCCAGGGGCACCTCCGGTCGACCCGGCCCCACCCGCGGCGCCCGTGGCTCCACTCACGGCTTACTCCTCCGGTTCACCGGCCGCGGGCGATTCGCCCTCGGCCGCAGTGTCGAGCTCTCCCTCGCCGACCACCAGGGCCACCGCGGGATCGTCCTCAGCCTCGGCGTTGCGCGCGATGCCGACGACGGCGTCCCGCTTACCGAGGTGAATCAGTTGGACGCCCATGGTGTCACGGCCCGTCTCCCTGACTTCATTCACCCGTGTACGGATCACGCCACCGCTCAGCGTGATGGCGAGGATCTCGTCGCTCTCCTCGACCACCAGCGCCCCGACCAGTGAGCCGCGGTCCTCCACGATCTTCGCCGCCTTGATGCCGAGTCCGCCGCGGCCCTGAACACGATATTCGTCGACCCGGGTCCGCTTGGCATAGCCGCCATCGGTGGCTGTGAAGACGAACGTACCGGGCCGCACCACATTCATGGAGAGGAGTTCGTCACCCTCGCGGAAACTCATACCCTTGACACCCGAAGTCGCCCGGCCCATCGGCCGCAGCGCCTCGTCCGTCGCGGTGAAGCGGATGCACTGCGCCTTGCGGCTGACCAGCAGCAGATCGTCCTCGGCCGACACCAGTTCGGCGCCGATCAGTTCGTCCGATCCGACCGGGCTGGTCTCGGTGCCCTCGGATTCCCGCAGGTTGATCGCGATCACGCCGCCGGCCCGCGGGGAGTCGTAGTCCTTGAGCGCGGTCTTCTTCACCAGGCCGGACTTGGTGGCGAGCACCAGATACGGCGCGGCCTCGTAGTCCTTGATGGCCAGGATCTGGGCGATCTTCTCGTCCGGCAGGAAGGCCAGCAGGTTGGCGACGTGCTGACCGCGGGCGTCACGCCCCGCGTCGGGGAGTTCGTAGGCCTTGGCGCGGTAGACGCGGCCCTTGTTGGTGAAGAACAGCAGCCACTGGTGGGTGGTGGTCACGAAGAAGTGGTCGACGATGTCGTCCTGCTTCAGCTTGGTGCCCCGTACGCCCTTGCCGCCGCGCTTCTGCGACCGGTAGTCCTCGGTCTTGGTGCGCTTGACGTAACCGCCGCGGCTGATGGTCACGACGATGTCCTCTTCGGCGATCAGATCCTCGATGGACATGTCACCGTCGAAGGGCACCAGCTTGCTGCGCCGCTCGTCGCCGAACTTGTCGACGATCGACTGGAGCTCCTCGCTGATGATCTGCCGCTGCCGCTCCGGGGAGGCCAGGATCGCGTTGTACTCGTTGATCTTCGCCTGGAGCTCGTCGTGCTCGGCGATGATCTTCTGCCGCTCCAGGGCGGCCAGCCGGCGCAGCTGCATCTCCAGGATGGCGTTGGCCTGGATCTCGTCGATCTCCAGCAGGCCCATCAGGCCGGTGCGGGCGGTGTCGACGGTGTCGCTGCGCCGGATCAGCGCGATGACCTCGTCGATCGCGTCGAGCGCCTTGAGCAGGCCGCGCAGGATGTGGGCGCGCTCCTCGGCCTTGCGCAGCCGGAAGCGGGTGCGCCGG
The DNA here is from genome assembly GCF_042650325.1 of Streptomyces polygonati. Taxonomy (NCBI): domain Bacteria; kingdom Bacillati; phylum Actinomycetota; class Actinomycetes; order Kitasatosporales; family Streptomycetaceae; genus Streptomyces; species Streptomyces polygonati. The sequence goes on along the minus strand of NZ_JBHSBB010000014.1, from coordinate 357,628 downwards.
ACGATGACCTCGATCTGGTGGGTCACCCAGTTGCGGATGAACGCGTCCAGCGACAGGGTGCGCGGCACACCGTCGACCAGGGCCAGCATGTTGGCGCCGAAGTTGGTCTGCAGGTCGGTGTGCTTGAAGAGGTTGTTCAGCACCACCTTGGCGACCGCGTCGCGCTTGAGCACGATCACCAGGCGCTGGCCGGTGCGCGACGAGGTCTCGTCGCGGACGTCCGCGATGCCGCCGATCCGGCCGTCCTTCACCAGGTCGGCGATCTTCTGCGCCAGATTGTCCGGGTTGGTCTGGTACGGCAGCTCGGTGACGACCAGGCACTGCCGGTTCTGGATCTCCTCGACCTCGACCACCGCGCGCATCGTGATGGAGCCGCGACCGGTACGGTACGCCTCCTCGATGCCCTTGCGGCCCACCACCAGGGCGCCGGTCGGGAAGTCCGGGCCCTTGATCCGCTCGATCAGCGCGTCCAGCAGCACCTCGGGTTCGGCGTCCGGGTTGGCGAGGAACCACTGGGCGCCGTCCGCGACCTCGCGCAGGTTGTGCGGCGGGATGTTGGTGGCCATGCCGACCGCGATGCCGGCCGAACCGTTGATCAGCAGGTTCGGGAAGCGGGCCGGCAGGACCGTCGGCTCCTGGTTGCGGCCGTCGTAGTTGTCCGTGAAGTCGACGGTGTCCTCGTCGATGTCCCGGACCATCTCCATGGCCAGCGGCGCCATCTTGCACTCGGTGTACCGCATGGCGGCGGCCGGGTCGTTGCCCGGTGAACCGAAGTTGCCGTTGGAGTCCACCAGCGGCATCCGCATCGACCAGGGCTGCGCGAGGCGGACCAGCGCGTCGTAGATCGAGGAGTCACCGTGCGGGTGGTAGGTGCCCATCACGTCGCCGACGACGCGGGCGCACTTGTAGAAGCCCTTCTCGGGGCGGTAGCCGCCGTCGTACATCGCGTACAGCACGCGGCGGTGCACCGGCTTGAGGCCGTCCCGTACGTCCGGCAGGGCGCGCGAGACGATGACGGACATCGCGTAGTCGAGATAGCTGCGCTGCATCTCGGTCTCGAGCCCGACGGGCTCGATGCGCAGCCCTCCGGTCGCGTTGCGCTCGTCCATCTCGGACGCCGGGAGGTCGGGCACCGGGGGAATGTTGGAAGTCTCGTCGGCCATCGCTGTCAGATTGTCCTTTCACACGGCTCACGTAGCTCACCCGGCCCATCCGGCTCAACGGCCGGAGACAGCCCGGGCGGCCACCGTCGGGGCCGGTTCAGATGTCGAGGAAGCGGACGTCCTTGGCATTGCGCTGGATGAAGGTGCGCCGCGCCTCCACGTCCTCGCCCATCAGCACCGAGAACAGGTCGTCGGCCTGCGCCGCGTCGTCCAGGGTGACCTTGCCGAGCACGCGGTGATCGATGTCCATGGTGGTGAGCCGCAACTCCTCGGCGTTCATCTCGCCGAGGCCCTTGAAGCGCTGGATGGAGTCCTCGCGGATCCGCTTGCCGCCCTGCTTGCCCAGGGCGACCAGGGCGTCGCGCTCGCGGTCGGAGTAGGCGTACTCCCAGTCCTCGCGGCCCCACTTGATCTTGTAGAGGGGCGGGCGGGACAGATAGACGTGCCCGGCCTCGACCAGCGGCCTCATGAAGCGGAAGAGGAAGGTCAGCAGCAGGGTGTTGATGTGCTGGCCGTCGACGTCGGCGTCCGCCATCAAGATGATCTTGTGATAGCGGAGCTTGGCGATGTCGAAGTCCTCGTGCACACCGGTGCCGAAGGCGGAGATCAGCGCCTGGATCTCGGTGTTCTGCAGGATCTTGTCGATCCGCGCCTTCTCCACGTTGAGGATCTTGCCGCGGATCGGGAGGATCGCCTGATACTGCGGATTACGGCCGGACTTGGCCGAGCCGCCGGCCGAGTCGCCCTCGACGATGAAGATCTCGCACTTCGTCGGGTCGTTGGACTGGCAGTCGCTCAGCTTGCCGGGCAGCGAGGCGGACTCCAGCAGCCCCTTGCGACGGGTCAGATCCCGGGCCTTGCGGGCCGCGACCCGGGCGGTGGCCGCCTGGATCGACTTGCGGATGATGTCCGACGCCTCGTTGGGATTGCGGTCCAGCCAGTCGGTGAGGTGCTCGTGCACGACCTTCTGCACGAAGGTCTTCGCCTCGGTGTTGCCGAGCTTGGTCTTGGTCTGCCCCTCGAACTGCGGTTCCCCGAGCTTGATCGAGATGATGGCGGTCAGACCCTCGCGGATGTCCTCGCCCGCCAGGTTGTCGTCCTTCTCGCGCAGGAACTTCTTCTCGCGGGCGTACCGGTTGACCAGACTGGTCATCGCCGCGCGGAAGCCCTCTTCGTGCGTGCCGCCCTCATGGGTGTGGATCGTGTTGGCGAAGCTGTAGACACCCTCGCTGTACTGGGTGTTCCACTGCATCGCGACCTCGACCGAGAGCAGCCGCTCCTTGTCCTCCGCCTCGATGTCGATGACGGTCGGGTGGATCAGCTCGCCCTTGCGCGCGTTCAGATACTTCACGTAGTCGACGAGGCCGCCCTCGTAGTGGTACGTGACGGTGAGCGGCTTGCCCTCCTCGTCGACGTGGTCGGCGCGCTCGTCGGTCAGGGTGATGCGCAGTCCCTTGTTCAGGAACGCCATCTCCTGGAAGCGCCGCGACAGCGTCTCGAAGGAGTAGTCCGTGGTCTCGAAGATGTCCGGGTCGGCCCAGAACGTGACGGTGGTGCCCGTCTCGTCGACCGCCTCGTTCTTCGCCAGCGGCGCGGTCGGAACGCCCAGCTTGTAGTCCTGCGTCCAGCGGTAGCCCTCGGTGCGGACCTCGACGGCCACCCGCGTGGACAGCGCGTTCACCACGGAGACACCGACGCCGTGCAGACCACCGGAGACGGCGTAGCCGCCGCCGCCGAACTTGCCGCCGGCGTGCAGCACGGTCAGCACCACCTCGACGGCGGGCTTGCCCTCGGAGGGGACGATGCCCACCGGGATGCCGCGGCCGTTGTCGATCACACGGACCCCGCCGTCGGGCAGGATCGTCACGTCGATCAGGTCCGCGTGACCCGCCATCGCCTCGTCGACGGAGTTGTCGACCACCTCTTGCACAAGGTGGTGCAGGCCCCGCTCACCGGTCGAACCGATGTACATGCCGGGGCGCTTGCGCACCGCGTCGAGGCCCTCCAGCACGGTGATCTGGCTGGCGTTGTAGGACGTGTTGGACTTCTCGTTGGGGTTGCCGGAATCGGCCACGAAGCGCCCTTTCTGGCACAGCACGAGCCGTCTCCCGCGACGGGGGGCGGCTGCGTCGTTCGACATGTTCCGCTGGGGTACCCCTGCCGGTCTGCCAGGGGAGGGCGGTCTGCTTAGCAGTCTACCGGTAGCGGCGACATGAATGGGGCTATGGCGGTACCTGAGTTCCCATGTACCGACCCAACCCTCCGTCGCCCGACTCCCTACACGCGGCCCCAGGGCCGAAACGGCTCACGCGGGCCTCCAGGGCTTCCGGCTGTCAACCCACGGCTACGCTGAGCAGGGGCACTCCTGTCCCGTCCGTCACCGCAGCCGCTCACCCGTACGTGTCACCGGGTCCGCGGCTGCCCGGAGCCCGCAGCCGGCCGTAGGAACGGGCGGGCGCGGCCGGGCCCAGCACCTTGATCAGCTTGACCGTGCCATGGCCGAGATCCGCGTTCAGCCTGGCCACCAGGGTGGGCGCCAGCAGCCGCAGCTGGGTGGCCCAGGCGGTCGAGTCGCACGTCACAGTGAGCACGGACTCGTCCTCGTCGTAGCGCTCGGGCGCGCAGTGCAGGGCCACATCGGGGCCGACGATCTGCGACCAGCGGCCCATCACCCCGCCCACCGCGGCCGGTGCCTCCCAGCCCCGCTCGGTGATCAGCCGGCTGATCGCGGCGCCCAGCGGCAGCGGGTCCCGGCCGTCGGCGCGGGCGCCGCTGCGCAGCCCGCCGCGCCTGGCCTGTTTCTTCTGCACGGCCGCGGCGCCCCTGGCCCGGGCCTGCTCCTTGGCGGCGCGCAGCGCGACCCGTGCCAGGTCCACCCCGGCGGGCTCGGCGCCGCGGTCGGCGGGTGCCGCCGGACCGGCCGGCGGCGGGCTCGCCGCGGTGTCCGGCGCGGGGCTCCCGACCGGGAGCGCGCTCGCGGCCGGGCTCCCGGCCGGTGTGCGGGCGCCCGGGACGCCCCGCGATTCCTGCTCGCTCACAGCCGCTCCACCGTCCCGTTCTCCACCGAGAACCGCGTCCCCACCAGCACGCCCGGCACATCGTCGTCCACCGCCGCGGTGACCAGCACCTGCTCGCCGGGCGCCACCAGCTCGGCCAGCCGCTCCCGGCGCCGCTCGTCCAGCTCGGCGAACACGTCGTCCAGCACCAGCACCGGCTCGCCGCCGTCCGCGCACAGCAGTTCGTACGACGCCAGGCGCAGCGCCAGCGCGTACGACCAGGACTCGCCGTGGCTGGCGTAGCCCTTCGCGGGCATCGGGCCCAGCCTGAGCACCAGATCGTCACGGTGCGGACCCACCAGCGTCACACCGCGCTCGATCTCCTGGCGCCGGCTCTCGGCCAGCGCCTCCAGCAGCCGGCCGTACAGATCCTCCCGGCCGGTCACCCCGGCCAGCCGCTCGTCGCCGATCGAGCCGCGGTACTCCAGGACGACCGGGCCGCCGCCGGGGGCCAGCTGCTCGTAGGCCTTGTCGGTCAGCGGCTGCAGGGCGGCCACCAGGTCGAGCCGCTGGGCCAGCAGCTCCGCGCCGACCCGGGCCAGATGCTGGTCCCAGATGTCGAGGGTGGACAGGTCGGCGCCCTTGCCGCCGTGCCTGCGGGCCAGCGCGGCGGTCTTCAGCAGGGTGTTGCGCTGCTTGAGCACCCGTTCGTAGTCGCCGCGCACCCCGGCCAGCCGGGGCGCGCGGGCGGTGATCAGCTCATCCAGGAAGCGGCGGCGCTCACCCGGGTCGCCCTTGACCAGGGCCAGGTCCTCGGGGGCGAACAGCACGCTGCGGACGATGCCCAGTACGTCGCGCGGCCGGACCTGGGTGGAGCGGTTGATCCTGGCCCGGTTGGCCCGGCCCGGGTTGATCTCCAGTTCGACCAGCTGCTGCCGGTCGCCCTGCACCACCTGGGCGCGTACCACCGCGCGCTCCGCGCCGACCCGGACCAGCGGGGCGTCGGAGGCGACCCGGTGGCTGGCGAGGGCGGCCAGATAGCCGATGGCCTCGACCAGATTGGTCTTGCCCTGGCCGTTGGGGCCCACGAAAGCGGTGACGCCCGGGTCGAGAGGGACCTCGGCCCGGGCGTAGGAGCGGAAGTCGGCGAGCGACAAGTGCGCTACATGCATCGCGTGCTGTGGCGCTGGGCGCGCCGACCTCCCTGCTCTGACGTGCGGTACGGCGGTCCGGACCGGCCGCGGTCACCTGGACCGGCCGGCCCGGTCGCGGCCGGTGTCCGGCCGCGGTGGCCTTATTCGGCCGCGGTGACCGCGTGGCCGCCGAACTCGTTACGGAGCGCGGCGATCATCTTCATCTGCGGTGAGTCCTTCTGGCGGGACGAGAAGCGGGCGAAGAGCGAGGCGGTGATGGCCGGCAGCGGCACCGCGTTGTCGATGGCCGCCTCGACCGTCCAGCGGCCCTCGCCGGAGTCGTCGGCGTAGCCGCGCAGGGCGCCCAGGTGCTCGTCCTTGTCGAGGGCGTCCACCGCCAGGTCCAGCAGCCAGGAGCGGATGACCGTGCCCGACTGCCAGGAGCGGAAGACCTCGCGGACGTCGGTGACCGACTTCACGGCCTCCAGCAGCTCCCAGCCTTCGGCGTAGGCCTGCATCATCGCGTATTCGATGCCGTTGTGGACCATCTTGGCGAAGTGGCCGGCGCCGACGACGCCGGCGTGCACGGCGCCGGAGTCGCCCTCCGGCTTGAGGGCGTCGAAGATGGGCTGCGCCTTGGCGACATCCTCGTCGCTGCCGCCGTACATCAGGGCGTAGCCGTTGGCCAGGCCCCAGACGCCGCCGGAGACGCCGCAGTCGACGAAGCCGATGCCCTTGTCGCCCAGCTGCTTGGCGTGCTTCTCGTCGTCCGTCCAGCGGGAGTTGCCGCCGTCCACCACGAGGTCGCCGGGGGAGAGCAGCTCACCCAGCTCGTCCAGGGTCGACTGGGTGGGAGCGCCCGCCGGGACCATGACCCACACCACACGGGGGCCCTGCAGCGAATCCACCAGCTCCTTGAGGCTGTGGACATCGGCGAGATCGGGGTTCCTGTCGAACCCGATGACGGTGTGGCCGGCGCGGCGGATGCGCTCGCGCATGTTGCCGCCCATCTTGCCGAGACCGATGAGACCGAGCTCCATCACTGATCCTTCGTTTCGAGGCGTACGACGCGCGCCTGAGCGGTGCCTGACGTGAGGCTGAGCCTACGTCGGCTCCTGTCCGGCGGCTCAGCCGGACAGCCGGACCGGCATGATCAGGTACTTGTACGCGTCGTCCGCCTCGGCGTCGGCCGCGGGACGGCCGCTGAGCAGCGCGGGCTTGGTGGAGGTGGTGAAGGAGAGCTGGGCCACCGGGGAGTCGATCGCGCTGAGGCCGTCCAGCAGGAAGGTCGGGTTGAAGGCGATCGAGATGTCGTCGCCCTCCAGCTTGGCGTCGACCCTTTCCACAGCCTGTGCGTCGTCGCTGGAGCCGGCCTCCAGGGTCAGCACGCCCTGCTCGAAGCTCAGCCGCACCGGGGTGTTGCGCTCGGCGACCAGCGAGACGCGCTTGACGGCCTCGACGAACGGCGGGGTGTCGATCACCGCGACCGAGGCGAACTCGGTCGGGAACAGGGTGCGGTACTTCGGCAGGTCGCCTTCCAGCAATCGGGTGGTGGTCCGGCGGCCGGCGCCCTCGAAGCCGATCAGGCCCTCACCTGCTCCGGAGCCGGCCAGCGCGATGGAGACGGTGTCACCGCTGGTGAGCGACTTGGCGGTGTCCAGCAGCGTCTTGGCGGGCACCAGGGCGACCGCGGAGATGTCGGCCTGCTCGGGCTTCCACAGGAACTCGCGGACCGCGAAGCGGTAGCGGTCGGTGGCGGCCAGGGTCACCGTGTCGCCCTCGATCTCGATCCGCACACCGGTGAGCACCGGCAGGGTGTCGTCCCGGCCGGCCGCGATCGCCACCTGGGCCGCGGCCGCGGCGAACACCTCACCGGGGACGGTGCCGGAGGCGACCGGCATCGCGGGCAGCGCCGGATACTCCTCCACCGGCAGGGTGTGGAGGGTGAAGCGCGAGCTGCCGCAGACGACGGTGACCCGTACACCGTCGGTGGAGATCTCCACCGGGCGGTTGGGCAGGGCGCGGGAGATGTCGGCGAGCAGCCGGCCGGAGACCAGGACGGTGCCCTCCTCGTCGATCTCGGCATCGACCGAGACGCGGGCGGAGACCTCGTAGTCGAAGCCGGACAGGCTCAGCCTGCCCTCCTCGGCCTTGAGCAGCAGCCCGGCGAGGACGGGCACCGGGGGACGGGCCGGGAGGCTGCGGGCGGCCCAAGCCACTGCCTCGGCAAGTACGTCGCGCTCCACCCGGATCTTCACCGGAACCGCCTCCTGCTTGTTGCTGACTGTCGGGGAACAGTCTGACGCACAGGACTGACAGTCGGTGCGGGTTGGCGTCAAGCCGCGACACAGCCGGGGGGCGGCACCGGGCCGAGTTGTGCACAGCCCCCGCTTCGAAGCAGTTTCCCCGGTATCTACGTGTAGTCGTAGTAGTAGGGGCTGTGGATACCGTGGATAACTGGTTCCGTCCCAGGTCAGGCGGTGTTTTTTGTCCACCGGGCCTGTGGATGGGGCCGGTGGACAAACAGGGCCCGCTGTGGACGGCCGGAAGTTGTGCACACCCGGTCCACAGGGCACCCCGGGTTCTCCCCAGCGCCGTCCCCAGAAATACCCAGGTTCTCCCCAGGCCAACCCACCACCTTGGTGTGACGCCTTTCACTCTTGCGAGGGACAGAGCGCATTTCCTTACCGAACAGTGGACAAAGGTGTGGAGAAGTGGCTCCAAGCTGTGCACAACAGCGGCCATCCTGTGGGCGAGCGGTGGACAACTTTGAGCGGCCGCCCGGAGCCGACTTTTTGTCCACAGGCTGTGGATATCGGTTGCCCACATATCCCCACCCCGCTGAGCAGGACGGACAGCTCCGGGGGCAGGCCGCCTGTGGACACTTTCGGGACAACTCCGGTGTCCCCAGGGTGTGGACACAGAGATCGTCCTCCATCTGTGGAGAACTCGCCGTCGGTGACATGGAATCGAACAGCGGCTCCACGAAAGGGTGAACAACAAGCAGCGCCCCGGGAGTCGATCCCGGGGCGCTGAGTGGTGGTGAGGGCGTATTCATGTCATGCCGAGGCCGTACTGAGGCCGTGACGAGGCGGTGTCGGGTGGCGTCGAGGCCCGGCTGGGAAGCCGGACTCAGCTCTTGATGCGGTTGGTCAGCTCGGTCACCTGGTTGTAGATGGACCGCCGCTCGGCCATCAGCGAGCGGATCTTGCGGTCGGCGTGCATCACCGTGGTGTGGTCGCGTCCGCCGAAGAGCGCGCCGATCTTGGGCAGCGACAGATCGGTGAGCTCGCGGCACAGATACATGGCGATCTGCCGGGCGGTGACCAGCACCCGGCTGCGCGAGGAGCCGGACAGGTCGTCCACCGCCAGCCCGAAGTAGGCCGCCGTCTCGGCCATGATCGCGGTGCCGCTGATCTCCGGCACCGAGTCGTCGCCGCCCGGGATCAGGTCCTTGAGCACGATCTCGGTCAGCTGGAGGTCCACCGGCTGCCGGTTGAGGCTGGCGAAGGCGGTGACCCGGATCAGCGCGCCCTCCAGCTCGCGGATGTTGCGGGAGATCCGCGAGGCGATGAACTCCAGCACCTCGGGCGGAGCGTTCAGCTGCTCCTGGACCGCCTTCTTGCGCAGGATCGCGATCCGGGTCTCCAGCTCGGGCGGCTGGACGTCGGTGATCAGGCCCCACTCGAAGCGGTTGCGCAGCCGGTCCTCCAGGGTCACCAGCTGCTTGGGTGGCCGGTCGGAGGACAGCACGATCTGCTTGTTCGCGTTGTGCAGGGTGTTGAAGGTGTGGAAGAACTCCTCCTGCGTCGACTCCTTCTGCGCCAGGAACTGGATGTCGTCGACCAGCAGGATGTCCATGTCCCGGTACCGCTTGCGGAACGCGTCCGCCTTGCCGTCCCGGATCGAGTTGATGAACTCGTTGGTGAACTCCTCGGAGCTCACGTATCTGACCCGGGTGCCCGGGTAGAGGCTGCGCGCGTAGTGCCCGATCGCGTGCAGCAGGTGTGTCTTGCCGAGTCCGGACTCGCCGTAGATGAACAGCGGGTTGTACGCCTTGGCCGGCGCCTCGGCGACCGCGACCGCCGCGGCGTGCGCGAAGCGGTTGGAGGCGCCGATGACGAAGGTGTCGAAGAGGTACTTCGGGTTCAGCCGCGCGGTCGGTTCGACGGCGCCGCCCGACGAGCCGGAGCCGCCCGGGGCGCCGTGGCGGCCGTGCGAACCGGACGGCCCGCCCGGCGGCTGCTCGGGACGGCCCGGCTGCGGCCCCTGGCCCTGCTGCTGGTAGCCGCCGGGCGGCGGCGCGTACGGCTGGTGGCCCTGGTGCGGCACCGTCGGGTAGCCGTCATGGGTCTCGGCCCGGTAGCGCTGGTCGCGCGGCGGCTCGTAGGAGCCGGGCTGCCCGTCGTAAGGGTCCCGTCTGCCGTCGTAGGGCTCCCGCTGGCCGCCGTAGCCGTCGGGGTCGCGGTCCTGGAAGCCCCCGGGCGCCGGCGCCCCCCAGGTGCCCAGCCCGGGCTGCTGCCAGTCCCGCTGCTCGGGATAGGCGGGGCGCATCCGGGGGCCCTGGTCGTAGGGGTCCTGCGGGGCGGCGGGACCCTGGGGCTCGGGCCGCTCCTGCGGCGGCTGCTCCTGGTCGCCGCCGGAGGCCACCGCGATGGCGATGCCCACGGGGTGACCGAACTCACGGCTGAGCACCTCGGTGATCAGCGGCAGCAGTCGGCCCTCCAGGACGCTCTTGGCGAACTCGTTGGGCGCCGAGAGCACCGCGGTCCCCGCCACCAGGGCCAGCGGCTGGGTCCGCTTGAGCCACTCCGCGTCCTTGGGCTTCAGGTCCTCGCTGTCCACCAGGAGTTTCTGCAGGACCCGCGGCCATACTGCGGCAAGATCGGCACTCACGTCGGCCACAGTGCACGCTCTCTCGGTGTCTGGTTGTGCTGAGAAACTCCCGCGAAAGTGTGATCGTCGGGACGGGCGGGAAGTGATCAAGGTTCGGTACCAGGTGGGTACAGAGTCCGGTCCCGGGTCTGGTCACGGTAGTCAGGGCGCACTGCGCGGTTCAAGTCGTTGTCCACAGGCTGTGTACAAATGGCGGGGCCCGGCAGCCGGGTTTGACCGGATGGCCTAGCCGCACGTACCGTATCGAGGTCGAGTTGTCGATGGCTGCTGCCGCCTGCCTACCGATGGGCGAAGATCTCCCGGATACGTATCGGGGGATCGTTGAAGCGGTACACCCGACTGGTCCGCGAGTTTTTCGTGGGCGAACGGTGACAGCCAGGCGACTCCCCGTCGGACCCACGATTCTCCCTGGAGCCCCCGAGTGAGCAAGCGCACCTTCCAGCCGAACAACCGCCGTCGTGCGAAGACCCACGGCTTCCGTCTGCGTATGCGCACCCGCGCCGGCCGCGCGATCCTCGCGACCCGCCGCAGCAAGGGCCGCGCACGGCTGTCCGCCTGATCGTCCAGGTCCCATGCCGTGCTTCCCACCGAGAATCGGCTGAGACGCCGGCAGGACTTCGCAGAAGCGGTTCGCCGCGGACGCCGAGCGGGTCGACCGCTGCTGGTGGTCCACCTGCGTCGTGACACCACGCACCCGCACGTGCCGGGGGAGCGCACTCCCCCGGCACGTGCGGGTTTCGTCGTCAGCAAGGCGATCGGCGGCGCGGTGGAACGCAATCTGGTCAAGCGCAGACTGCGTCATCTTGTCCGCGAACGTCTGCTCCGGCTGCCCCCCGGTAGCCTGGTCGTAGTACGCGCACTGCCCGGAGCCGGCAGTGCGGACCATGCACAGCTGGCCCTCGATCTGGACGCCGCACTGTCGCGGCTGCTGGATCGTGACACCCATGGCGAGGCCGAGGGGAGGGTGGCTCGATGAAATATCCGCTACTGGCACTGATCAAGTTGTATCAGTGGACGATCAGTCCGCTGCTGGGACCGGTGTGCCGGTATTACCCCTCCTGCTCCCACTACGGGTACACCGCCATCGACCGGCATGGCGCGCTCAAGGGCACCGCCCTGACCGCGTGGCGCATCCTGCGGTGCAATCCCTGGTCGTCGGGGGGCGTGGACCATGTCCCGCCGCGTAAACGACCGCCATGGCACGATCGGCTGCGCCGCTACCTGCGGGGCGGCTCCGACGGGCCCGTCACCCCCGAGCCCACCGGACCCTCTCACGCCCAAGGAGCCTGACTGTGGGGATCCTGAACCCCCTCTATGACGCCGTCTCGTGGATCATCGTCCAGTTCCACGCCTTCTACGGCCTGATCTTCGATCCGAACAGCGGCTGGGCGTGGGGTCTGTCCATCGTCTCGCTGGTGGTCCTGATCCGGACGGCCCTGATCCCGCTGTTCGTCAAGCAGATCAAGTCCACCCGGAACATGCAGGTGCTCCAGCCGAAGATGAAGGCGATCCAGGAGCGCTACAAGAACGACCGCCAGAAGCAGTCCGAAGAGATGATGAAGCTGTACAAGGAGACGGGTACCAACCCGCTCTCCTCGTGCCTGCCGATCCTCGTCCAGTCGCCGTTCTTCTTCGCCCTCTACCACGTGCTCAGCAACGTGGCCAAGGGCAATCAGGTCGGCGTCATCCACCGGAATCTGGTGGAGAGCGCGCAGAGCGCGCACATCTTCGGCGCCCCGCTGCCGGCCAAGTTCCTGGACAGCGCCGCGACGCTGCACAGTCTCGGCACCACGCAGACCGAGGTCCGCATCGTCACCATCATCATGATCGTGCTGATGTCGTTCTCGCAGTTCTACACGCAGCGCCAGCTGATGACCAAGAACGTGGACATGTCGGTGAACACGCCGTTCATGCAGCAGCAGAAGATGCTGATGTACGTGTTCCCGCTGGTCTTCGCGGTCTTCGGCATCATCGCCCCGGTCGGCGTCCTGCTCTACTGGCTGACCACCAATGTGTGGACGATGGCCCAGCAGCTGGTCGTCATCCGACGGAATCCGACCCCGGGCAGCCTGGCCTTCAAGCAGCGCCAGGAGCGGCTGCGGGCCAAGGGCAAGCTGGTGGAACCGCCGGAGGAGATCAAGGCCAAGGAGGCCGTCGAGGCCGCGCGAGCGAACCGCACCCAGCCCAAGCGCCAGTCGAAGTCCCAGCGCACCGGTGGTCCCGGCGCGGGCGGCGCGGCGGGCGGCGGCACCAGCGGCGGCGGAGCGGGCAGCGGTGACACAGGCGGCCCGCAGGACGCTCCCCCGGCAGGCGGCTCCTCCCGGGCGAACGGCTCCGGCACCCCCAAGGCGCCCAGTACGGGGTCCGGCGCCCCGAAGTCCGGCGGCGGCGCCAAGACGCCCGGTGCGCCACGCGCGGGTGCGCCACGGGCCGGAGCCGGCAAGGGCGGCAGTCCCCGGGCGGGCGGACCCAAGTCCAAGTCGAGCAACGCGTCGAAGAAGAAGTAAGCGGAAGTAAGAGGAGATGCCAGGCGTGAGCGACGTCAACACCACCACGGCAGCCGACAGCGGCTCGTCCGCGACCCTGACCCGCCTGGAGCAGGAGGGTGAGATCGCCGCGGACTACCTGGAGGGGCTGCTGGACATCGCCGACCTCGACGGTGACATCGACATGGACGTCGAGGGCGAGCGCGCGTCCGTGTCGATCGTCGGGGACACCGCCAGCCGCGAGCTGAACAAGCTGGTGGGCCGGGACGGCGAGGTGCTGGAGGCGCTCCAGGAGCTGACCCGGCTCGCGGTGCACCGGGAGACCGGTGAGCGCAGCCGGCTGATGCTGGACATCGCCGGGTTCCGGGCCCGCAAGCGGACCGAGCTGGCCAAGCTGGGCGCCGGCGCGGCCGCCGAGGCGAAGGAGACCGGGCAACCGGTCAAGCTGGACCCGATGACCCCCTTCGAGCGCAAGGTCGTGCACGACGCGGTGGCGGCGGCCGGGCTGCGCAGCGAGTCGGAGGGCGAGGAACCCCAGCGCCGGGTGGTCGTCCTCCCGGTCTGACCCGCGGCCCGATCACCCCTGATCCTCCCGCTCATGCTGTCCGCTCTGTCGGCCCCGTCTGTTCGCAGGCGGGGCCGAAGCTTGTAAGCCTGATCGTGTACGTGTGGTGCATCCCACGCCGGGTGTCCTGATCGTCGGGACGCGTCCGGCGGCTGGTGCAGAACCGAGGAAAGGACAGCCCCCGTGACCGAGGCAGCAGCGGAGCTTCCGGCGCCGCCGGAGCAGGCCCGGACGGTCTTCGGCGACCGGTTCGCCGACGCGCTGCGCTACGCGGAGCTGCTCGCGGACGTCGGGGTGCGGCGTGGACTGATCGGACCCCGAGAGGTTCCCCGGTTGTGGGAGCGGCATCTGCTGAACTGCGCGGTGCTCTCCGAGGTCATCGACGAGGACGTGTCGGTCTGCGATGTGGGCTCCGGGGCCGGGCTGCCCGGGATCCCGCTGGCCCTGACCCGGCCGGATCTGCGGATCACACTGCTGGAGCCGCTGCTGCGCAGGACCACGTTCCTCGAAGAGGTGGTCAAGCTGCTCGGTATCGGGAACGTGACGGTGGAGCGCGGCCGGGCCGAGGAGATGATCGGCAAGCTCCCGCCGGTGGATGTGGTGACCGCGCGGGCGGTGGCGCCGCTGGAGCGGCTGGCCGGCTGGGGGCTGCCGCTGCTGCGGCCGCACGGCGAGATGGCGGTCCTCAAGGGCGACACCGCCGAGCAGGAGCTCAAGGCGGCCCGCGCGGCGCTGAGCCGGCTGGGCGCGGTGGACGCCACGGTGGTCCAGGTCGGCCAGGGCATCGTGGAACCGATGTCCACCGTGGTCCGGGTGCTGGTCGGGGAGAGCCCGGGCGGTGTGCGGGCCGCGACCCGCAGGGCGAAGGCCGCCCGGGCCGGTCGGGTGCCGCGCGGCGGATCGGGTGGCCGGCGTCGGCGCTGAGCGCTGGCGCGGGTCTGCCGGCACTGGGCCATAAAAACGCCCAAAACGACATAATCCGGAGTGTCTACGGAGATAGCGGCGCGGCGCTGTGCATCGTGTTCCACGTGAAACGTCGCTCGCTGCTTCCCGGAGTGCTCAGCCGCGGCCGTGCCGCGGCCGAAGCCCGGGCCAATAAACCCGTTAAGACGACCGCGGCTGTGGATAGTTCTCGGGATTTATCCACAGGCGACCGGGCCTCGCTGGTTCAGCACCCCTCGGGCATGGCAGGCTCTTCTCATTGCGAGCCTGAAGTCGAGGAGAGTGAGTCCTTGCGGTCCGACGCCAACATCGCGGGGCCGATGGCCGATCCGGTCCCCGGTCCCCGCTCAGCTGATTCAGCCGGGGGACCCTATCCGGGGCCCCCGGGGTTCGGAGGTGATGTTTCACGTGAAACATTGCCTCCCATGGATGACACCCCCATCGGTCGCGCCGCCCAACTGGCTGTCGAAGCGCTGAACCGTACCGGTGAGGGACTGCCCCGGCCCGCTCAGACCCGGGTGATGGTGGTCGCCAACCAGAAGGGCGGGGTCGGCAAGACCACGACCACGGTGAATCTGGCCGCCTCCCTGGCACTGCACGGCAACCGGGTGCTGGTGATCGACCTCGACCCGCAGGGCAACGCGTCCACGGCGCTGGGGATCGACCACCACGCCGAGGTCCCGTCCATCTACGACGTGCTGGTGGACAGCAGGCCGCTCTCCGACGTGGTGGTGCCGGTCGTCGATGTGGAGGGGCTGTTCTGCGCTCCCGCCACCATCGACCTGGCGGGCGCCGAGATCGAACTCGTCTCCCTGGTGGCCCGGGAGAGCCGGTTGCAGCGGGCTCTGGAATCCTATGAGCAGCCGCTGGACTACGTCCTGATCGACTGCCCGCCCTCCCTGGGCCTGCTCACCGTGAACGCCATGGTGGCCGGCGCCGAGGTGGTCATCCCGATCCAGTGCGAGTACTACGCGCTGGAGGGACTGGGGCAGCTGCTGAAGAACGTGGACCTGGTCCGGGCCCACCTCAACCCGAAGCTGTTCGTCTCGACCATCCTGCTGACGATGTACGACGGCCGGACCCGGCTGGCCGCACAGGTCGCCGAGGAGGTCCGGACGCACTTCGGCAAGGAGGTACTGCGGACCAGCATCCCGCGCTCGGTCCGCATCTCGGAGGCGCCCAGCTACGGCCAGACCGTGCTGACCTACGACCCCGGATCCAGCGGTGCCCTCTCCTATCTGGAGGCGGCCCGGGAGATGGCGCTGCGCGGATTGCCGGGCAGTGTGGCCGTCGAGTACGACCCGCAGGGCGAGCACAGTGAGCACAACCCGCACAGCATGTCGGAGGGCATCCAGTGAGTGATCGACGCAGAGGGCTCGGCCGTGGTCTCGGCGCGCTGATCCCGGCCGCGCCGCAGTCGACCGGCACATCGCCGTCGTCAGCATCCGTTCTGACCTCGGAACGCGGTGTGGCCGCGGCCAAGGTGACCGGTCTGGTGGACCGCGGCGAGCCCGAGTCCGCCCCGCCGGTGGTGGACATCCCTGTTTCACGTGAAACAGAACCGGATCCGTCCCCGCCGAGCGCACCGGTGGAAGGTGCCTACTTCGCGGAGCTGGAGCTGGACGTCATCACGCCGAACCCGCGCCAGCCGCGGGAGGTCTTCGATGAGGACGCGCTCAATGAACTGATCACCTCCATCAAGGAGGTGGGTCTGCTGCAGCCGGTCGTGGTGCGGCAGATCGGCACCGACCGCTTTGAGCTGATCATGGGCGAGCGCCGCTGGCGGGCCTGCCGTGAGGCCGGCCTGGAGCGGATTCCGGCGATCGTCCGGGCGACCGACGACGAGAAGCTGCTGCTGGACGCCCTTCTGGAGAACCTGCACCGGGCGCAGTTGAACCCGCTGGAGGAGGCCGCCGCCTACGACCAGCTGCTGCGGGACTTCGCATGCACCCATGAGCAGCTGGCCGACCGGATCGGCCGGTCCCGCTCCCAGGTCTCCAACACCCTGCGGCTGCTGAAGCTGTCGGCTCCGGTGCAGCGGAGGGTGGCGGCCGGGGTGATCTCCTTCGGCCACGCCCGGGCGCTGCTGGGGCTGGATGACGCCGAGGAGCAGGACAAGCTCGCCAACCGGGTCGTCGCCGAAGGGCTCTCGGTACGGTCGGTCGAAGAGATCGTGATGATGATGAACGGGGATACGAAGGCGCCCCGGAAGACGGCGGCCCCCCGCGCCGGTCGGCGGGTGGCACCCGCACTGACCAATCTCGCCTCGCGCCTGTCGGACCGGTTCGAGACCCGGGTGAAGGTCGATCTGGGCCAGAAGCGGGGAAAGATCGTGGTCGAGTTCGCCTCGATAGAGGATCTGGAACGCATTCTCGGCGCCATGGCTCCCGGCGAGGGCAAGGTGCTGGAGACCAGGCTCGAAGAGGAACCCGAGGACGACGACGAGGAGTGAGGGGCGGGCACCCCGGTGAGCCGCCGGGGTGCCCGAGGACTGCCTGCCCGAGGGCTGTTTGGTTCGCCACAGAAATGGGGTCTTGGCCACATGGGACGTCGGCTGGTACCGCTCACTCTGGACAATCTCCCGGACTTGCCCAAACCCTGCCGTCGCTGCGTGTTCTGGGAGCTGGACCCGGTCAGCGGCGAGGCGGCCGTCCAGGCGGGCAAGCCCGAGCTGGAGAAGGAAGCCTGGATCTCCGCCGTGCTGCTGGAGTGGGGCTCCTGCGGCCGGGTCGTCTATGTGGATGAGGCGCCGGCCGGCTTTGTGCTCTACGCCCCGGCCGCGTATGTACCCCGCTCGACGGCCTTCCCGACCAGTCCGGTCTCGGCGGACGCCGTGCAGCTGATGACCGCCCGGGTGCTACCGGGCTATCAGGGGCAGGGCATCGGCCGAGTACTGGTGCAGACCGTCGCCAAGGATCTCGTCCGGCGCGGCTTCAAGGCGATCGAGGCGTTCGGCGACGCCCGCTGGGACGCACCCGGGTGCGTACTGCCTGCCGACCATCTCACCGCGGTCGGCTTCAAGACGGTCCGTCCGCACCCGCGTTTTCCGCGACTGCGGCTGGAGCTGCGTTCCACGATCTCCTGGAAGGAAGACGTGGAGATGGCCATCGACCGGCTGCTGGGAGCCGTTCAGAAGGAGCCGGCCCTGCGACCGCTCTAGTGGTGTCCGGGGAGCGGGCGACATGACGACGGCGGCGGCCGGTCGGTGTTCCACGTGGAACACCGACCGGCCGCCGCCGTCGATGCGTTCTCAGCCGATGAAGTCGGCGAGGTCACGCTCCAGGGCGGCGCGCGGCTTGGCGCCGACGATGGTCTTCACGACCTCGCCACCCTGGTAGACGTTGAGGGTCGGGATGGACATCACGCCGTACTTGGCCGCGGTGACCGGGTTCTCGTCGATGTTGAGCTTGACGATGGTGATCTCGTCCGGGTGGGCCGCGCCGATCGCTTCCAGCGAAGGAGCGATCTGGCGGCAGGGCCCGCACCACTCGGCCCAGAAGTCCACCAGGACGGGCTTGTCGCTGGCGAGCACTTCCTCGGCAAAGGTCGCGTCGGTCACGTGCTTGGTGTTGCCGGCCACGGCAGTCTCCTCAGGGTCGGATGCGTTACGGAGGGGGTGAGGGGCAGAAGCGGTTCAGGCGGTCTTCTCGGTGTCGGCGAGCGCCGCGAGATACCGTTCGGCGTCCAGCGCGGCGGAGCAGCCGGTACCGGCCGCGGTGATCGCCTGACGGTAGGTGTGGTCCACGACGTCACCGGCCGCGAAGACGCCCGGGACGTTGGTGCGGGTGCTGGGCGCCTGCACGGTGAGGTAGCCCTCGCCGTCCAGGTCGAGCAGGCCCTTGAAGAGCTCGGTGCGCGGGTCGTGGCCGATGGCGATGAACAGCCCGGTCACCGGCAGCTCGGAGGTCTCGCCGGTCCTGGTGTTCCGCAGGGTCAGTCCGGAGAGCTTGCCCTCGCCATGGATCTCGGCCACTTCGCTGTCCCACACGAAGGAGATCTTGGGGTCGGCGAACGCGCGCTCCTGCATCGCCTTGGACGCCCGCAGGCTGTCCCGGCGGTGCACGATCTTCACCGACTTGGCGAACCGGGAGAGGAAGGTCGCCTCCTCCATCGCGGTGTCACCGCCGCCGATCACCGCGATCTCCTGCTCACGGAAGAAGAAGCCGTCACAGGTGGCACACCAGGAGACACCGCGCCCCGAGAGCAGGTCCTCATTGGGGAGGTTGAGCTTGCGGTGCTGCGAACCGGTGGTGACGATGACGGCCTTGGCACGGTGGACGGTGCCGGCCGAGTCGGTGACGGTCTTGATGTCACCGCTGAAGTCGACGGCGGTCACATCGTCCGGGATCAGCTCGGCACCGAAGCGCTCGGCCTGGGCCCGCATGTTGTCCATCAGATCCGGGCCGAGAATGCCTTCGCGGAACCCCGGGAAGTTCTCCACCTCGGTGGTGTTCATCAGCGCGCCGCCGGCCGTGACCGAGCCCTCGAACACCAGCGGGTTGAGAGACGCGCGCGCCGTGTAGAGCGCCGCGGTGTACCCCGCAGGCCCCGAGCCGATGATGATGACATTACGGACGTCACTCACGGGTGTCTTCCTCGTCTCTGCGAACTGCTGTGGGAACCCTCGCCGGACTCACGTCCTGCCTAACGGATCCTACGGGCCCGGCATTCCCCTGGCAGCGCGCCGCCCGGGGTCAGCGCGGATAGCTGCCCCGGAAGAGCAGCGTGCCCGGGCTGGAGGCCGTACAGGAGGCATCCACGACGTAGGCGTCCACCCGGGACGTGTCACCGGGGTGCGGCAGGAGCACCAGATAGGAATCGGTGCCCCGGAACAGATAGCGCTCGGCGGCCACCGGCGGCTGGGACCGCTGCGTGCCTCGGAGGACACAGGACGGCAGTGCGGCCGCTCCCTGTCCCCCGCTTCCGGTGCCGCTCGGTCCGCTCAGCATCGGGGAGTCGCTCCCCTTGCCGAAGGGAGCGGCGGTGCCGGGAGCCGGCGCGGCCAGCAGCTGGCGCACCTGATCGGCGACCGGATCGTCGACCGCCCGCCCGTCGGCCTTCTTCGCGCTGCTGGCGCTGCTGGCGCTGTCCTGATTGATCGAACCGCCGCCACTGTGGACCGCTTCGTACAGGGCGCCGGTGAGGAGAGCCACCGCGGCCACCGACGCGGCCACCAGCAACCGGCCCCTCCAGCGGCGATCACGCGGCTCAAGGCGGGTGAGGGGCGATGTTTCACGTGGAACACTCGCCATCGAGGATGTTCCACGTGGAACACGCTGTCCCGGCAGCGTGGCATCGAGGAGGGCCTCAGCGGCGAGGGCCGCGTCGATCCGCCCGGCGATGTCAGCCGGCATCCGCTGCGGTCCCGGCAGTGTCCCCAGCAGGCCGCGGATCTCCAGCAGGGAGTCCAGCACGTCCGTACACAGGGAGCAGTCCGCGATGTGCTCCCGCACCTCGTCGGCGCGTTCCGGCGGAAGCAGCCCCTCGGTCAGATCGGAGATCTCCGAGACCTCGGGATGCGGGTCCGTTTCCGAACCCGTCGTCGCTGTCATCGGTGGCCACCTCCGCCCTGTTCCGTCCCCGTCTCTGTGACGGATGTCCCCTCCGTCCGGTTCCTTCCCCTGCCGTCCAGCGCGTTATCCATGCCGTCGGCCCGCAGATGGGCGAGCAGGGGAAGCAGCCGGGCACGCCCGCGGGCACATCTGCTCTTCACGGTGCCGGTCGGGACCTCCAGCAGTTCGGCGGCCTCGGCGACGGGGTAGCCCTGCATGTCGACCAGGACCAGGGCGGCCCGCTGGTCGGCGGGGAGAGTGGCCAGCGCCGCGAGCAGCTCCCGGTGGAGTTCTCCGCGCTCGGCCGGTGCCTCGGCCGACTCGTGCGGCTCCATCAGGGCCTCGAAGTTCCCGTCGTCGGCGACCGGGGCGGTGCGGCGGGAGGCGGTCCGGCGGGCCCGGTCCAAGCAGGCGTTCACAGTGATGCGGTGCAGCCAGGTGGTGACCGCCGACTGGCCGCGGAAAGTGTGGGCGGCCCGGAAGGCCGACACCAGCGCGTCCTGCACGGCGTCCGCCGCCTCCTCACGGTCGCCGAGGGTGCGCAGCGCCACCGCCCACAGCCGGTCCCGGTGCCGGCGGACGAGCTCCCCGAAGGCATCCGGCTCGCCCGCCACGTGGCGGGCGAGCAGTTCGGCGTCGTCGGCGTCGCCGAACGCGTTTCCCTCCACGGCCAGACTCCCCCCGTCCGCCCTGCGCCGGTCTCAGCCGCTGACGCTCATCTCGGCGATCTTTCCCCGGAACTCGCTGCCGGACGGCGGCAGCTTGGTCAGCCAGACCAGCAGATAGCGGGAGTTGACCTTGGCATCGGGCTTCAGTGTGACCTCGGTACCATCCGCCGAGGCCACCTTGGTGAAATCGGCGAGTTCGGTCGGCATCGTCGTGCTGTTCCGCGAGGCCGCCATCAGCTCCACCGAGGTGTCCCCTCCGATGAAGTCGATCTTCACCCCGCTCACGTTGTGGGCGGCGCCCAGATCCAGGATGACTCCGACGCCGGACTTGAGACCGCCGAGGTCGGGCCGGCTGTAGTACTTCTGGGTCTGCCAGTAGGTGTTCGGGTCGTGGTCGTAGACGTTGTCGATCGTCGAGTGGCTCTCGCTGCCATCGCCCTCCGGATCGAAATCCTGGGCACCGACGATCTTGACCGGTCCCACCGGCGGCGGGGTCGTGCTCTGCCCGGACTTCTGGCCGGACGGAGGGGTGCTTCCGGACCGGTTCTCGTTGGACTGCAGGGCGTCCGCCAGCTGCCAGCTGCCCAGACCGATCGCCACGATCACCAGGACGGCAACAGCCCACTTCAAGGCCTTGCCGGTACGGCCGGGCAACGCGGGCGGCAGCGCCTCGGCGGTGTTCAGCGCTGTCCGGGCGGTGCGACCGGGCGCGGGCGGGGGCTGCTGGAAGGCGGTCGGCCGGTAGACCGGTGCGCCCTGCTCAGGGGGCCGGATACGCGGAATGCCGGCGACGGCCTTCGCCAGCTCCTCCGGGGTGGTGCAGGGCGACTCCTCCCGCGAAGCCGTCGCGCCGTCGTTCACCAGAGCGCGCATGGCGACCTCGGACAGGCCCCGGTGGACTCCGGCACGGACCTGGTCGGGAGCTACCAGGCCGACGCCCTTCGGCAGCCCGGTCAGGCCGTGGGCGTCCTCCTCGTACGGCCAGCGCTGGGTCAAGGACGCGTAGAGCAGCGCGCCGATGGCCTCGGTGTCCTGCCGCTGCGGCCCGTCGGAACTCAGCCCGCGCAGGGCCGCGGCGACCGCCAGGCCGCGAATGCGGTACTGCCCGGAGACGGTACGCAGCACCGCGCCCGGATCGAGCCGCAGATGCGCCAGCCCCTCGCGGTGGGCGGCGGCCATGCCCTGGGAGACCTGACTGGCCATCTGGTACGCCTCGTGCGGCTCCAGCGGACCGGCCATGAGGAGATCGGCCAGCGAAGTGGCGTCGGGCAGCCATTCGTGGATGACGTACACCAGGTCGTTCTCCTCGACGGCGTCGAGGACCTGGACGAAGCGCGGGTCGCCGAGCAGTGCGGCGGAACGGGCCGCCGCCATCACCTGGCGGGCCCGGTCGTGGTCGGCGGGCAGGATGTGGATGCCGACCGCCCGGCGCAGCTTCTCGTCGACCGCGCGCCAGCTGCTGAAGCCGTCCACCCGGGTCACGCACTCGGCCAATTGGTAGCGGCGGGCGAGCTTGTGACCGCTGTGCAGCTCCGGCGGTGTGGTGCGGGTGGGCTGGAGCCGTGCGGTCACGGCGGTGGAGCCGGCGCTGTCGGCGGCGGCTCCGGCGCCGGTCTTGGCAGCGGTCTTGGCAGGGGCCTTGGCAGGAGCCTGCACCGGGTTCCCGGCCGGGGCGCTGGTGTCCACGGCGCCGGTGTTCTTCTTGAGATCCTGGCCGGCACCGTTCGCCGCGGCGGATGTGCGGGGCACCCCGGCCTTCCCGGTGCCGGTGGCCGCCGGATCGTCGGCGGTGGGCATGGTGGTGGTCGGCTGCTCCTGAGCCGCGGCCTCGGCCGCGCCTCCGTCGGGTGTGCCGTCGGTCTGGTCGTCAGTCGTCGTTCCGCCGGTTGTGGCGCCGCTCAATTGCGCGGCGGGCTGCGTCTCGCCGCCCTCATTGGCCACTCCGACGGCGGCCGTGCTCCGATCCGCCACCGTCGTTCCTGCCTCCCCATCCATTGCGCGATCTCACGTCGAGCCGATGACAATTGTGCCCACACTCCACCGCTATGCACGACACACGGAGGGCCGTGATGGTTGCGCGGCAAGGCGTCCGGCGTGGTGCGCCGCCGTGATCAGCGACCGAGCCGGCCTCGTACCATACCGATCATCGCTGTCATCTCCTCGATCCTCATCCGCTTCGCGGCGACCACGAACAGACCGAGCAGCAGGGTGCCGCCGACGACGAGGGCGGCCAGTGAGCCGACCGCGCCACTGCCCAGGGCGCCCCGGACGGCGTAGACGGCGATTCCGGCGACGGCGGCGGCCGGAATGCAGGCGCCGACCAGCCGGGCGTAGGTCCTGATGACCCGCCGGCCGTCCAGGTCGCCGTTCAGCCGCCCGCGCAGCCGCTTGGCGGCTACCCCGACGCCCACCGCGTACGCGAGGCCGTAGGCGAAGCCCATGCCGACCACGGCCCAGCGGGCGGGCAGCACCAGGAAGCAGATACCGGCCGCCGCCGCGTTGACCGTGGCCACGATCACCGTGTTGTAGAAGGGGGTGCGGGTGTCCTCGAAGGCGTAGAAGCCGCGCAGGATCACGTACTGCACCGAGAACGGGATCAGGCCGACACCGAAGGCCATCAGGATGAAGCCGATGTTCTGCGCGGAATCGGCGCCGGTGCTGGCGTAGAGCAGGCCGCACATCGGGACGCCCAGGGCGAGGAAGGCGAAGCCGGCCGGCACCATGGCCACCGCCGAGGTACGCAGGCCGTAGGAGATGTCGTCGCGGACCGCGGTGACGTCGCCGTCGGCGGCGGCCCGGGAGATCCTCGGCAGCACCGCCGCCATCACCGAGACGGTGATGATGGCCTGCGGCATCTGCCAGATCAGCAGCGCGTTGTTGTAGGCGGTGATGCCGGTGCCCTGGTAGCCGTCCTTGTCGGCGTTGGAGCCCGCCCAGGTGGCCAGCTGGGTGACCGCGATCAGACCGGCCTGGTTGGCCAGCACGAAGAAGAAGGTCCACTTGGCGAGCTTGGCGGCCTTCCCCAGGCCGTGCCCGCGCCAGTCGAAGCGTGGTCGGAACTTGAAGCCGGCGTCGCGCAGATAGGGCAGCATCGCCAGCGACTGCACGACCAGGCCGAGCACCGTGCCCAGGCCCAGCAGCCGGGCGCCTTCCGGGGTGATCGTGGTGGCGTCCATCCGCGTGGTGCTGTAGGAGCCGTAGACCCAGATGAACATCAGGAAGGTGAAGATCACCACGATGTTGTTGAGGACCGGCGTCCACATCATCGCGCCGAAGCGGCCGCGGGCGTTGAGCACCTGTCCCATCACGACGTGCACGCCCATGAAGAAGATGGTCGGCAGGCAGTAGCGGGCGAAGGTGATCGCCACGTTGTAGGTGTCGGGGTTGTCGGCGATCTTCGCGGACATCAGCTTGATCAGCAGCGGCGCCCCGAGCACGGTGACCGCCACGATGCCGCCGAGCAGCACCATCACGACGGTGAGCAGCCGGTTGGCGTACGCCGAGCCGCCGTCGTCGTCGTCCTTCATCGCGCGGACGAGCTGCGGGACGAAGACGGAGTTGAGGCCGCCGCCGATGGTGAGGATGTAGATCATCGTCGGCAGTGTGTTGGCCACCGCGTAGGAGTCACCGAGGGTGGCGACACCGATCGCGGCGGCGATCACCAGGGTGCGGACGAAGCCGGTCACCCGTGAGACCAGGGTGCCGGCCGCCATCAGGGCGCTGGACTTCAGGACGCTGCCCGCGCGGCCGCCGCCGGTCGCGGAGGAGGCGGCCGGGACCGCCGCGGTCGCGTCCAGCGGCGCCTCACCGGGCGTCCCGACGGCCGGACCGGGGCCGCCGCCGGGGCCGACGGGCGCGCCCAGCGGGCCGGCCTGGCCCACGGGCTGCACCGGCTGGCCCTGCGGCTGCTGGTACGGGTAGCCGTACCGCGGATCGCCGTAGCCCTGCTGGCCGTAGCCCTGCGCTCCCTGGCCGTACCCGGCGTCGCCGTACTGCGGGTCGATGTACGCGGCGAACTGGCCGGTCTGGTAGAGGCCCTGCCCGTAGGCGGGCTCCTGGTAGGTCGGCTCCGAGTAGCCCGTTCCCGTGTTGTCCGCGGGGGCCTGCGGATACGGCTGCGGATAGCCCTGCGGGTAGCCGTAGGGCTGTTGCTGGTAGCCCTGCCGCGGGTACTCCTGCTGGGGCTGCTGCGGATAGCCGCCCTGCTGGGGGTAGGGCTGCTGCTGGGCCTGCTGGCCGTAGTCCTGCCGGGGGTCCGGTGCGGGAGGCTGCTGCTGCCGCGGGTCCTGGGGCTGCCCGGGGCCCGCGGCAGCGCCGGCCTGGTCGCGGAAAAGGTGCCCGTAAGGGTCGGCCGGCGGCTGCTGATCCGGTCGGCCGACCAGATCGTCCACGCCGACGTACTGGGTGTCCGCGTCGTCCCCGTAAGGCATCTGCGGATAGCCGGAGCGCTGCCAGTGCTGGCCGCCGTCCGGTGCGGGCGGCGGCGGAGGGTGGGCAGCCCGGTCGTAGAGAGCCTCGTCCACCGGATCCTCGGCGGTCGGCCCCTGCTGCTGATAGGGGTCGTAGGCGTAGGTGTTCTGCAGATATGGGTCGGGTGGCGTGGGACGCTGCTCGGGCTGGGGAGGCATCTGACCCGCAGAGTCGCGATCACCGTCATACGGCGCGTTCATCAGTGCCCCACCTTATTGTCCGCCGGCTATCCGTCCACCTTCTCACTTGTCGAGGACGGCTCCGGACTTCGCCGTGCGGTGTCAGCCGCAGGGTCACCCGCCTGCTCGGCTTCGGCGTCTTCCGCGTCACCGTCGTCCGGGGAGTCCGGGTCGTCCCCGTCGCTCCCGTCCTCGCCGTCGTCGCCGCCCGAACCGCCGTTCCTCTCGTCGGCCGCCGCCTGGCGTTTGCGTTGACGGTAGATCCGTACCCCCGCGAGCACCAGCAGCAGGAGCCCGGCGGCGATGATGAGCATCACCAGATCGGTCACCTTGGTGATCTTGATGTTGAACTGTACGGGGGCCTGTGGCGCGTCGTACGCGGCCCCGTTCGCGGTGTAGAGACGAGCGGTGATCTGCACCTTGCCGTTGGCGCTGGCCTTCGTCTGGAACTTCAGCGTACGGCTGTGCCCGCCGTCGACCGTGATCAGCTGCAGCGGGTTCTTGATCTCCAGCCGGATATTGGAGTCCGAGGTCAGCTTCAGCGTCAGGCCGGTGATCGGCTGGCCCAGGTCGTTCTTCACCGTGACCGGGATGGTGCCGCTGCGCCCGGACAAGGTGAGCGGCGTCTTCTGCAGGACGTGCACCGCGCCCATCAACTCATGGAGGTACTCGCCGATCGAGGCGCGGAAGCTGGTGGAGTTTCCGATGCCCGCCGGATCGGCCGGATCGGGGACGCCCTGCGGGGTCAGCCGCCAGTCGGTGGACATCGCCCGCAGCATCGCGTTGCGGAACGGGACGGTCACCCGGTCCTTGATGGTGAGAATCCCCACGAAGCCGTTGAGCTCGTCCTGCGTTCCCCCGAGCCTGGCGAAGGCCTGCGTGGACAGCTCCGTACGGCGCAGCGACTTCGGGTAGGCGGATGCCGAGGGCACCTTGTGCGCGGCCTTGGGGTCGGGGGCTGACTTGGCGGCGTCATCGAAGGTCACCGTCTCGGCCCAGGGACTGCCGTCCACCTCGCTGATGCCGTCCGCCATCGCCTGCGCCTGCGAGACGGACGGCATCCGCTGCGGGGCGACCAGCAGATCGCGTTGCTGGTGCGGGGCCTGCATGGTGATCAGCAGGGTCTGGGCGACGAAGTTCTGCACCGCCGCCTGGTAGTTCCCGGCGTACAGCATGTTGCCGTTGAAGGCGTTGGACAGCGACGCGTCGGCGACCATCGCGGTGGTGCCGCCGCCGATCGGCCGTGGGGCCGTGGGGGTGTAGTGGACCGGGCCGTCGGGGAAGGTGTCGCTGCGGGCGATGATCCGGCTCGCTCCGCTGTTGTGGGCCACCGACACGATGGAGGGGTCCAGGGCGCCGTTCAGCGGCCAGGCGACGTCGTCGTCGGACTTGACGCCGAGGATCGTGTCGGTGGTGATCTTCCCGAGGGTGAGGCCGGTCTTGACGCGGTCCACGGCCTTGAGGGGGCCGGCGCCTTCCTTGGCGGAAGCACCGGTCGCGTCGGCGTGGTGGGCGATCGAGGCGATGTCGCTGTCGCCGAACGGCAGGGAGATCACCTGGGCGCCGGTCACCGCGGTCCGCAGCGAGTTCAGCCAGTTCTTGGCGTCGGTGGTGCCGGTGCCGAGGGTGGTCCTGAGGATGTTCCCCGACGCGTCTTCCTCGGCCACCACCCGGTAGGGCTTCGTCATCGCCTCCACCGAGGCGAGCAGATCGGGGTCCACGACCCAGGTGACCTGAAGGTTCTTGGCGAGATCCACCATCTCCTGGAGCCGCCCGCCGGGCCTGAGCTCGGCGGCCAGCTTGTCGTCGACAAAGATCGGGCTCTGCTGGGAGTCGGTGTCGCCCTGGGGAGCGATGTGCGGTGTGTCGATCAGCGGCCACAGGTAGCTGATCCGGGTCGGCTTGGCGTCCCCCTCCTGATACCAGGGCAGGAAGGTCCGCGCGATGCCGAGGACGTGCTGATAGGACTCCACCGCGGTCTGCCCGTCGATGGTGACGGACAGCTGGTAGACGCCGCTGCTGCCGAGCGCGAAGGCGCTCACCGGGACCTTGAGGCTGAAACTGGTGGTGATCCCGGGGCCGAGGTCGGCGACATGGCTGGTGTGTCCGTCGAGATCGGCCGAGCCGTCCAGATAGACGTTGTAGTCGCCGCGGTCGAGGACGTCCTTCATGGCGCTGCGGGTGGTCAGCGGGCCGCCGCTGCCGATCCGCACCCCGATGTGCGCGTCGGTGATCTTCGTCTTGCTGTTGTTCACGACGGTGCCGGAGACGGTCACCGAGCCGCCGGAGGTCGGTACGGCCGGGTCGAGGCCGTTCAGGCTCAGCGCGGCGGTGTGGGAGCCGCTGGCCGTCCGCGCCTGCGAGTCGGTCGCCTGGACGCCTTGCAGCAGCCCTGTGAGGACGGCGGCCCCGGTCAGGAGCGCCATGAACCGCGGCAGACGCCGCCGTCGGCTCGACGGGGCTCTTCCCGCTGCCTGTGCCGCCTCGCCCACGCGTTTGCCCGTCCCTCGTCGTCATCGTTCGTCGCTCGTCCGTCGGATGTGCGTGCTGGCATGTTAACGAGCGGCGCTGTGGCAAAGTGCTGCGGAGTCCAGCATGCGGCAGCCCGGGAAATCCCGGCACCGAGGGGCGCCGCGGACCCGTACCCTTTTGCGTTGTGCCGAATGCCAACAATGCCGCCCAGACCCAGCAGGCCCCTCATCACGTCGAGCCCGTGGCCGAGGATCTCGGTCGCCGCTTCCGTGACGCCGGATTCCGGCTCGCCCTTGTCGGGGGCTCGGTCCGGGACACCTTGCTGGGCCGGCTCGGCCACGATCTCGATTTCACCACCGACGCCCGCCCCGAGCAGGTGCTGAAAATCCTGCGGCCGTGGGCGGACGCGGTGTGGGAGGTCGGTATCGCCTTCGGCACCGTCGGCGCCCGCAAGGATGTCCACGCGGACGCGGCGGCGCCGGCCGGGACAGCCGGACCGGAGACCAGAAGCTTCCAGGTCGAGGTCACCACCTACCGCTCGGAGTCCTACGACCGGACCTCGCGCAAGCCCGAGGTCTCCTACGGCGACACCATCGAGGACGACCTCGTCCGCCGGGACTTCACGGTGAACGCGATGGCGGTCGCACTGCCCGGCATCGACTTCATCGACCCCTACGGCGGCCTGGACGATCTGGCGGCCCGCGTGCTCCGCACCCCCGGCACCCCGGAGGCGTCCTTCTCCGACGACCCGCTGCGGATGCTGCGGGCCGCCAGGTTCGCGGCGCAGCTGGACTTCGAGGTCGCCCCCGAGGTGGTCGCCGCGATGACGGAGATGGCCGACCGGATCGGGATCGTCTCGGCCGAGCGGGTCAGGGACGAGCTGAACAAGCTGATCCTGTCCGACCACCCCATCAAGGGACTGCGGCTGCTGGTGGACACCGGGCTGGCCGACCGGGTGCTGCCCGAGCTGTCGGCGCTGCGGCTGGAGCTGGACGAGCACTTCCGGCACAAGGACGTCTACGAGCACAGCCTGACCGTGCTGGAGCAGGCCATCGACCTGGAGAAGGACGGCCCGGACCTGACCCTGCGGCTGGCCGCGCTGCTGCACGACATCGGGAAGCCGAAGACCCGGCGCTTCGAGCAGGACGGCCGGGTCTCCTTCCACCACCACGAGATGGTGGGGGCGAAGATGACCAAGGCCAGGCTGACCCAGCTGAAGTACCCCAACGACCAGATCAAGGACATCTCGCGGTTGGTCGAGCTGCACCTGCGCTTCCACGGTTACGGCAGCGGTGAGTGGACCGACTCCGCGGTGCGCCGCTATGTACGGGACGCCGGTCCGCTGCTGGAGCGGCTGCACAAGCTCACCCGCTCGGACTGCACGACGCGCAACAAGCGCAAGGCGGAGGCGCTGTCCCGCACCTACGACGGCCTGGAGGAGCGGATCGCCGAACTGCGCGAGAAGGAGGAGCTGAACGCGATCCGTCCCGACCTCGACGGCAATCAGATCATGTCGATCCTGGATGTTCCCCCCGGCCCGGCGGTCGGGAAGGCCTACCAGTTCCTGTTGGAACTGCGACTGGAGAACGGCCCACTGGGTGAGGACGCGGCCGCCACCGCTCTGCGGGAATGGTGGTCGGCGCAGAACTGAACCACGCCGCCGGCGATGTTCCACGTGAAACATCGCCCCATGTTTCACGTGGAACATCGCCGGCGGCCGTCGGCCGAGCGTCGAAGGGGCTGGATGTTCCACGTGGAACATCCAGCCCCTTCGGATCGCGCCGGGTCCATCACCCGGGGGGCCGGGTGGCCCGGCGCTACGTGCTCAGGCCGGTGTCCGGTGTCAGTCGTTCGACGCGCAGCACCGCGACGGCCACCGCCCCGTAGATCAGTGACAGCGCGATGATCAGCGTGGACGAACGGCCGTCCGGCGGCAGGATCAGCGCGGCGACCGCGGCGGCGCCGACGAAGGCGACATTGAAGGCGACGTCGTAGAGGGAGAACACCCGGCCGCGGTATCCGTCCTCTATCCGGGTCTGCACCACCGTGTCGGTGGCTATCTTCGCGCCCTGGGTGGTGACGCCGAGCGCGAAGGCGGCCAGCATCATCGGGGCCGGAGTGAAGGTCAGGGCGAGCGGGGGCAGCAGGACCGCCGAGGCCGCGGAGCAGCCGGTGATCCAGCCCGCGACGCCGAACCGGGAGGACGCCCACGGGGTGATGACCGCCGCGGTGAAGAAGCCGGCGGCCGAGATGCCGACCGCGAGGCCCAGCAGCGCCAACCCGGAGTCCTCGTCGGAGGAGTCGGACCAGGCGTGGCGACAGAGCATCAGCAAGGTGACGGTGAGGGCGCCGTAGCAGAATCGCATGGCCGTCATCGCGGACAACGCCTGCCGGGCCGCCGGGCGTTGCCGTAGATACGCCAGGCCGTCGGCGAGGCCCCGGGCGGTGGAGGCGAGCGCGGCGCCCAGGCGCGGCCCGTCGTCCGTGAGATCGGGCCCCAGCAGTGCGCGCCCGAGGGTGAGCGCGGACAGTCCGGCGCACAGATAGAGCCCTCCGCCCAGCAGCACCGTGGCCGCGTCGGCGCCGGCGCCCGAGGGGAGGAAGAGATGCACCAGGAAGGCCGCGCCGCCGCCCACGGTCGCCGCGAGGGTGCCGGCGGTCGGGGTGAGCGAGTTGGCGGTCACCAGCCGGTCGGGGTCCACCACCCGGGGCAGCGCGGCGGACAGTCCGGCCAGTACGAAGCGGTTGACGCCGGTGACGGACAGCGCCGACAGATAGAACAGCCAGGCCGGCACATGCAGCAGGATCAGCGCGGCGGTGCCGCAGCACAGCACCGCTCGCAGCAGATTGCAGTACAGCAGTACCTGTCGCCGCCGCCAGCGGTCCAGCAGCACTCCGGTGAACGGCCCGAACAGCGAGTAGGGCAGCAGCAGTACCGCCATCGCGGAGGCAACCGCGCCCGGCGAGGCCTGCTGTTCGGGGGAGAAGACGACATAGGCGGCGAGCGCGACCTGGAAGACGCCGTCGGAGAGCTGGGACAGCAGGCGTACCACCAGCAGCCGACGGAAGTCGGGCAGCCTCAGCAGGACCCGGAGATCGCGCGCAACGGACATGGACACAGCCTCACACGGCAGGGAAGGCCCCGGGGAAGCACCCCGGGGCCTTTCACCTGTACCCGAATCAGTGGATCATGCGGATCGCACCGACCCGGCGGATCAGCGCTCGACCTCGCCGCGGATGAACTTCTCGACGTTGTCGCGGGCCTCGTCGTCGAAGTACTGCACGGGCGGGGACTTCATGAAGTACGAGGAAGCGGACAGGATCGGGCCGCCGATGCCGCGGTCCTTGGCGATCTTCGCCGCACGCACCGCGTCGATGATGACACCGGCGGAGTTCGGGGAGTCCCAGACCTCCAGCTTGTACTCCAGGTTCAGCGGGACATCGCCGAAGGCGCGGCCTTCGAGGCGCACATACGCCCACTTGCGGTCGTCCAGCCACTGGACATAGTCCGACGGGCCGATGTGGACGTTCTTGGCGCCGAGGTCGCGGTCCCGGATCTGGGAGGTGACGGCCTGCGTCTTGGAGATCTTCTTGGACTCCAGGCGCTCGCGCTCCAGCATGTTCTTGAAGTCCATGTTGCCGCCGACGTTCAGCTGCATGGTGCGCTCCAGCACCACGCCGCGGTCCTCGAAGAGCTTGGCCAGCACGCGGTGCGTGATGGTCGCGCCCACCTGGGACTTGATGTCGTCACCGACGATCGGCACACCGGCCTCGGTGAACTTGTCGGCCCACTCCTTGGTGCCGGCGATGAAGACCGGGAGCGCGTTGACGAAGGCGACCTTGGCGTCGATGGCGCACTGGGCGTAGAACTTCGCCGCGTCCTCGGAGCCGACCGGGAGGTAGCAGACGAGGACGTCGACCTCGCGGTCCCGGAGGATCTCGACGATGTCGACCGGGGTCTCGTCGGACTCCTCGATCGTCTCGCGGTAGTACTTGCCGAGGCCGTCGAGGGTGTGGCCGCGCTGCACGGTCACCCCGGTCTGCGGCACGTCGGCGATCTTGATCGTGTTGTTCTCGCTGGCACCGATGGCGTCCGCGAGGTCGAGACCGACCTTCTTCGCGTCGACATCGAAGGCGGCGACGAACTCGACGTCACGCACGTGGTAGTCGCCGAACTGCACGTGCATGAGACCAGGCACCTTGCCGTCCGGGTCGGCGTCCTTGTAGTACTCGACACCCTGCACCAGCGACGTGGCGCAGTTGCCTACGCCAACGATGGCTACGCGAACCGAACCCATACCGGTTGCTCCCTGTTTGATCGTCACGCGGTTCCCCGGTCCCCGGGTCGTCCGCCGTTCTCTTGGTTGTTGTCGTGGTCGTGGTCCCGCTCGGCGGTCCGCTGCTCGACGCGGCCGGCCCGTTCGGTCTCGATCAGCTCGTTGAGCCAGCGGACTTCGCGCTCCACCGACTCCATGCCGTGCCGCTGCAGTTCGAGCGTGTAGTCGTCGAGCCGTTCGCGGGTGCGTGCCAATGAGGCGCGCATCTTCTCCAGTCGTTCTTCCAGACGGCTGCGCCGTCCTTCCAGGACGCGCATCCTGACGTCTCTCGACGTCTGGCCGAAGAAGGCGAAACGAGCGGCGAAGTGCTCGTCCTCCCAGGCATCGGGGCCGGAGTTGGCGAGCAGCTCCTCGAAGTGCTCCTTGCCCGCGGCCGTCAGCCGGTAGACGATCTTCGCCCGGCGGCCGGCGAGGGGAGCGGCAGGCGGATCGCTGTCCGCCGTCTCCTCGATCAGCCACCCCTGGGTGACCAGCGTCTTCAGACAGGGATACAACGTCCCGTAACTGAAGGCGCGGAACACCCCGAGCGAGGTGTTGAGCCGCTTGCGCAGCTCATAGCCGTGCATCGGGGACTCCCGAAGCAGACCGAGAATCGCGAATTCGAGGATTCCCGAGCGCTTGCTCAATCCCTCGTCCCCTCGTCCGCGTACCGAGCGGCCTGCTGCCGCTCGCCCCGGTCCGGCTACCGTGTTGACAGTGTTTCAGCCCGATGTATCGAGCCGATACATCGTGACGATAGAACGGCCCGAGACATCATGCAAGGCGAGTAGCGGTGACCGGTGTCACACTCTCAAACCTGTGAGCCCCCAACTGTCCGATATGCGGTGAAGGTTCGCGTCCCGCTCCTTTTGAGCGTGCGTACTCTGTTCGGCATGCGTAGCACCGGGAACCCTGGGACGCCGGCACGCGTCTTGATCCTCGGTGCAGTGCGACCTGACCCAGTCGCGCTCAGGGGGACCGACCCGAATGTCATCGTTGCCTTCAGGCCATCCCGCCTGTCGAGGAGTAGCTGTTCATGAGCGAGCACCGTCGCAAGCCGCCGCCGCAGTCGCCGCCGCCCCCCGGCGGCGGCCGCGCTGCCGCCCGGCGCGGGGGGCAGCAGCCGACGCCCCCGCCGCCCGGCGCGCGGCAGGCCGCGGGCGGTCCCGTGCCCGGTGGGCAGCCGCCCGCGGGCCCGGCCGCAGGCGTCCCGTCGGCCGGTGGTCCCCCGGGCGGTCCTCCGCGCGGTGGTGAGCCGTATCAAGGGCGCGCCGCCGCCCGTCGGGCCGCACAGGGCCGCGGTACCCGGCGCAGGCCCGGCGCCGGCGGTGGCCCCGGTGGTCCCAACGGCCCGGCGGGACCCGGCGGTCCGGTCGGCCGCGGCACCCGCGGCCCCGGCCGCCGGCCGGCCAAGAAGCGCTTCATCGACTACCCGCGCTTCGGCAAGGACGGCTGGCGCCGCTGGATGCCGTCCTGGCGCCAGGTCACCGCGCTGTTCATCGGCTTCGTCGGTTCGCTCGTCGGTCTGATCGGCATCGCCTACGCCATGGTGGGCGTCCCGGACGAAAACCTCGCGGCCACCTCGCAGAACAACGTCTACCTCTGGGCCAACGGCGACCAGATGATCGCTACCGGCGAGGGTGCCAACCGCCAGATCATCGGGATCGACTCCATCCCCAAGGCCATGCAGGACGCGGTGATCTCGGGCGAGAACAAGACGTTCGAGACCGACGCGGGTGTCGACCCGATGGGTATCGCCCGCGCCCTGTTCAACATGGCCAAGGGCGGCGAGACGCAGGGCGGGTCGACCATCACCCAGCAGTACGTCAAGAACACCCGGCTCAACCAGGAGCAGACCTTCTCCCGGAAGTTCAAGGAACTCTTCATCTCCATAAAGGTCGGCGCGACCATGAAGAAGTCCGAGATCATGGCGGGTTACCTCAACACCTCGTACTTCGGCCGCGGCGCCTACGGCATCCAGGCGGCGGCGCGCACGTACTACGGGATCGACGCGGACAAGCTCAACCCCAGCCAGTGCGCCTTCCTCGCCGCCCTGCTCAAGGGGCCCACGTACTACGACCCGGCGGGCGCCACCAGCATCGACCCGAGGGCGACCCCGGCGAGCAACAAGGCGAACTCGATGATCCGCTGGACCGCGATCCTCGACGCCGAGGTCAAGCTCGGCCGGATGACCCCGGCCGAGCGCGCCAAGTGGACGAAGTACCCGATGCCGCTGCCGATCAAGACCAACACCCAGATGTCCGGCCAGATCGGCTACCTGGTGACCCTGGTCAACCAGTACATGCTGAACAACAAGATCCTCACCCAGGCCCAACTGCAGCAGGGCGGCTACTCGATCCGCACCACCTTCGAGAAGCCCAAGGTCGACGCGCTGGAAGCGGCGGTCAAGAAGGTCCAGACGGCCAACATCAAGCCGGGCGGCAGCCACAAGAACGCCCAGGGCGAGGACGCCGACAAGTTCGTCCAGTTCGGCGGGGCCTCACTGAGACCGTCGGACG
The DNA here is from genome assembly GCF_042650325.1 of Streptomyces polygonati. Taxonomy (NCBI): domain Bacteria; kingdom Bacillati; phylum Actinomycetota; class Actinomycetes; order Kitasatosporales; family Streptomycetaceae; genus Streptomyces; species Streptomyces polygonati. The sequence goes on along the minus strand of NZ_JBHSBB010000014.1, from coordinate 323,271 downwards.
GGGCGATCCTCGCCATCTACGGCGGTACGGACTACACCAAACACTTCACCAACAACGCCGACGAGACCGGCGCCCAGGTGGGTTCGACCTTCAAACCCTTCGTGCTGGCCGCCGCGATGACCCACGGCATACGGGATCCGCACGGGGACCCGGTGCAGTCGGACGACGAGCGCCAGAAGGTCTCCCCGGACAGCGTGTTCAGCGGCAAGAACAAACAGCAGATCATGGACTACAACGGCAAGCCCTGGTACGGCCGTGACAAGAACAACAAGCCGTTCCCGTGGTTCCAGCCGAACGACGACTCCGACAACTACCCCCGCGTCACCCTCCGTGTGGCGCTGGACAAGTCGCTGAACTCGCCGTACGTCCAACTCGGCCAGGACGTGGGTACGGACAAGGTGTCGGAGGCCGCGATCGCGGCCGGTCTGGTCCCGGACAGCAACAACGGCCTGCTGGACTACAAGAACAGCGTCACGTACTCGATCGGTACGTCCTCGCCCAGCGCGATCCGGATGGCCGACGCCTACTCGACCTTCGACAACCACGGTGTGCAGAACGAGCCCTACTCGGTGACCAGCGTTCAGCACGACGGCAGCCCGTACTGGACCCACCACGACAAGCCCAAGGTCGCCTTCCAGGCCCCGGTGGCCGACACCATCACCGGCATGCTCACGGACGTGGTCAAGAAGGGCACCGGCGAGACGGCGCAGCTGCCCGACGGCCGGATCGCCGCCGGCAAGACCGGTACCACCGACGACAACAAGTCGGCGTGGTTCGACGGCTACACCCCGCAGCTGTCCACCTCGATCGTGATGTTCCGCCGCGACGACGCCAGCAAGGTCGACAAGAAGACCGGCCAGGCGATCATCAACCCGTTCCTGTCCATGTACGGCACGGCCGGCCAGACCACGATCCACGGTAATTCCTATCCGGCGCAGATCTGGAAGGACTACATGAGCGTGGCTCTCGACGGCCAGCCCAAGCTCGGCTTCGACAAGCCGTCGCAGAAGGTCGGCGAGATCGTCTACGGCAATGTGCCGAGCCCGACGCCCACGCCGACGGAGACGACCCCGACGCCCACCACGGCGCCGCCCACGACCACGCCGATGACGACGCCGCCGACCACGCCGGTCACGACGCCCCCCACGACCATGCCGGTCACTACCCCGCCCACCCCGCCCTGCCTCCCCTTCGACCCGCAGTGCCACCCCAGCAGCAGCCCGACCGATACGCCGACCGACACCCCGACGGACACCCCGACCACCACACCGGGACACACGCTGCCGGGACGCGGACCGAAGTCGCCCGGGGTCGGCTGACAGCCCGGGGGCCACGGGGGGCTCTCGCCCGCACAGTCCGGTACGGCAGGATGTCGTCATGACGAGCGTGCGCGACCGTGCAGAGGACGACCGGCGAGAGCTTCCCGTGCGCCCCACCGATGAGGATCCGCTGGCCGCCGCGGCCAGCGACCTCATCGGCGGCCCGGCCGGCCGCTGGGCCATGATCGGCGGACACCGGTGGTGGAACCCGCTGCGGCTGATGGTCCTGGTCGTGATCGGCATGTTCGCGCTCGGCATGGCGCAGAAGGCGTCCTGCTACTCCAGCGGCTGGTTCCAGGGCAGTGACGTGCAGTACATCCACGCCTGCTACTCCGACATCCCGCATCTGTACGCGCAGCGCGGCTTCGCCACCGACCTGGTGCCCTACTTCGACCGCATCCCCGACTCGGTGAGCGGCTCGTCGAGCATCCACTACCTGGAATACCCGGTGCTGACCGGCCTGTTCATGGAGGTCGCGTCCTGGTTCACCCCGCACGGCACCGCCCAGCACAGCGCGCAGATCTACTGGATCGTCAACTCGGCGATGCTGATGATCTGCGCGGTGGTGCTGGTGGTGTGCGTGTCGCGGACCAGCCGGCGGCGCCCCTGGGACGGCCTGTTCATCGCCCTGTCCCCCGCGCTGGCACTGACCGCGACCATCAACTGGGACCTGTTCGCGGTCGCCCTGGCCGCCGCCGGGATGATGCTGTGGTCGCGCGGCCGGGTGGTGCCGGCCGGTGTGCTGATCGGCCTGGCGACCGCCGCCAAGCTCTATCCGGTGCTGCTGCTGGCGGCGCTGTTCATCCTGTGCCTGCGGGCCGGCCGGATGCGGCAGTGGTCGGCGGCGATGAGCGGCGCGCTCGTCGCCTGGCTGCTGGTCAATCTGCCGGTGATGCTGCTGGCACCGAACGGCTGGGCGCAGTTCTACACCTTCAGCCGGGACCGGACCACGGACTACGGCTCCTTCTGGCTGATCATCATGGAGCGCACCGGCAACCCGCTGTCCGGCGTGAACGCGTACGCCACCGCGCTCATGCTGCTGCTGTGCGCCGGTATCGCCGCCCTGGCGCTGTACGCCCCGCGCCGCCCCCGGGTCGGGCAGATCGCCTTCCTGGTGGTGGCGGCGCTGGTGCTCTGCAACAAGGTCTACTCACCGCAGTACGTGCTGTGGCTGCTGCCGCTCGCGGTGCTGGCCCGGCCGCGGTGGCGCGACCTGCTGATCTGGCAGGGCGCCGAGGTGCTGTACTTCCTGGGCATCTGGATGCGGCTGGCGTACGTCACCGGGACCAAGCACCACGGCCTGACCGCCGACGCCTACCACCTCGCCGTCGCCGCGCACCTGCTCGGCGTGCTCTACCTGGGCGCCCTGGTGGTGCGCGACATCCTGCTGCCGGAGCACGACGTGCTGCGGCAGGGCGGCGAGGACGACCCGGCGGGCGGTGTGCTGGACGAGGCGGACGACGTGTTCGTCCTCGGCACGCTGCCGCACGAACCGAGGCACGCGGCCTGACCTCCGGGTCCCGCCGCCCTTACGCGGACTGGCGGTCCACGACCCGGTCGAACTGGGTCGTGGTGTGCCGCAGGTGCGCGACCAGCTCGTCCCCGACCGCCGGCGGCGCCACATCGCTCGGCAGGAACAGGATCGACACCTGCATGTGCGGCGGCTCGGCGAACCACCGCTGCTTGCCGGCCCACACGAAGGGCGACAGATTGCGGTTGACGGTGGCCAGTCCGGCCCGTGCCACGCCCTTGGCGCGCGGCATCAGCCCGTGCAGCGCCTTGGGCGCCTCCAGGCCCACACCGTGCGAGGTGCCGCCGGCCACCACCACTAGGTGCCCGTCCGCCGCCGACTTCTCCTGCCGGTAGCCGTACCGCTCGCCCTTGGCGATCCGGGAGACGTCCAGCACGGCGCCGCGGTACTCGGTGGCGTCGTGGTCACCGAGCCACAACTGGGTGCCGATCCGGGCCCGGAACTTCGTCTGCGGGAACTGCTGCTGGAGCGTCGCGAGCTCGGTCGCCTTCAGATGGCTGACGAACATGGTGTGCAGCGGCAGCCGGGCGGCCCGCAGCCGCTCCATCCAGCCGAAGACCTCCTCCACCGCCTCGCTGCCGTCGGTGCGGTCCAGCGGCAGGTGGATGGCGAAGCCCTCGAGGCGTACGTCGTCGATCGCGGTGTGCAGCTTGCCCAGGTCGTCCTCGGCCACGCCGTGCCGCCGCATGGAGCTCATCACCTCGATCACCACCCGGGCGCCGACCAGCCCGCGCACGCCCTCCACCGAGGACACCGAGCGGATCGCCCGGTCCGGCAGCGGCACCGGCTCCTCACCGAGCCGGTACGGCGTCAGCACCAGCAGATCGCCGCCGAAGAAGTCCTTGATCCGGGCCGCCTCGTACGTGGTGCCGACGGCGAGCATGCCGGCCCGCAGCCGGGTCGCCTCGTCGGCGAGGCGCTCGTGGCCGAAGCCGTAGCCGTTTCCCTTGCAGACGGGCACGAGGCCGGGGAACTGGTCCACCACGGACTGGTGGTGAGCACGCCAGCGTGCGGTGTCGACGTACAGGGTGAGCGCCATGACCTGGTCAGGACCTTCCTTGTGCGAGTCGGCCGGTCAGCGGCGCGACATGTAGATGTCGAGTGCCTTGTGGAGCAGTTTGTTGAGCGGGAAGTCCCACTCGCCCAAGTATTCGGCAGCCTGGCCGCCGGTGCCCACCTTGAACTGGATCAGGCCGAACAAATGGTCGTTCTCGTCCAGGGAGTCGCTGATGCCGCGCAGATCGTAGACGCTCGCGCCCATCGCGTACGCGTCGCGCAGCATCCGCCACTGCATCGCGTTGGACGGACGCACCTCGCGCTTGTGGTTGGCGGAGGCGCCGTAGGAGTACCAGACGTGGCGGCCCACGGTGAGCATGGTGGCCGCGGACACCGCCTCGCCCTCGTGCACCGCCAGGTAGAGCCGCATCCGGTTGGGGTCCTCGGCGTTGAGCCGGGTCCACATCCGCTGGAAGTACGACAGCGGGCGCGGGCGGAAGTGGTCGCGCTCGGCGGTGATCTCGTACAGCTGCTGCCAGACCGGCAGATCGTCGTAACCGCCCTGGATCACCTGGACGCCGGCCTTCTCGGCCTTCTTGATGTTGCGGCGCCACAGCTGGTTGAAGTTCTTGAGGATGTCGTCCAGGGAGCGGTTCTCCAGCGGCACCTGGTAGACGTAGCGCGGCTGTACGTCGCCGAAGCCCGCGCCGCCGTCCTCGCCCTGCTGCCAGCCCATCCTCCGCAGCCGCTCGGCCACTTCGAAGGCGCGCGGCTCGATGAAGGTGGCCTCGACGTCGCGCAGCCGCTTGATGTCCTGGTCGGCGATGCCGGCCTTGATCGCGGTGGCGTCCCAGCGGCGGATTATCACCGGCGGGCCCATCTTCACGGTGAAGGCGCCCTGCGACTTGAGGTGGCTCAGCATCGGCTGGAGCCACTCGTCGAGGTTGGGCGCGTACCAGTTGATGACCGGGCCCTCGGGCAGATAGGCCAGGTAGCGCTTCACCTTGGGGAGCTGCCGGTAGAGGACGAGGCCGGCGCCGACCATCTGGCCGGACTTGTCGTCGAACCAGCCGAGGTTCTCCGACCGCCACTCGTTCTTCACATCGGCCCATGCCGGCACCTGGCAGTGGCTCGCCGACGGCAGGCTCTGGATGTAGGCCAGGTGCTGCTCGCGGCTGATGGTCCTCAGGGTCAGGCTCATACGGGGCGCTCCCCATGCTCAGACTGCGGGCTTTACTGGCCCGAAGCCTACTGCGAGGGGGGAGCGCCGCCGCTACTACCTGGGTCACCGCGCGTGGTACGCGGTGGCGGCCCGGTCGCTGCCGGTCGCTGCCCGGTCGTGCGCCGCGGGGCGGGCGCGGGCGGCTACCAGAAGGCGCCGTGCGCCATGCCGATGTAGAAGCCGACCCCGCACATGGCGAGACTGAGGATCAGTGCGAAGCGTTCCGACGTGGTCACCGAGATGTACTGGCCCCAGCCGCCGGACACGATGCCCACCAGGCCCGTCCAGACACTGACCGCGTGCAGACTGGGGAAGCCCGCGAAGACGGTCGAGATGGTGCCGAGCACGCAGGTCACCGTGACCAGCGAGTTGACCAGCGGATGACGTCGGTCGTCGCTGTTGAGCCAGACGTTGTGCAGGATCTCGGACGCGTTCTGTGCCATGGGGCACCTCCGTGACGGAGTGGAGACGCGGGACAGCGCCGTACACACTGTCCAGATTGCGGGCATATGGGGCTTGATTTCAACCGGGGGGACCCGCCCGGGTAGTCTGTACGGTCTGCACCGGTTGTTCGCGCGGGCGAGGGCAGGCCGATCGGGGATCGTCAAGATCACCGGCCGGCTGTGTCAGTGGCCCGCGCTACCGTTGCGACGCAAGCCAAACCCTCCTGCCACGGAAACGCCGTGGCCGCCTGAGTCCAAAGGAGGTGGGTTCCACTATGCGTCACTACGAGCTCATGCTCATTCTCGACCCCGATCTTGAGGAGCGCGCTGTCTCCCCGCTGATCGAGTCCTTCCTCGCCGTCGTCCGCAGTGGCGGCGGCAATGTGGAGAAGGTCGACACCTGGGGCCGTCGTCGTCTCGCCTACGAGATCAACAAGAAGCCCGAGGGCATCTACTCGGTCCTCGACCTCAAGGCCACGCCCGAGGTCGTCAAGGAGCTCGACCGTCAGCTCAACCTGAACGAGTCGGTGCTGCGGACCAAGGTCCTCCGTCCGGAACTGCACTAGTCACCATCGGCTGGTCACCAGTCGTCCGCGACTGGTCCGGAGTTCGAGTAGCGGCCGGCACGGCCGGCCCATCAGCACAGCCAGCAAGGCCAGCACAGCCATAGCCAGTCGAGAGGTCATCCCATGGCAGGCGAGACCGTCATCACGGTCGTCGGCAATCTCGTCGACGACCCCGAGCTGCGCTTCACCCCGTCCGGTGCGGCGGTCGCGAAGTTCCGCGTCGCGTCCACTCCCCGCACCTTCGACCGGCAGACCAATGAGTGGAAGGACGGCGAAAGCCTGTTCCTGACCTGCTCGGTCTGGCGGCAGGCGGCCGAGAACGTGGCCGAGTCGCTCCAGCGCGGCATGCGCGTCATCGTGCAGGGCCGTCTGAAGCAGCGGTCGTACGAGGACCGTGAGGGCGTCAAGCGGACGGTCTACGAGCTGGACGTCGACGAGGTCGGCGCCAGCCTGCGGAGCGCGACCGCCAAGGTCACCAAGACCAGCGGCGGCGGCCGCAGCGGTCAGCCGGGCGGCTACGGCGGTAGCGCCGGCGGCGGCCAGGGTGGTGGCCAGGGCGGCGGCTCCTGGGGCGGCCAGGGCGGTGGCGGGGCTCCCGCCGACGATCCCTGGGCGACCAGCGCGCCGGCCGGCGGTGGCCAGGCGGCAGGCGGTGCGGGCGGCGGCGGTGGCTGGGGCGGCGGCTCCGGCTCCTCCGGCGGCGGCTACTCGGACGAGCCGCCCTTCTAGGGCGGACCCACAAACTTCTTGATCGCATAGGAGAATCACCATGGCGAAGCCGCCTCCGCGCAAGCCGAAGAAGAAGGTCTGCGCGTTCTGCAAGGACAAGACCGTGTACGTGGACTACAAGGACACGAACATGCTGCGGAAGTTCATTTCCGACCGCGGCAAGATCCGTGCCCGCCGCGTCACCGGCAACTGCACCCAGCACCAGCGTGACGTCGCCACGGCCGTGAAGAACAGCCGTGAGATGGCGCTGCTGCCGTACACATCGACCGCTCGCTAAGGAAGGGTGACCACAGCATGTCCAAGATCATCCTTACCAACGAGGTCAGCGGCCTGGGTGCCGCCGGCGACATCGTCGACGTCAAGCCGGGCTACGCCCGCAACTACCTGATCCCGCGTGGCTTCGCCATCGCGTGGACCAAGGGTGGCGAGAAGGACGTCGAGCAGATCCGCCGCGCTCGCCGCATCCGCGAGATCCACTCGCTGGAGGACGCGAACGCCGTCAAGGCGCAGCTGCAGTCCGTCCGGGTCAAGCTGAGCACCCGGGCCGGCGACACCGGCCGCCTCTTCGGGTCCATCACGCCCGCCGACATCGCTGCGGCGATCAAGGCGGCCGGTGGCCCCGCGGTGGACAAGCGCCGGGTCGAGGTCTCCGCGCCGATCAAGACGCTCGGCGCGCACAAGATCTCGGTGCGACTGCACCCCGAGGTCGCGGTCATCGTCGACCTGGAGGTCGTCGCCGCGTAACGCGGTATGTGTTCCACGTGGAACATTCGGTGGAAACAGGCTGAATGTTCCACGTGGAACGCTGCGGGGTCGTCCCTTCAGCGGGAGGCGCCGGTTCAGCGGGAGGCGCCGGTGACGATCCAGCGGCCGGAGCGGGCCCGCAGCCACAGCGCGGCGAGCCGGGTGCCCATCATCAAGGTCATCGCCCACCACAGGGCGGTCAGGCCCGCGCCGAGGGCCGGTACGGCGAAGGCGAGCGGGGCGAAGACCGCCAGCGTCACCAGCATCGACCAGGCGAGATACGGCCCGTCGCCGGCCCCCATCAGGACCCCGTCGAGCACGAAGACCACCCCGCAGACCGGCTGCATGACGGCCACCACCAGCAGCGCGGACATCAGCGCGTCCCGTACCGCCGGGTCGGAGGTGAACAGCGGCCCGATCAGCGGCCGGGCGGCCACCACCAGGACCCCCAGTACGACCCCGCAGGCCATCCCCCACTCGATCATCCGCCGGCACGCCGCCCGGGCTCCTTCGGCGTCCTCCGCGCCCAGGTACCGGCCGATGATGGCCTGTCCGGCTATGGCTATGGCGTCCAGCGCGAAGGCCAGCAGCGACCAGACGGTGAGGGTGATCTGGTGCGCCGCGATCTCGCTGTCGCCGAGCCGGGCGGCCACCGCGGTGGCGATCAGCAGGACCGCGCGCAGGCTGACCGTACGCACCAGCAGCGGGACGCCCGCGCGGGCGCAGGCCCTGATGCCCGCCGCGTCCGGACGCAGGGCGGCCCACCACCCCGCACCGCCCGCGTCCGCGGTCCGCTGCCGGGTGTGGCGGCGCACTCCGCGCACCACCACCCAGAGGTAGACGGCGGCCATGCCGTTCTGGGCGATGACCGTGCCCCAGGCGGAGCCGGCGATGCCGAGGCCGGCGGCGTAGACCAGGGTGGCGTTGAGAGCCGCGTTCGCGGTGAAGCCGCCCACGGCCACGTAGAGCGGGGTGCGGGTGTCCTGGAGGCCGCGGAGCACCCCGGTGGCCGCCAGCACCATCAGCATCGCGGGGATGCCCAGCGAGCTGATCCGCAGATAGGTGGCGGCGTACGGGGCGGCCGTGCCGGAGGCGCCGAAGAAGTCCACCAGGGCGGGCGCGGCCGGCAGCACGACGGCGATCACGCCGGCGCCGAGCAGCAGCGCCAGCCAGATGCCGTCCACCCCCTGACGCAGGGCCGCGGCAAGATCGCCGGCGCCGACCCGGCGGGCGACAGCGGCGGTGGTCGCGTAGGCGAGGAAGACGAAGATGTTGACGGCGGTGGTCAGGAGAGCGGCGGCCACACCGAGACCGGCGAGCTGCGCGGTGCCGAGATGGCCGACAACCGCACTGTCCACCATCACGAACAGCGGTTCGGCGACCAGCGCGCCGAACGCGGGCAGCGCGAGGGCGACGATCTCCCGGTCGTGGCGGCGCCGCACGGATCCGGGAAGGCGGGCGGGGTCCTGTTGCTCGGAGGGTTCGGCGACCGGATTCACAGGCACAGCCTAATCGTCCACAAGTAAGAGGTGAAGATGGTATTCGATCATTACGACTGACTGCGTAGAGTGATCTCCTCCGCGTTGTTTGTGGCGATCTTGAGCCGCCCGGAAAAGTTTTTCTCCTGCACAGGCTATGGATGAAGAAACAGCAGGTCAGTGCCGGTGTCGCTGGCTGATTGTCAGCTTGTCCACAGCACTGTCCCAAGGGCTGTACACAGGTTCGGGGCAGTTCTCCACAGGTATGCGGCCGTCGTCCACACCCCCTGTGGATAACGGGGTTGGTCCGGGTGCCCGCTGGCCCTACGGTGGAGCCTTCCCGACGTCCCCGACGCGTCCGCGTACGGAGGCCGGGTGGCGCGTTTGTCGCAGCCGTGCCGTGAAAGAGTGGCACGCACGCGTCGGTCCGGAAGGACCGGTCGGACGGGAGGGAGGTGACGGTAATGAGCCAACCCGAGCCCGCCGACGACCGCTGGGTCGGCCTGCCGTCCGACGAGCCCGCAGCCGTCAGCCCCTTCCGCAAGAAGAACGCGCACGACGACGGCCAGGGCTCCGGCCGTTACTCCGAGGGCGGCGGCGGATTCGAGCGGGTGCCCCCGCAGGACCTGGACGCGGAGCAGTCCGTGCTCGGCGGCATGCTGCTGTCCAAGGACGCCATCGCCGACGTGGTGGAGGTGATCAAGGGCGCCGACTTCTACCGGCCGGCGCACGAGACCATCTACAACGCGATCCTCGACCTCTATGCCAGGGGCGAGCCGGCCGACCCCATCACCACCGCGGCCGAACTCACCAAGCGCGGCGAGATCGCCCGGGTCGGCGGCACCCCCTATCTGCACACGCTCGTCAACGCTGTGCCGACCGCCGCCAACGCCGAGTACTACGCCGAGATCGTCCACGAACGGGCCGTGCTGCGCCGTCTGGTGGAGGCGGGCACCCGCATCACCCAGATGGGATACGCGGCCGACGGCGACGTGGACGAGATCGTCAACAACGCCCAGGCCGAGATCTACGCGGTCACCGAACAGCGCACCTCGGAGGACTACCTCCCGCTCAGCGACATCATGGAGGGCGCGCTCGACGAGATCGAGGCGATCGGCTCCCGCAGCGGCCAGATGTCCGGCGTGCCCACCGGCTTCACCGACCTGGACTCGCTCACCAACGGCCTGCACCCCGGTCAGATGATCGTCATCGCCGCCCGCCCCGCCATGGGCAAGTCGACGCTGGCACTGGACTTCGCCCGCACCTGCTCCATCGCCAACAAGATGCCCAGCGTCATCTTCTCCCTGGAGATGGGGCGCAATGAGATCGCCATGCGCCTGCTGTCCGCCGAGGCCCGCGTCGCCCTGCACCACATGCGCTCCGGGACCATGACGGACGACGACTGGACCAAGGTCGCCCGCCGGATGTCCGACGTCACCGAGGCCCCGCTCTACATCGACGACTCCCCGAACCTGTCGATGATGGAGATCCGCGCCAAGTGCCGCCGCCTCAAGCAGCGCAACGACCTGCGGCTGGTGGTCATCGACTACCTCCAGCTGATGCAGTCCGGTGGCTCCCGCCGCGCCGAGAGCCGCCAGCAGGAGGTCTCCGACATGTCCCGGAACCTCAAGCTCCTCGCCAAGGAGCTCGAAGTCCCGGTCATCGCCCTCTCCCAGCTCAACCGTGGCCCCGAACAGCGCACCGACAAGAAGCCGATGGTCTCCGACCTGCGCGAATCCGGCTCGATCGAGCAGGACGCCGACATGGTGATCCTCCTCCACCGCGAAGACGCCTACGAGAAGGAGTCCCCCCGCGCCGGCGAGGCCGACCTCATCGTCGCCAAGCACCGCAACGGCCCGACCGCCACGATCACCGTGGCCTTCCAGGGCCACTACAGCCGCTTCGTGGACATGGCCCAGACCTGAGCCGCGCCGGTGTAGGTTCCGCGCCTGAGTGACCCTTTCCGCGTCGCCGTGTCCCCTGATTGGCCCTTGGGACAGATTTCACGGAACGGCAGATCAGTGCGTTCGCTCGATCGAGTGAAGGGTGGTGACTGCCAAGACAGCGGGTGGTCGTGCTCGCCATGGTGAATGCACCAAGGGCGTAGCCGCGTTGGGGGTGGGACCGCTTATGTCGGACTCCATAGCCGTAACCTCTTCGGACATCCACGTCAGGGGACTGGGTGGGGACATCACGGTGGAGTGCCCATTCGACGCGGTGGATCTCGAAGATCTGCTGGCGGCGGGGCCGTGGCGGACCTTGCGTTGGTATAAGGGGCAGAAGCATTTCTCGGGGTCGTTCTGGTCGGCCACCGAGGGCGCACTGGTGATCTACGAGTCCTTGCTGGAACTGGCCTGGCTGCTGGAGGCGGACTTCGACTGGTCGGTTTCCAGAATCATCGCCCAGCCGTTCCTGATGACCGCGCGGATCGACGGTACCGAGCGCAAGCACATCCCCGACTTCCTGTTGATGACCACCTCGGGTCCCTTGGTGGTGGACGTGAAGCCGGCGAAGCGATTGTCGCGGCCGGAAGTGGCGTTCACCTTCGCCTGGAGCCGGCAGGTCATCGAGTCGCGGGGCTGGGAATACGTCGTGCGGAGCGAGCCCGACTCCGTGCGGCTGGCGAACATCCGCATTTTGGCGAGGCATCGTAGGGCGTGGTTATTCGCTTCGGAGATCGTGGACAGGGTCGAGGTCGCGGTGACGGACGGGATGACGTTCGCGGACGCGTGCGGGTCGGTGCCAGAGCTCGATGAGTCGCTGGTGCGTTCGGCGGTTCTGCGCTTGATGTGGGCCGGGCGACTTATGACGGATCTGGACAAGCCCCTGACCTCTGCCAGTCTGCTGCGGAGGCGGCCGTGAATCGCGGGACGGTGCGGCTCCAGGTCGGGTCGCGTCTGGTGTACGACGGCGAGGCGGTAGAGGTCGTCGAGTTCGCGCCGACCGTCGCGGGCAACGAGGTGGTACTGAAGGACCGACGGGGTGGTCTGCGACGGGTCGCGGTGAAGGAACTGCTGTTCTCGGATCGGGCGAGCGTCGTGTCGGAGAACCCGGGTGCCTCATCGAGTGACCTGGAGGACATCGCCTCGGTTCTCCTCTCGCGGCTCAAGCCTGCCGAGCGGGGACTCTTGGCGGATCGTGCGGGTCACGTGCGAGAGGCGTGCAGCGGGTACAGGTCCGGCAGCGCTGAGCTGGCCGGTCAGGGGGAGCCGAGACCCCAATATGATCCGAATCTGCCGAAAGTGGTCCGCTATCAGGCGAAGGCGGATGAGCTCGGCGTCTCCTTGCGTACGGTCAAGCGCTGGGTGGCCGCTGTCGAGGCGCACGGGGAGGCGGGGCTGGCGCCGCGCGCCCGCGGCACTTCGGTGCTCGACCGCTGTGACCCGCGCTGGGTGGAGACAGCGCTCGAAGTGATGATCGAGCACACTGACCAGTCCAAGCCGATGCGAAAAACCGTGATCGAACGTGTACAGGCGCTTCTCGCGGCGCGGTTCGGTGAGGGCGTGGTAGCCGTCCCGGCGCAGACCAAGGCTTACGAAGCGCTGGAGGAGCTGGAGGAGCTGGAGCGGCAGCATCCGACGTTTCGTCTGAGCACCAAGCGCAACCGGGACATCGCTGAGCGGCCGCGTACGGTCTTCGGTCGGTTGCGGCCGACCAGACCGGGCGAGTACGTGCTGATGGACACCACCCGGCTGGATGTATTCGCGCTTGACCCACTGACATTGCGGTGGGTCAACAGCGAGTTGACCGTAGCGATGGACTGGTACACCCGCTGCATCGTGGGGGTCCGGCTTACGCCGGTCTCCACCAAGTCCGTGGACGCGGCGGCTGTGCTGTTCCAGGCCTACCGCCCGCTCAAACCTGCGGCGCACTGGCCGCCGCAGGCCGTGTGGCCTGAGCACGGAATCCCGCGTTCTGTCCTGCTGGACCGGGCTGCTATCGACGGGCCGATGGCGAAGTCCGCGACTCCTGCGCTGGTGCCGGAGACGGTGGTCGTCGATCACGGGAAGATCTACGTCTCTGAGCACCTTCGCAGCGTGTGTGATCGTATGGGCATCTCGATCCAGCCTGCGCGGCTACGTACGGGCAGGGACAAGGGGCCTGTCGAAAGGTTCTTCAAGACCCTGCGACAGGGCCTGCTGCACGCCTTGCCCGGCTACAAGGGACCGGACGTCTTCTCGCGCGGGGAGGCGGTGGAGCGGCAGGCGTACTACTACCTCGACGAATTGCTTGAGCGGATCGTGGTGTGGATCGCGGCGACCTACCATCGCACGCCGCACTCAAGCCTGGTCGATCCGGGGGTCCCGAAGTTGCGGATGTCCCCTGTGCAGATGTTCGAGCACGGTATGGCTCGCGTGGGATACATCGAGGTCCCACGCGACAAGCACCTGGCGCTGGAGTTCCTGCCGACAGTGTGGCGCACCATCCAGCCCTACGGCGTGGAGATCGGCAAGAGGCGCTACAACGGCAGCGGTCTCTACCACGACGGCCGGCCGAGCCCCTATCTGGGCGGTCGCTGGCCCATCCAGGTCAACCCCGACGACATCGACCACGTGTACTTCCGCGACTTGGACGGGGAGCCACACGAACTCGTCTGGGAGCACGCGGCAGCCCGTGACTTCCCGCTCAGCGAAGACGCCCTGGAGTTCGCCCGCAGTCTGGCCGCCCAGAAGCATCCGTATCCCGACGACCGCCTGGCGGTGGCCGAGTTGCTGGAACGTTGGCAGATCGGGTTCGGCACGACGCTGGCTGAACGACGCATCGTCCTGCGGGCGATGCGCGAGCAGACAGCCTTCAACCTCCAGCCGCATCAGCGGGCCCCGCACCAGGCTGAGCTGCCCGGAGAGGAGTTTGAAGGCGATGACGATGTGGCCGACACCGAGGACTTTGCCGACGAAGAGCCGGTGCCAGGCGACGACGAGGAGTTCTACGCCGAAACCCTGGAGGACCTGTGACCACGCCCGGAGCCGGGAGCACGGAGGACCCGGACTGGAAGTCCTTGCCTCTCGACGACCTGACCTTGACCAGGAAAGAGGGCTTTGCGGCATTTGCTGAGGCTGTGGACCCTCAGCGCCCGCCCGATATGACCATGGCAGCGCTGCAGGCCCTGTCGTCAGAGGCTAAGGACGAACACAACCTCGCCCGCCGTGCCTACCTGGCCAATCTGCGCCCGATCAAGACTGCTCAGGCCGATGCTCTCGTCGGGGACTTGGCGGACATCCTTGAAGCAGGGCTGGACCAGCCGTACTGGGAAGCCAAGGGCATGGCCGCTGTCGACGCTTTCCCCGGGTTGGGCAAGACCACCGTCGGACTCTCGTTCGCCAAGCGCGTGCACAACGACATGATCCGCCAGCAGGGGAGGCTCACCGCCGGTGGTCACGAGCGCTGGCCAGTGATCAGGGTGGGCATGATGGGCGACACCAAGGTCAAGGACTTCAACTGGGCGATGCTGGAGTACTTCGCCCACGCCGGCCGAAGCAGCGGCACAGCGAACTCGTTCCTGGCCCAGGCACTCGACTGCGCCGTTGCCTGTGAATCGAGGCTGCTGCTCGTCGACGACCTGCACTTTCTCAAGTTCCGTTCCAAGAACGGGGCCGAGCTCGCCAACCAGTTCAAGACCATCGCCAACGAGTTCCCCGTGATGATCCTTTTCATCGGGTACAACCTTCGAGAGAAGGGCCTGTACGAGGACCCCCAGCTCGGGCGCAGGATCACCCCGCTCCGACTGGCCCCGTTCACGATCGAGAACGAAGCTGCGCGCCGGCAGTGGAGGAGCTTCCTGCTCACCCTGGAACAGCGTCTCGTGCTGGCCCGCAAGTACCCAGGCATGCTCGCCGACGATCTGTCCGACCACCTCTACGCCCGCTGCAGCGGTCACATCGGCTCCCTGATGACACTGATCAAACGCGCGTGTCTCCGGGCCGTTCGCACCGGCGAAGAACGTCTCACCCTCGACCTGATGACCCAGGTCAAGCTCGACCAGGCCGCCGATGAGCAGCGGGCCCGGTGGGAGGAGATGCTCGCGTCCGGCAAGAAGACCAGCAAGCCGAAGCGGACCAGGAGGCAGCGTGGAGGTCGTTCGGACACTGCCGATCCGGATGGCACCGCTACCGGGTGAGTCGCTGGACTCCTGGCTTGAGGCGCTCGCCCGTCGGCTGCATACCCGCTACGGCGGCCTCCTGTCCCACCTCGGACTCGTCAACCAGCCCAAAGAGAGTGGCCGCAGCAGCGCGGTCAACTGGACCGTCGCGCTGAGCGACGAAGAGGCCTCGGGCATAGCCCACGCCACGGGCGTGAACCGCGAGGCGATCCACGCGCTGACGCTGGCCCGCTTCGGCGGGCGAGCGGTGCTGATCGACCACGAGAAGCGCCAGGTCAACCGGCACCGTTTATGGGGCCGCGGTGCCGGGTCGCGCTACTGCCCCGACTGTCTGGCCGAAAGCTGCGGACGATGGCAGCTGAACTGGCGCCTGGGCTGGTCGTTCGCCTGCGTGCGCCACCGCCTCCTACTCGCGGACGCCTGCCCAGCCTGCGGGCGCCTTCCCCGGCGCTACCCGTTCTCCCGCCACAGCGTCCCGCTGCCGGGAGTGTGCGGATTCCGGCCCTCGCGAGAGCTGCACCCAGTAGCGCCTGGATGCAGTCAGGACCTGGCCCGAGCTGAGATCCTCCGCCTGCCCGAGGAGCACCCCGCGCTCAAGGCCCAGAGCCTGCTCTCCCAAACGATCGAGGCAGGCACAGCCGACTTCGGCCAGTACGCTCATCTCCCTCAGCCGTGCGCTGTGGCACTCTCCGAGGTGCGTGCGGTTGCGGGCCGGATGCTGACCTCCTTGGACGCCGAGGGCCTGGCCGCCCTGGTCCCGAGCGACGTCCTTGACGCTCACCTCCGCCCAGTGCCTGGCGCGCGGCCCCCGCGGCAGGAACGGGAGCGGGCTGGCTTCATGGCGCCGCCGACAGCAGCGATGACAGCGGTCGGCGTCATCGCTGCCTTGCGGGTGCTGGGTGAGGAGGATCTCGCCACGGCCGCACGGACCCTGCGACCGCTGACCAGCACGGTTAGAGACGGGTTCGAGAAGAGCACTGCCACCACCGTGGGCACTTGGGGCCGCGGCACTGGCCCGGTCCTGCGGAAGGTGCAGTTGGCAGCTCTCGCAGCTTCGATGCGCCCCAGCGATCAACTGCGCTACCGGACCGTCGCGGACCCGGCGCCCCCGCCCGTCGCCAGGCAACGGCAGCGCCTCCGCCGCCGCGCAAGCCAGCTTCCCGCAGCCATGTGGCCACAATGGGCCGTGCGCCTCAGTCCCACCCACGGAACCTATCCGCGGGTGCTGGCCCCCGCGCTGGCCGCCGCCACACTGCTGGTCGGCAGCAGAATCTCGTTCGACGAAGCCGCGGCAATGCTCGGTCAGACCACCGATGCCCTGGCCCTGTCGCGCATGCTCCAGATGCTGGAGCAGACCCCGCGCTGGGACGCCACCGCCTCAGCCCTGACCCGCCTCGCCGACCACCTGGACGCCCGTCCCTCTCCCATCAACTACGAGCGCCGCCGCAGCCTGGACTACACCGACCTGCTGCCCGCCGAGACATGGGCACAGATCTGCCGGGACACCGGCCAGCACCCAGGCACCGGACGACGACTCCGCATCGCCCGATGCATCGTGTTCACCCAGATCAGCGGCACCCCTATCGAGCATGCGCCCGAGTTCCCCACCGCCGGCCAGGATGTGTTCCGCGCGCAAGCCGAGCGCTTCACGGAAGTGTGGACCCCGCAGATCCGGCAGGGCTTGCGCGAGGCCACCCGTGCCTTCCTTCACCGCCATGGCATACGGCGAGAACCCCTGACCTGGCACCCCCCGACCAACCTGCTCGACGACCTCGACCTGCCTGGGCGCGACGCCGACGGCATCGATATCCAACGCCTACACGACCTCGTCCGAGGACGCCGCAGCCTGACTCGCGCCGCAGCTGCGACGCTGGGCCTCAGCATCGAGGCCGTGCGCCTTGCGCTGGAAGAGCATCCTGCGCCGGCCCAACCGCTCACGCCGTCGCAGGCCCGCGCCCTGGGACGAGTCAGCCACGCCATCCGTCGGGTCCTCACCGAAGAGGAACTTCGGCGCCGATACCTCGACGAGCGCCAGTCGGCGAAGGCCATCGCGGACGACCTGGGCGTCTCGCGGCAAACCATCACCCGTCTCGCCCGGGAGTACGGGATCCCGCTGCAGCGAGGACGCCGCAGCCACCACCCTGCCGACCGAGAGTGGCTCTTCGATCAATACGTCACGTGCCGCCGGCCGCTTCCCGAGCTCGCACATGAGATGGGAGTAAGCACTGCCACCATGAACCGGTGGGCCCACGATCTCGACATTCCGCTCCGCCCTCGCGGAGGTGCCAGCCATCGCGAAGCCCTGCGCCCGGATACCGGAAGTCCGAGCTGAATCACGAGCAACTGGGCGATCATGTCGAGGTGACCACCGCCGACCCCACCGAGTTCTTCACCAGCCGTGCCACCGTCTACCGCGCCCTTGAATGCCTGCAGAACGCATCCGCGTCGTCGATCTTCGGCGGGCAGTGACGTGCTGCCTTACGTCTATCAGGTGACGAAGTACAACCCCGCCGACCGCGACCAGCACGGGCACTACGCCGGCACTGAGCCCGCGACGAGCGACCACGGGCCGGTGGAAGCCGCCTATCTTCAGGCCGTCGCCGCCTTCGCCAAGGACATAGGCGTCCAGCAGTTGGCCGTTCGCGAGCCACAGCTCGGAGGCTTCGCTCACTTCGGTCTGGAGCCACCGGTCGACGGCTACGGCCTGGCCGACCTCTTTCCCGCTGGCCTCGCCGGTTTCCACGACGGTGCATCGGTGTCGATCGCCCTCGGCCTGGAACTTGTACGGGGCATGCTCCGCGACAACGGCGCCTGGTGCCGCCTGGAAGCGGAGGGAGAGTTCACGGTGCACGTCGGCTGGGACCAGTACCTCTACCTCGGCAGCAGTCGGTCCTGCGAAGGCGCGCTGACCCGTGCCCGCGCGCTCGGCCTATTCCCGGAACGCCTGGACGCATCGCCCTACGACTTCGCCCCCGACGATCCTGCCTACGTGCAGCGTCCGGCCGACGCTGACTTCTGGGCCCGCCTGCACTGGACCGTCAGCGCCCACCGTGCCGTGTTCCTGGAGGAGGTTTTCGCCGGCAACGCCTCCCGGTGGCACCGCCTGACCCGCGACAGCATCGAGACCGTGCGCTCCCGGCTGGTCCCACGATCGCGGTTGGCGGTCTGGCCGGACCTGCTCACCGACGTCGCCACGGCCGTGGCCGCTCTGACCGACAAGGACTTGGTGGAGGTCGTCTGGGAGGACGAGGACGGTCAGATCACGAGCACGGTCGTGGACGAGACCCAGTTCGAGGCAGTGACCTCCCAACTCGCCGGCGCGCGTGCTGCCGGTGTCGTATCCATGTCTGCCGGTGAGGATCTCCCGCTGTTCACCGCTGTGCTGCCGGACAGCGACGGTGTTCTGCGCGCTCGCTGGCAGACCGAACCGACGCCCAGCGACCGGGACTGGGCGTTCCTGAAGACCCTGCGGCGCGGCCAGGTCGTCACCGGCACCGTGACATCCATCGCCAGCTTCGGTGTCACCTTCGTGGACATTGGCGGCTTCACCGCGATGATCAACATTCCGGAGCTGTCCTGGCGTCCCTTCAACCACCCGTCCGACATTGTCAGCGTCGGCCAGCAGATCACCGCCGAAGTCCTCGACGTCGACATGGTCCGGGAACGTGTGCCGCTGTCGCTGCGAGCAGCGCAGGAGGACCCGTGGCCGCAGGCCGCGCAACGACTTGGACAGGTGGTCACCGGACCAGTCACCAAGATCCTCCCGTTCGGCGTCTTCGTCCGCATCGAAGACCGAGAGGACGGCTTCCAGGGGCTCGTGCACACCAGCGAGCTGGACCAGTCGCCGGAGGACGTCATCGAGGTCGGCGACACCCTCACCGTGAAGATCATTGAGGTCGACATCGCGCGCCGTCGCATTTCCTTGTCGCATACCCAGGCCGGTACAACCCGCTTTGAGGGCGGCATTGAGGCTGGATCGGCATGAGGGGCCAGGAGGCCGAGCTCGACCGGGACATAGCCGCGCTCTTGGCGGCCATGGCGTTTACCGAGATACGGCATCTGGCCGGGAGGCCACAGTGCGGGGAGCAGGACACCTCCCATGACGAGGTTCTGGACCGCATCAGGTTCCTGGCCAACTTGAGCCACAACCTTCCGGGTGTCGCACGGCCACGGGCCAGGAGGCCCTCCCGCCAGGGCAAGCCCATCGGGAGCTTCGATCAGGCGATGACCGAACGGCCGATGAGCTGGGTGTGGAATTCCGCCGGCCCGGACGCCCGTGCATGGATGCTGCGTCACATCGAACAGGCAGGCCGAAGCTGGACGCCACCCCCGCCGCTGCCGCAATCCCGGAGGGCCCCGTCGCCGATGACGCCGCGGCAACGGGTGGGCCTTCTGCTCAGACGCTGGCCGGTCATGACCCCCGCCGGGCGGCAGCCGCTACCCGTAGAAGCGAACGTTCTCAAGGCCCTCGACACCGAAGCGGTCTGCGCCTTGAACGACGAGGCCCTACGGCTTCGGCTCGGCCTGGGCGGTGGGGGATCGTGGTTCCGGTCCCATCTCGCCCCCGACGGCGTCCATTATTTGCTCCCGGATCCGGCGAACTACTACTGGCCCGGTACTCCGAACGGCCGCGGCGGCGAGATCGATTGGTGGCAGTGCGCAATGCTGCTGCAGATGTCCAACGGCGAGCAGGTCCGAGGCATGGTCGCCGTACTTCCGGAGACCTTCGTGGCTTTGCCCTCGACATTGCTCCGGAAGGATCAGCTGCGACTCGTCCACCGAGTCCGCTCCATTGAGCGAGACACCTCCCAATGGGGCCGCGACCACGAGGCCGAATGCGCCCCGCAACTTTGTGGCTTCGTCCCCGAAGCAACCGATAGTGCCCCGACGACCACATGACCGCAGCGTGGTCGCATCGCGGCTGAGAGCCACTTTCACTCGGCGGCAGCTTCGGGAGCGCAGGGCCGAGGCAGCTGGCCAACGCGCCTTTACATGCCCACACACCCAGGGGGAATTATGAGGTGAAGCGGAGCCATCGAGTGCTTAGGCTCAGGCCGTGGTTGATCAGATACAGAAGATCGTGACGAAGCTGCCGGATCTCAAAAACGTCACTGGCGTGTGGGCTGTGGCCGACGGCTGGGTCGCGCAAGGGGACGCTGTCTCCGCCGCTGACCTCGGTATCGCTCTCGCCAAGACGTACGGGTCCAGGGAGCACATGTGGCAGTACAGAAGTGTCTTCGACCACGTGCTTCGGCTACTGGCCACCACAAGGGGTCCTGAGAACGCCACCCAGGCAGTGCGGTTGGTCTCATCAGCTACGGACGCCGGCAGGGAACTGGACCGTTACGCGGCCTCGTTGCTGGCTTCTGGTCACGAGGCGACGGACTTGAGTGTGGTGTTCACCGGCCGTGCTTCGGAGGAGCTTCGAGCGTGCCTGGTCCACGAGCTGGTTCTCAGGGGCGTGGTCGTTGAGGAAATCCCGGCGATCGCGGGCTGGGCGACGTCGCCGCATTGGAGTCATCACCCGCTGCGTTGGCTGCCCATGACACTGTCCGATGTCGAAGGATCTGTCGATCTGCCGAGCTACAGCACCCGTGGCAGCAGTCACTCGATGCCGTACGGACCGTCCGAGAGCAACAAACTGGCGGTGGCTGCCCACGCGGACGTCCCATCGTTGGTGGATGCGACGACAGATGCGGTCGCCACTGCCATGGCCGCAGCCGTGGCGAACTGGGCCGAAGAGTCCAACGGGCGCATCGAGGGGAAAGCTTTCGACCTCGCCGCACCTTTGGACTCCGCCTTGGTCCCGACCGCGCTCTTGACTCTGGGGCTGGATTGTCTGCGAGGTGTGGGAAAGAAGGCTCCCCTGTCCGTCGCGGTCCGTTCAGCGGCTGACGTATGGCGAGTGCTCTTCGCGGCAGCATCCACGGGTGGGGCGTACAACTCCGGTTGCCGAGGCGCATACGGCCGCTTGGCGGCCTGGCAGTCCTTCGCCGCTCTGGCGGGATACCCGGAAGGCGCTCCATTTGACGAGGTCGAAGCCCGGGCAGCGGACTGCACGTGGTACGGGTTCGAGGCCAATACGAAGTGGTTCGAGCAAGTGGCCTGGGACGTCGGTCTCGCCGCTCTCACTCCAGACCGCCGACGACTGCTCGTGCTGGCTGCGACCGATACCGACTGAGTCGCCCGAAGCTCGCGCGCTCGGGAGCTGGATTGCCCAGCACTGCCTGGCTCAGTGGGTTTCCAGGGGGTCCGCCCGGCCGAGCAACTCCACGAGCGGGGTACCAGTCCGGGCAGCGACGATGCGGCGGCCGCGGAGCTGGGCGCGGGTCCGGGGGCGGAATTTCGGATCTCGTCCGCAACCACACGGTTCGAAGCCGTCGTAGCGCAGCCCGGCGTTGAGAACTGCCGAGACGACCGACCATGCCTTCCGATTACTGCGGCGGGGTGGCGCGAAGTCGTGGCCGGCGCACAGCAACGGGCCTGAACAGCGCGGGCACGAGTGTCCGCCATCGCGAGGATGCCGCTTGAAGCTGATTCGGCACGAGACGCAGGCGTAGTGCAGCTTGTACTGGGCGAAGGCGTATCTGCACACAGGCCGACTGTAGCGATGACGCTTCGCCATCGACCAGGGGATCCACCTCCGGGGGTGGAGTAGGAGACGCGACTGCGCTTGTCGTCCGTCTCGCCACGATGTGGAACCCATGTGCAGGCCTTGGACTGCTCGGCTCCAAGCTGGCTGGGAAAGGGACACGCGAACGCGGAACGGTCAGAGGGACACGATGCGCGGAATGCACGAAGTCCCAGGCTGCAGCGTCGGCGTGTGACACCGAAGTCGGGAACCTACAGCGCCGGCGGATGCCGTCGGCCGCGCGCCGGGCACGGGGGCGCCCCCGGACCGTAGTCGGTCCGGGGGCGCCGATAGGGGAGGGCAGGGTCAGGGGGTGGCCGTCCAGACGAAGGTGGCCGAGCCGCCGGCGCCCGCCGCGTTCTTGGCGGTGACCGTCACGGTGTAGGTGCCGGCCTTGGTGGCCGCGCCGGTGAAGCGGCCGGTTGAGCTGAGGGAGATACCCGGCGGGAGGCCGGCCGCGGTGTAGGCGAGGCCGGTGGAGTTCGGGTCGAAGGTCCAGTCGATCGGGGCGTGGACGGGGCCGCTCATGGCGTGCGGGTTGGGCACGGTGAGCGGTGCGGCGGTCGCGGCCTGCCCGGCGGCGGACGCCTTCGGGGTGATGGTCGCGGCCATGGCGGCGTTGACGGTGGTCGGCACATTGAGCGTGCCGGTCACCGGGAGGTTCCGCGAGGAGTCGCCCACCAGGATCTGGTAGTTGCCCGCCGCGGTCGTCCAGTTGTTGCTGCCGGTGTTCCAGTAGGCCAGGTCATGGGTGCTGACGGTGAAGGTCAGCGTCTGCGCCTGGCCCGGGCTGAGTGTCACCCGCTGGTAGCCGCGCAGCTGATGCACCGGCTCACCGGTGGACGCCGGGTCCCCGACGTAGAGCTGGGCGACCTCGGTGCCGGCCCGGGCCCCGGTGTTGGTGACCGTGACATGGACCGTGGAGTTGCCCCCGGACAGCGCCCCGACCTGGAGGTTGCTGAATCCGAAGCTGGTGTACGACAGGCCGAAGCCGAAGGGGAACAGCGGGGTGATGTTCTTCGCGTCGTACCACTTGTAGCCGACGTTCAGGCCCTCGCTGTACTGGACCTGGCCGTTGGTGCCCGGCCACTGCGCCGGGGTGTTGGCGGGCACGTCCGCCAGCGACTTCGGGAAGGTGACCGGCAGCTTGCCCGACGGGTTGACGTCGCCGAAGATCAGCGCCGCCATCGCCGTGCCGATCTGCTGGCCCGGGTAGAAGGCCTCGAAGACGCCCGCGACCTGGTTCAGCCACGGCATGTTGATCGCCGAGTTGTTGTTGAGCACCACGATGGTGTGCGGGTTCGCCGCGGCGACCTGGGCGATCATGTCGTTCTGGCTGGTCTGGCTGCCGCCGTTGTTGGGCAGGTCGAGCGTGGTGGTGTCGTGCTCCTCGTTGCCGTAGTTGTCGCTGGCGTAGACGATCGCCACGTCCGAGCTGCGCGCCAGGGTGACCGCCGAGCTCAGATTGGTGGCGTCGTTGTACTGCACGGTGGTCCCGGTGCCCGCCACCCGGTTCTGGATGCCGGTGATCGGCCACACCGTCCCCGAACTGGTCACGGTGGCACTGCCGCCGCCGATGGACTGGACACCCGCGCCGCCGTCCCAGCCGATCACCGCGATCGAGTGGGTGGTGGAGGTGGACAGCGGCAGGACGCCGTTGTTCTTGAGCAGGACCGCGCCCTCCTCGGCGCCCTGGAGGGCGACCTGGACGTGCGCGGGGGTGGTGACGGTCGCGTCGTGCGAACCGCTGGGCGCCTTGTCGAACAGGCCGAACGCGAAGAACTGGGTGAGCAGCCGGCTCACCATCGTGTTCAGCGTGGTCTGGCTGACCGTGCCGTTGGCCACCGCCTGGGCGAGGAAGTCGGCGAAGAAGTAGCCGTTGGGCATCTCCACCGTCAGGCCCGCGTTCGCCGACTCCACCGTGGAGTGGGTGCCGCCCCAGTCACTGGTGACGAAGCCGCCGAAGTTCGCCTGCTGGTACAGACCCGTGTTGAGCAGGTCCGGGTTCTGGCAGGCCGGCACGCTGTTGACGATGCTGTAGGCGCACATCGCGGCGGCCGGTGAGCCCTGCTGGATCGCCGCCTGGAAGGCGGGGAGATACAGCTCCTGCATCGTCCGCTTGTCGACGATGACGGTGCCGGCCGGATTCTCGATGTTGTAGACGGCCACATGCTTCATCTCGGCCATCACACCCTGGCTCTGGATGCCGCGGATGTCGGCGGCGGCCAGCCGGCCGTTCAGGTACGGGTCCTCGCTGAAGCTCTCGAAGGAGCGGCCCCAGCGGGGGTCACGCACGATGTTCAGCGTCGGGCCGAGGGCTACCTGCACGCCCTTGCCGGCGAATTCGGCGCCGATGGCGGCACCGTACTGCTGCTCCAGCGCGTCGTCGAAGGTGGCGGCGGACGCGTTGCCCGACGGCATCTGGGTCACGCCGCCGACACCGTCACCGACACCGGCCGGACCGTCCTGCAGACCGATGTTGGGGATGCACAGCGACGGTATGCCGGTGATGTTGCCGATGTACGGCGTCGCGCTGTTGTTGCCGTGCAGGATCGACACCTTCTGGGCGGTGGTCATCTGCGCCATCACCTGCCCGACGCGGGTCGCGACCGGTGCGGTCGAGCCGACCCAGGGGCAGTTGCCGTTGCCACCGCTCGGCGGCGGGGTGGTGCTGGTGCCGCCGGGGGTCAGCACGGTGAACTCCCACAGCGAGTAGCCGTACGCCGTGGCCCGCACGGTGCCGTACATCCGCACATAGCGGCCGGTGCCGGTGAAGGAGAGGTTCTCCACCCCGCCCGGTCCGTTGGTGGTGGAGTACACCGTGTTCCACGTGGAACCGTTGTCCGAGACCTGGATCTGGTACGCCTTCGCGTACGCGGTCTCCCAGGTCAGCTGGGCGCCGCAGATGCTCTGCGACGAGCCGAGGTCGACCTGGACCCACTGCGGGTCGGAGGCGGCGCTGGACCAGCGGGTGCCCGCGTTGCCGTCGAAGGCCGCCGACGCCGGGGTTCCGGCGTTCTCGGTCGAGGACGCGGTGGCCGGCTTGCCGAGCGCCGCTGTGGTCGTACCGCAGGTCGCCGGCGGGGTCGTACCGCCGCCGGAGCCGCCGTAGACCTGGAACTCCCAGAGCGAGTAGCCCCATTGAGTGGCGCGCTGAGTGCCGTACATCCGCACATAGCGGCCGGTGCCGGTGACGTTCAGGGTCTGGTTGCCGCCGGCGCCGGTGGTCGTGGAGTAGATATCGTTCCACGTGGAACCATTGGCCGAGGTCTGGATCTTGAACGCGGTGGCGTAGGCGGTCTCCCAGTTGAGTACCACCTGGGTGATCGGCTGGCTCGACCCCAGGTCGACCTGGAGCCACTGCGGGTCGGAGGCAGCGCTGGACCAGCGGGTGCCGGTGTCGCCGTCGACCGCCGCTGCGGCGGTGAAGGCGTCCTGCACCGAGGAAGCGGTGGCCGGCTTGCCCTGGGAGAGCAGCACGGCGGTGGCGGCGTGGGAGGAAGTCGGCACCAGTGAGAGGTAGGCCGACGCGATCAGCACCAGGGCGAGCAGCATGATCGCCTGGGGGGATCGGAAACGTTTACGGATGGTGGAGAGCCCGAGTGGGGTGACCCTCATGTGTGCTCCTACAGGTCGGAACGGCTCATAGCGTGGGGGAACCGATACCGCGGCAGGTGCGCCGCGGCCTGTACGGGGAAGCAGTGGCCGCTGAGACCGCCGCTGAGAGCGCTCTCTGGCCGAAGGGATGTCTACGCCCGCCCCAGGGGGGTGTCAACCGTTTCGACCGGGCCGCCGCGCGGGCGCGGTATCCGGGCTCGCGCGCCACCGTCCCGTCCGCTTCCCGGAGTACGGTTCTCGCGGCTCCCGATCACCTCCGCCCGCTCGGGCCAGGCGGATGATCGTGGCGACGAACCGGCGGAGACACGGGCGCCCGGCGCCCCGTATCCGCACCCTGCCGAGCGAGAGGCGTACGACGAGTGACCGCTGAGCCCCAGCCCCTTTCCCCGACCTCATCCCCTGCCGCGCAAGCTCCGGACGACGGCGCCGAGTTGCTGCCGGGCACCCGGCGGGCGCTGCTGCACCGGGTGGCGGTGGGGCAGTCGGAGGGCCGTACGCCGTCGCTCGTCGGGGCGGTGGTACGCGACGGCCGGCTGGTGTGGAGCGGTTCGCGGAGCATGATCGAGGGCCATGCTCCGGACGCCGACACCCAGTACCGGATCGGGTCGCTGACCAAGACCTTCGTAGCCGTGCTCGTGATGCGGCTGCGTGACGAGGGACTGCTGGAACTCACCGATCCGCTGGACCGGCATGTGCCGGAAGCCGGCGCCGGGGCCGGGGCGCTGACCATCGGTCAACTGCTCGCGCACACCTCCGGGCTGGCCTCCGAGACGCCCGGCCCCTGGTGGGAGCGGACCCCGGGCACCTTGCGGCCCGAAGTCGCCGATGTGCTGGGCCCGGCACCGGTCAAGCACCCGGCCGGGAGCCGCTACCACTACTCCAACCCCGGCTTCGCCCTGCTGGGCGCCCTGGTGGAGCGGCGACGCGGTATGCCCTGGGGCCAAGCCCTACGGGCCGAGGTACTCGACCCGCTCGGGATGGACCGGACGACGCTGCTGCCGCAGGCGCCGGCCGCCGGGGGCTTCGCCGTCCACCCGTGGGCCGATGTGATGAGGCCCGAGGTCGTAGCGGAGACCGGACGGATGGCGCCGGCCGGACAGCTGTGGTCGACCGCGGCCGATCTGGCCCGCTGGGCGGCTTTTCTGGCGGCGGGGGACCAGCGGGTGCTGGCCGCGGCGACGGTGGAAAGGATGCGGCAGCCGGCCGCGCCGCCCGAGAACACCGACCCTGAGGGTGGCTACGGCCTCGGTATGCAGCTGCTGCGCCGCGGCGGCCGGCGTCTCGCCGGGCACACCGGGTCGATGCCGGGTTTCCTCGCCGCGCTGTGGGTGAGCGCCGAGGAAGGGGTGGGCGCCCTGGCGCTGGCCAACTGCACCTCGGGGCCGGCCGTCAGCGCGATCGCGGCGGATCTGCTGGCGATCACCGCGGACGCCGAGCCCGGTCTCCCCACTCCGTGGCGACCCGCGGACCCGGTCGACCCGGCGCTGCTCGAACTCGCCGGTCCTTGGTACTGGGGGACTTCCGCCTTCGCACTGCGGGTACGCGGCGGTGGTGAGCTCCATCTCGCGCCGCTGACCGGCCAGGGCCGTGGATCAAGGTTCCACGTGGAACATGACGGCACCTGGACCGGCCGGGAGGGCTACTACGCGGGTGAGACGCTGCGGGTGGTGCGGCAGGTGGACGGCTCGGTCAGCCATCTCGACATCGGCTCCTTCGTGTTCACACGCCGGCCCTACGATCCGTCGGACCCGGTGCCGGGCGGCTTCCCCGGCTGGTGGGGCCGCTGACGGGGGTACCGCCGTCCGGCCCGCCCGGTGTCCGCAGCATGACCGCGGCCAGGAGGGCGGCGGCAGCCAGCAGTCCGGCGGCGACCAGGAAGGCCAGGTGATAGCCGCTGGTCAGCGCTTCGGTAAGGGGTTGACCAGCGGCGATCCGGCGATTGGTGCGGGCGGTGGCCAGCGAGGCGAGCACGGACAATCCGAGCGCGCCGCCGATCTGCTGAGCGGTGTTGAAGACGCCGGAGACCAGCCCGGAGTCGGCGGGAGTGGCGTCCGACATGCCGAGTGTCATCAGCGACGGCAGGCCGAGTCCGAAGCCCGCGCCGAACACCAGGATCGCGGGCAGGATGTCGGCCGCGTACGACACCCCGGTGGCAGGGGCCCTGGCCAGCAGCAGGAAGCCGCAGCCGAACAGGACGATGCTCGGCAGCAGTACCGCCCGCTGGCCGAAGCGCGCGCCGAGCCGGGCCGAGAAGAACAGCGAGAGCACCCCGATGACCAGACCGGTGGGCGCCAGGGCGAGGCCGATCTCCACCGGGTCGTAGCCGGCAACGCGTTGCAGATAGAGCGAGCTGAGGAACTGGAAGCCGAAGCCGCCCGCGATCAGCAGGGCGATCACCAGATTGGCACCGCTGACCAGCCGGGAGCGGAACAGCCGCAGCGGCATCAATGGTTGCGCGGCCTTACCCTGCCGGACCAGGAAGGCGGCCAGCAGCAGGGCGGACAGGGCACCGAAGGCCGCCGTGCGGGCGGACGTCCAGCCGATTTCGGTGGTCTTGACGATGGTGTACACGCCGAGCATCAGGGCGGCCGTGACCAGGACGGCGCCGGGCACGTCGGTGCCGCGCAGCGCGTTCCGGTCGTCGCCACTGCTCCGGGCCGTGTCCCCCTCGTGCGCTGAGCCGGTGCGCTGCCGCGGCCGGTCGTCGGGCAGCAGGCGGAGGCTGAAGACGGCCGCGCCGACGCCGATCGGCAGATTGACGAAGAAGATCCAGTGCCAGTTGATGGCCTGGGTCAGGACGCCGCCGGCCAGCAGGCCGAGCACCCCGCCGGCGGACTGCGTGAAGCTGTAGACGCCCATCGCGCGGGCCCGCCCTTGGGCGTCGGGATAGAGGGCGATGACCATCCCGAGGGCGACCGCCGAGACCATCGCGCCGGCCGCGCCTTGGAGGAAGCGGGCCGCGACCAGCAGCCCGGCGGAATCGGCGATGCCGCACAGCAGTGACGCGGCGGTGAAGGCGACAAGGCCCGCCACCAGGATCCGGCGGCGGCCGAGCAGATCGCCCAGTCGGCCGGAGAGCAGCAGCAGCCCGCCGAAGGCGATCAGATAGGCGTTCACCACCCAGGCCAGATCGGACTGGGAGAAGCCGAGGTCACGCTGGATGGACGGCAGCGCGACGTTCACGATCGTGCCGTCGAGGATGATCATCAGGGTTCCCGCGCTGAGCACCGCGAGTGCCGCGTTGCGGGAACCGGAACGGGGACCGGGAGTGGTCGGCATGAGGTCGCCTCCTGGCGGATGGGGATGCCAGAAGTGACCGTAGCAGAAGGTTTTGTTGGAGACTATCTCGTACGGGCTTACTTGCTGAGGAGGGAGCGTGGCCGAGTCCGTTCGTCCCCTGGCTTTCGATGGCCCGCCCGAGCCGCGGGCCTACGCGCGGGCCTGCCGGGGGCGTCGTACCGGCCGGCCGCCGCCGGGGCTGTCCGCCGGGGTGGACAGATGCCCGGTCGCCAGCCGGTTCAGCGCCGCGACGAAGCCCGCGCGCTCCGCCGCCGGGAGCGCGCCGAGCACGTCCTCGTGCACGTGGTCCACGATCTCCTGACCCGCTGTGGCGACCTGTGCGCCCTTGGGGGTGACCTTGATGATCCGGGCCCTGCGGTCGGTCGACGACGGCACCCGCTCGGCGAGTCCGTCCCGTTCCAGCTGGTCGACGGTGACCACCATCGTGGTCTTGTCGAGATCGGAGATCTCGGCCAGCTGCGCCTGGGTCCGCTCGGCCTGCATCGCGTGCGCCAGTACGCAGTGGGCGCGCGGTGACATCCCGATCTCCGCGAGGGCCGCCGTCATCTGCGTGGTCAGCACATGCGCCGTGTGCTGGAGCAGGTAGGAGAGGTCGGCGGCGCCGCCGAGCGCGGTCGACGGGTCTGCGGTGGCGGGGTCGGTGGTCGCGGTGGTCGCGCCGGCCGGCGCGGCGGAGGTTTCCACGGTCATGCGTCGAGCGTAACAAGATAGGTCTGCTACGGGATTGTTCGGTAGCGGACCTATTCTCGGGCGGTGATCGTCCGCCCTATCCGTCGCCACGTTCAGTGTTCCACGTGAAACATCGCGGACTCGCGGCGGAATGGTACGCGCCCGGTCCGGTCCGGAGCGGGTCCTTCCGGCAATTCGCCCGCCTGGTCCGCCGGGCGTGGCACGCTCGACCGCATCATGGACGCCAAGCCTCCGTCGCCGGACGCCTTTCTGATCCGGCGCACCTTGCAGGAGATCGCGCCGATCGCGGACAAGGCGACCTCGTACTTCTACGCACTGCTCTTCGTCCGCCATCCCGAACTGCGCGACTTGTTCCCGGTCGCGATGGACACCCAGCGGGACCGGCTGCTCAAAGCGCTGCTCACCGCCGCCGAGCGGATGGACGACACCGCCGGACTCACCGCGTACCTGTCCGGTCTGGGCCGCGGACACCGCAAGTACGGCACCCGGGCGGAGCACTATCCGGCCGTCGGGGAGGCGCTGCTCGGCGCGCTGGCCCGTTACGCGGCACCGGTCTGGACCCCGCAGACCGAAGCCGCCTGGGTGCGGACGTACACCGCGATCTCACAGATCATGATCGACGCGGCCGCCGCCGACGAGCGGAAGGCCCCGGCCAGTTGGTATGCCGAGGTGGTCGGCCACGATCGCCGCACCTCGGACGTGGCGGTGATCACCCTGCGGCCGGACCAGCCGTACCCCTTCGTGGCCGGGCAGTACACCACCGTCGAGACCCCGTGGTGGCCGCGGATCTGGCGGCACTACTCCTTCGCGGCGGCGCCGCGCGACGACGGGCTGCTCACCTTCCACATCCGGGCGATCCCGGCCGGCTGGGTGAGTTCCGCCCTGGTCCATCGGGCGGTCCCCGGCGATGTGATCCGGCTCGGCCCGCCGACCGGCTCCATGACCGTGGACCACTCGACCGACGACGGCCTGCTCTGCCTGGGCGGCGGTACCGGCATCGCCCCGATCAAGGCGCTGGTCGAGGACGTGGTCCAGCATGGACGCAGCCGCGATGTCGAGGTCTTCTACGGGGCGAGGCACACCCATGACCTCTACGACCTGGACACCATGCTGGCGATGCAGCGCGAGCATCCCTGGCTCTCGATCCGCACCGTGGTCTGCGACACCCCGCGCGACGCGCTGACCGGGCCGTTTCCCGAGGCGGTACGCCGGCACGGGCCCTGGGAGGCCTACGACGCGTATCTGTCAGGGCCGCCCGGGATGGTCCGCAGCAGTGTGGACACCCTGGTCCGCATCGGGGTGCCGGCGCACCGGATACGGCACGACCTGGGGCACGGGCCGCTGGTGACCGTGGAGCACTGAGCAGAGCCCGCCCCGACCCACCCGGGATCAGCGCAGTTCGGGCCCGAGCAGCCCCAGCACTCCCTCGATGTTGGCATCGAGATAGTGCCGCAGGGTCAGCGGGACGATGTCCACCGAGGCGAGGCCCATCCGGCTGAACGGCACCTTCACCACGTCGTAGTCACCGTGGGGCTCGTCGACCTCGGGGCCGTGCCGCCGCGAGAGGTCCATCGACTCCAGCCGGCAGACGAAGAAGAACTGCACCTTCACCCCGTGCGAGCCGTCGTCCGCGAGGTGCTCGGTGGTGTCGACGAAGGCGGGGACCGGATCGCTGATCTTGGCGCCCAGTTCCTCGTCGATCTCGCGGTGCAGCGCGGCGAGGATGCCGTTGTCCTCTTCCTCGACCCCGCCGCCGGGTGTGAGCCAGTAGGGGGCGATGCCAGGCTTGGTGCGCTTGATCAGGACCAGCCGGTCACCGTCGATGAGAATGGCGCGGGCGGTGCGCTTGACCACCGGGCGGGTGGTGGCGCCGGAGTGTGTGTCCGGATGCATGCCAGAGGTCTGCCGCGACGGAGCCCGGGGCAAACATGCCCACGGCGCCCGATCGGAGCCTTCGCCTCCGCCTCGGGTACGTCCCCCGGTACTGGTCAGGAGGCGGCTTCGTCCAGCGCCCGCAGCACATCGGCCAGGATGTCGTCCTGGTCCTCGACACCGACCGAGAAGCGGATGAAGCCGGGTGCCACGGCGTCGGCGCCCCACCGGGCCCTGCGCTCGGCGGTGCACTGCACGCTGCCGAAGCTGGTGGCCTCGGCGGTCATCCGCAGCGCGGCCAGGAAGCGTTCGGCGTGCGCCCGGTCGGGCAGGGTGAACGACACCACGCTGCCGAAGCGGCGCATCTGCGTCGACGCCGCCTTGTACGCGGGGTCGGTGGGCAGCCCCGGGTGCCGTAGCGCCGTCACCTCCGGCCGCTCCGCCAGGGCGTGGGCGAGCGCCAGCGCGTTGACCGCCTGCCGGTCCACCCGCAGCGCGAGGGTCGCCAGCGAGCGGTGCGCCAGCCATGCCTCCATGGGGCCGGGGATCGCGCCGACGGTCTTGCGCCACTTCCGCACTCCGGCGGCCAGTTCGGCGTCGCGGGTGGTGACGTAGCCGAGCAGCAGGTCGCCGTGTCCGGTGAGCGCCTTGGTGCCGCTGGCCACCGAGAAATCCGCGCCGAGTTCGAGCGGGCGCTGCCCGAGGGGGGTGGCGAGTGAGTTGTCGACGGCCACCAGCGCGCCCGCCGCGTGGGCCGCGTCGGCCAGCCGCCGGATGTCGCACACGTCGAGCCCGGGGTTGGACGGCGTTTCCAGCCACAGCAGCCCGGCGCCCTCCAGCACGGCGAGCTGGGCGTCGTCCGCCGTGGGCGCGAGCCGTACCCGCACGCCGTAGGACTCCAGCCGCTCCTGGAGCGAACGCGTCGTCTGATAGCTGTCCGACGGCAGCACGACGACCTGCCCGGCGCGTACCTGCGACAGGAGCACCGCGGCGACCGCGGCCATCCCCGAGGCGAAGGCCAGGGTGCGGGCCGATGGGTCGCCGGGCGCCTCCAGCTCGGAGATCGCCTGCTCCAGCCGGTCCCAGGTGGGATTGTCGTCACGGCCGTAGGTGTACGGGCCGGTGGCCTCACCCGGGAGGTGGAAATGCGATACGAAGGCCGGGCCCGGCAGCGACGGCTGGTAGGCGGTGGCCGGCGGCCTTCCGGCGTGCACGCTGCGCGTGCTGTCCCCCGTCGCCTCCCCGGCCCCGGCGTCTCCCGCCGCGGTCTCCCGCGCCCGGGCGCTCATTCGTCGTCCGGGAGGGCCATGGCCAGCGCCCACGAGACGACGCTGATGATGAGGCCGCCGAGCACCGCGGTCCAGAAGCCGTGCACATGGAAGTCGAGGCTGAGCTTGCCCGCCAGCCACGAGGTGAGCAGCAGCATCAGGGCGTTCACCACCAGGGTGATCAGACCGAGGGTGAGGATGAACAGCGGAAAGGACAGCACCTTGACCACTGGCTTCACCAGCCAGTTCACCAGGCCGAAGACCAGGGCGACGAGAATGAGGGAGAGCGCCTCGCGCCAGGCGGAACCACCCGGGAGGGTGATACCGGATATCAGCCAGGTGGCCACACCGAGGGCCCCGGCGTTCGCCAGGGTCTTGACGATGAAATTCTTCATGAGTGCGATCGTCGCATGCGCGATGACCTGGGCAAGAGACCGGGCAGAACCGTAGCGGGATCGGGATCGGGTCGGACCCCGATCGGGACCGCGCCAGCGTGAGGAGTGGTAATGAAGGTGTTCCGGTTGGACGATCTGGACGCGGAGCGGGCCGCCAATCAGGGCGCGTACCTGCGCTTCTTGAAGGAGCGCAATATGTCCGCCGGGCTGTACGCGCTCAAGGCGGGTGAGAGCGATCCGCAGGGGCCGCACGCCCAGGACGAGATCTACCTGGTGGTCAGCGGCCGGGCCGCGATCACCGTGGGGGAGGAGACCACGGCGGTCGCCCGCGGCAGCGTGGTCTACGTGCCGGCCGGGACCGCGCACCGCTTCCACCACATCAGCGAGGACCTGCGGGTCATGGTCGTCTTCTCGCCGCCGGAGGCATAGGGACGTCCCCGGAAGCAGGGCCGGTCCGGCGGCCGCGGAACCCTAGGGGGCGGTTCAGGGTCCTCTCCGGTCCGGCAGGTCTCCGCGCGCGGCCACCGTGGCTTTACAGTCGAAGCAGTGGGGCGCCGGCGTGTACGGCACCCGGCGCATCGGAATCACCGGCGGAAGGCCGTCCGGGAACGCGTAGCGACCTAGGAGTGTTGAGACGGTCATGGAGAAGTTGCTGAGGAACCTGCCGTGGTGGGTGAAGTGGATCGGCATTCCGGTCATCGCACTGGTCGTCTTCGGTTCACTGATCGCGAGCCTGGTCAGCATCGTGGTGGGCCTGCTGTTCAAGGTGCTGGTCTTCGTGATCCTGGTCGGCGCGCTGGTGTTCGTGGTGAAGCGGGTCACGTCCGGCGGCTCGGGATCCAAGCGCGACTGGTGACCGCTTGACCTCTGGTGACCGTTCGAATCCGGTCGGGGGACCCGGACGGTGTGCCGAGGTCACCCGCCCCCGGTCGGCTGACGTGTCCCCTTGGCCCGGCGGTGCCCGTTTGCGGGGCGGGCGCCGGGCGCGGCGCCCGGGCCGCCCGCGACGGAGCCGCCGTCCCGTGGACGGCGGTCGGCGCTGACCACCAGGGCCGCGAGCAGGGTGGTGAGCGGTACGGACGCCACCAGCCCGATGCTCCCGACCAGAGTGCGGACGATCTCCTCCGCCACGAGTTCGCTGTCGGCCACCCGCAGCACACCACTGCGGGCGATCGAGAAGAGCAGCAGCAGTGGGAGCGCGGCGCCCGCGTAGGCCATCACCAGCGTGTTGACCACCGAGGCGATGTGGTCGCGGCCGATCCGCATGCCGGCCCCGTAGAGCTTGCGCCAGTTCGCGCCCGGGTCGGCGTCTTTCAGCTCCCACACCGCGGCGGTCTGGGTGACGGTCACATCGTCCAGCACACCGAGCGATCCGATGATCACCCCGGCCAGCAGGACTCCCTTGATCTGGATGCCCGGGTAGAGATTGTGGATCAGACCGGTCTCGTCCGAGGTGTTGCCGGTCAGGCGCGCCCAGGAGATGAAGACCGAGCCCAGCAGGCCGATCAGGAACAGCGAGCACAAGGTGCCCAGGACGGCCACCGAGGTGCGGGCGTTCAGGCCGTGGCAGAGGTAGAGGGCGATCAGCATGATCGCGCTGCCGCCCACCACCGCGACCAGCAGCGGGTTGTCGCCGTGCAGTATCGCCGGGAGGATGAACAGCGTCAGGATCGCGAAGGAGATCCCCAGCGCGATCAGGGCCGTCAGACCCCGCAGCCGGCCGACGAGGACGACGGCCAGCGCGAAGATCCCGGCGAGCAGCGCGAGCGGGACTCCGCGGTCCACATCGGTGACCGAGTAGCGCATGCCGGGCGGCGCGTTGGGCGCGTACGCGAGGACGACGCCCTCGCCCTCGGTGTAGCGGCGGGTCTGGTCGGGCTGGACGATCTCGGTGTAGGTGCTGCCACGGTCGGGACCCGAGGTGACCTCGATGGTGGCTTTCTGGCAGGGGGCGCTCGTGGCGCTGCCCGTCGTTGCGCCGCCGGAGCCGCCGGCCGGATCGGTCGTGGACGGCGCCGCGTTGACCGAGGCGCACGAGACGTCGACCAGCCGGGCGACCTTGCCGTCGCGGGTCTGCTGGTCGAAACCGACACCGCTGCGCGCGTGGCCCGGCGCGCCGCCCGGCCAGAGCAGGACCAGACCGACGACCACCGCGGCGCCGAACGGCAGCAGGATCGCGGCGATGACCTTGCGCAGATGCCGCGAGACCGGCGGTACCGGGCCGTGGCCGTGACCGTGCGCGTGACTGAGCCCGTGGCTGTGACCACGGCTGTCGCCGATGCCGCTGTCTTCGCCGTCGTTGCCGCCCCGCGGGCGGGCCTGGGGTGAGTCCACCGGCAGATCATCGCAAGACGCCCTGGTGCGTGTCCGCACTCAGCCGCTAACGTGGGCTCACCTTTGCAAACGCGGGAGCTCGGAGCACCGGGCTGAGAGGGCGCTGACCCGTCGGAGCGGCCGGACACGGCCGCGACGCGACAGCTGCGCCGACCGCTGAACCTGTTACCGGGTAATGCCGGCGTAGGGAGTGGGTCAGATGACCATGCAGGATGCCCGCACGCGTGAAATCGGCTGGCACAAGTCGTATCTCACCGGATCACGGCCGGACCTCCGGGTGCCGGTCCGCCAGGTGCACCTCACCAGCGGCCAGGACGTGACGCTGTACGACACATCGGGTCCGTACACCGACCCGTCGCTGGAGACCGACGTCCGGCGGGGGCTGGCGCCGGTCCGGGAGGACTGGATCACCGGGCGCGGCGACACCGAGGAGTATCCGGGCCGGCCGGTGCGTCCCGAGGACGACGGACTCAAGAGCGCCTCGCCGGGCGCGGGACTGCGCAATCTCGACGCCGTCTTCCCCGGCCGGCCGCGGCTCCCCCGCCGCGGGCTTCCCGGGCAGCCGGTGACCCAGCTCGCCTACGCCCGGCGCGGCGAGATCACCGCGGAGATGGAGTACGTCGCGCTGCGGGAGGACGTCCCGCCGGAGGTCGTCCGCGACGAGATCGCGGCCGGCCGCGCGGTACTGCCGGCGAACGTCAACCACCCGGAGATCGAGCCGATGATCATCGGCAAGAGGTTCCTGGTGAAGGTCAACGCCAACATCGGCAACTCCGCGGTGACCTCCTCCATCGAGGAGGAGGTGGACAAGATGACCTGGGCGACCCGCTGGGGCGCCGACACGGTGATGGACCTGTCCACCGGGCGGAACATCCACACCACCCGCGAATGGGTGCTGCGCAACTCCCCCGTGCCCATCGGCACCGTCCCCCTCTACCAGGCGCTGGAGAAGGTGGACGGCCGCGCCGAGCAGCTGAGCTGGGAGGTCTACAAGGACACGGTCATCGAGCAGGCCGAGCAGGGCGTGGACTACATGACGGTGCACGCCGGGGTGCTGCTGCGGTACGTACCGCTGACCGCCCGCCGCAAGACGGGCATCGTCTCCCGCGGCGGCTCCATCATGGCGGCGTGGTGCCTGGCCCATCACCGGGAGAACTTCCTCTACGAGAACTTCGAGGAGCTCTGCGACATCCTCGCCGCCTACGACGTCACCTACTCCCTCGGCGACGGCCTGCGCCCCGGCTCGGTCGCGGACGCCAACGA
Organism: Streptomyces polygonati; assembly: GCF_042650325.1. Taxonomy (NCBI): domain Bacteria; kingdom Bacillati; phylum Actinomycetota; class Actinomycetes; order Kitasatosporales; family Streptomycetaceae; genus Streptomyces; species Streptomyces polygonati. Next base: position 286,772 of record NZ_JBHSBB010000014.1, on the reverse strand, counting down.
CGAAGCCCAGTTCGCGGAGCTGCGGACCCTCGGTGAACTCAACACGATTGCCAAGCGGCATCACGTACAGACCATGATCGAGGGCCCGGGCCACGTACCCATGCACAAGATCAAGGAGAACATCGACCTCCAGCAGGAGATCTGCGAGGAGGCGCCGTTCTACACCCTCGGCCCGCTGACCACCGACATCGCGCCCGGCTACGACCACATCACCTCCGGCATCGGCGCCGCGATGATCGCCTGGTGGGGCACCGCGATGCTCTGCTATGTCACGCCCAAGGAGCACTTGGGGCTGCCCGACCGCGACGACGTGAAGACCGGGGTGATCACCTACAAGATCGCCGCGCACGCCGCCGACCTGGCCAAGGGGCACCCCGGCGCCCAGGCCTGGGACGACGCCCTGTCCGACGCGCGGTTCGAATTCCGCTGGGAGGACCAGTTCAATCTGGCTCTCGACCCCGACACCGCGCGCTCCTTCCACGACGAGACGCTCCCCGCCGAGCCCGCGAAGACCGCGCACTTCTGCTCGATGTGCGGGCCCAAGTTCTGCAGCATGAAGATCTCGCACGACATCCGCCGCACCCACGGCGGTGCGGACGGCGGTACGGGCGGTGATGCGGACGGCGAGGCCGCGGGCGTCACCGAGCCCGACATCGCGGCCGGCATGGCGCAGAAGTCCCGTGAGTTCGCGGCGGCCGGCAACCGCGTCTATCTGCCGCTGGCCGACTGAGCCCTCACCCGACCCGCCCGACCGGCCGACTCGGGCCCATCGCGCCGTGCCGGGAATCCGCGAGGACTCCCGGCACGGCGCCGCTCGTTCAGTTCACCGGGACCGGGGGCGCCTGGCCCACCGTGGTGAAGCTGTGCCAGGGGCCCTGGCCGGGGATGGTACCGATGGAGATCGTGGTGCCGAGATAGGCGCTCGACGCGCCACCGGGGTTGTCGCAGTTCATGCCCGTGTGGAGCACGATGTCGATCCCGGTGGTGTTGGTGACGTTCGACAGGCCGCGGCGGGCGAACCGGTGGCAGGCGCCCTCGATCTGGGGCGGGTTGGCGATGGTCTGCGAGAAGTGGGGGCCGTTGGTGCCCCTGATCAGCCCGCCCGAGGAGTCGGAACAGGCCGAGGCGGCGAGAACGAGCGGGGCGATCGTGCACAGAGCTGCGAGCGGACGACTCAGGCGCATGGGCTTCTCCCGTTCTGACCAGGTACGGAAGCAGTCAAACAACGCCCGGCACCGGGGGCGACCCGGCGCGGCCATCCGGACTACTCCGGCGCGTGCTCCGGGCCGCCCCAGTCGGGGCTGCTGAAGTCGGGAGAGGAGAAGCGCGGAGCGGTCGGCCGGGGGTCCTGGGGGGAGGAGAAGTCCGGCCGGGAGTAGCCGAGATGCGGCATGCGCGGGCCGGTGGCGGGCGGCGCCGGGGTGGCCGGCCGGGGAGTGGCGGCGTCCCGGAGCGAATCGTCGAGGAAGGGCAGCATCCCGAGCGAGAGCAGTGCCTCGCGCCAGCGCGCCCGCGCCTGGGTGACCTCCGGCGACAGTGAGTCAGGGCCGTCGTGGATCGCCCCGGAACCGTCGCGCAGGGCGGTCAGCAGCAGTCCTATCCCCCCGAGCAGGACCGACGCACCGGCGACGGCGGCGAAGAACCAGCCCGCCGTCCGCAGCGGTGAGGCGATGGCCGGCTCCGGCGAGACGGCGTGCATCGCGTAGCCGATGAGCAGGAAGATGACCGCCGCGGCGCCGGACAGCAGCGGAGTGAGCACCGCGAGCACCGCGATGAGGCCGGCGCCCGAACCCGACCGGTCCGCGACACCCATGGCCGCGTAGCCGAAGGCCCGGTTGTCGCGGGTGCGGGCCGCCTCACGCGCCGCGTCCCGCGTCTCCTCGCGGACCGCCAGATACGCCTCGTACTCCGCGGCGGCCGCCGCGTTGATCTCATCGGTCGCGGCGAGGGCCAGCGTCCGCAACTGCTCGGCGTTCAGCGGCAGGCCGGGGTCGCCGGGGGTCGGCCCGGAGCCACCGCCGCCCATGTCGTCGAGGACGATACGCAACGCGTCGTCGAGGACATGCTCGAAATCCTGGCGGTCTTCGTTGAGCAGATGTGGAGCGCTGTTCATGTGTGCATCCCCCGATGCTCCGACTCCCCTGACTCGGCGGTGTTCCACGTGGAACAAAACCGGCCGACCGGACGCCCGGAGAGCGGTGGACCTACGGATACAGCCGATGGTAGGGCGGTGGGGCAGACCCTGACAGGGTGCGACCAGGAAATGTGCGATGGCCGAAACTGCCGTGCCGGGCCCTGTCGGGCGATCAGTCGGGTCCCGGCACGGCGCGGCCTCAGCCCAGCAGCGGAAGCTGGGCCACGAGCAGCCGGCCGTCCATGGTGACGCCGCCGTCCATCGCGACCGCGAGGCTCTCGGCGTAGACCATCGGTCCCCGCACCGCTTGCGCGAGCTCCTCGCCGTCCACCGGTACGTATTCACCGCCGACCTCGCCGAGCAGATACGGGATCGGGCTGTGGCCGTGCACCACCCGGCTGCCGCCGTAGGCGCCGAGGAGTTCACGGGCGGCCTTGGCGCCGTCGTCGCCGCGGAAGGCGAAGCGCTTGGTGAACTTGCGGAACAGCTCCCAGCATTCGTCCGCGTCGCCGCGCTGCAGCACACCGGTGACCGCGTCGTTCATTTCCTCGATACTGGCGCCGTACTCCAGATACGCGGTGGTGTCGGAGTGCAGCAGCAGGTGATCGTCGGTCAGGTGGGCGGCGTCCAGCCGTGAGATCCAGGTCAGATGACGGTCCTCCAGCCGCTCCATGTCGGAGGGCTGGCCGCCGTTGAGCCGCCAGGCGGCCAGGAAGGAGGCGGTGCCGCCGGTGGAGTTGACCGGCACGTCGCCGAAGCGGTGGGCGCCGAGCAGCAGGAGTTCGTGGTTGCCCATCAGCGCGCGGCAGTAGCCGCCGGCCGCCGCGGCCTCGGCGGACAACTGCATCACCAGTTCGATGACGCCGATGCCGTCCGGGCCGCGGTCGGTGAAGTCGCCCAGGAACCACAGGCGCGCGCTGCCGGCCGACCAGTGGCCCTGCTCGTCGACCAGACCTGTCTCGTGCAACTCCGCCAGCAGCTCGGCCAGATAGCCGTGCACATCGCCGACCACGTAGAGCGGGCCGGGGCGGTCACCGTTCTCGGGCGCGGCGGAGATCACCGGCAGATCGTGCTCGGTCGGCGTGTAGTCCATCGACACCTCGGGCGACACCCCACTAGAAACTGCCGTCGCGTCCGGCCCGTACCCGGCGGTTCGCGGCGGATAACCGTCGGGCGCCCGGTCGAACCGCGGTGAACGGTCGACATCCGGCGCCGCCCCGTAGCCGGGCGCGGGCTCGTAACCGGGCTCATACCCGGCTCCGGGGTCATACCCCTGACCTGCCCCCTGAGTCATCGACCCCTCCACGATCGCGCCGCCATCCGCCCATCATAGGAATGACGCTGGCGCGTTGTGACATACCCAGGCACCTGGTTTTCAGAAGGTTCAGACAAACTACCCCTTAGTCCCCGTCCGCCGGCCCCGCGAAGCTCCCCGGTGGTCATCCGGCGGTGTTCGAACACCTTTGCCCGGCCCACGTCGAACACCGCGGCCCGACGGAAGCCGGACTCCGCTACGTGCCGGAGCCCGGATCGGGCCGGGGGAGTGCGCCGCCGGTTCACCCCTCGCCGTGGGCGGGTCCGCGCGGCGGGCTGACCGTGGTGCGGTGCGGCCGGCGCTGCGAGGACGCCCGGACGATCAACTCGGTGGGCATCACCTGCTGCACGGGGTGGGTGGGGCCGATGCCCTCGATGGCGTCGATGAGCAACTGCACCACCGCGGTGCCGATCCGGCGCGGCTGGAGGGAGAGCGTGGTGATCGGCGGATCGGTGCCGGCGTAGCCGCCGCTCTCGCTGCAGCAGACCAGCAGCAGGTCGTCGGGGACCCGCAGTCCGTAGCGGCGGGCGGCGGCGAGCAGATCGGTCCCGTTGGGGTCGAACAGCCCGTAGACGGCGTCCGGCCGGTCGGGGCGGGCGAGCAACCGGTCCGCGGCCACCGCGCCGGCGCAGGGGTCGTGGGCGGGATACGCCTCGTAGACCGGCTCCTGGCCGACGCGTTCGCACCATTCCAGATACGCGGTGGTGGACAGTCGGGTGTAGGTGTCCGTACTGGTGCCGGTGAGCAGGCCGATCCGCCGGGCGCCGGCCGCGGCGAGGTGGTCGAGGATGCCGAGCACGGCCTCCTCGTGGTCGTTGTCGACCCAGGCGTGCACCGGCAGGCTGCCGGCCGGACGGCCGTCGCTGACCACCGGTACGCCCTGCCGGACCAGTTCGGTGACCACCGGGTCCTGGTCGGAGGGGTCGATCACCACGGTGCCGTCCAGCGCCACGTTCCCCCATACGTCGTGCCGGGAGGAGGCGGGCAGGATGACCAGGGCGTAGCCGCGGGCGAGCGCCGCCGAGGTGGCCGCCCTGGCCATCTCGGCGAAGTAGGCGAACTCGGTGAAGGTGAACGGTTCTTCGCCGTATGTCGTCACCGTCAGACCGATCAGGCCGGACTTGCCGGTGCGCAGTGTGCGGGCCGCCGCGGACGGCCGGTAGCCGAGCCGGTCGGCGACCTCCCGGACATGGCGACGGGTGGCGTCGGGCAGTCGGCCCTTGCCGTTGAGCGCGTCGGAGACAGTCGTGATCGAGACTCCGGCGGCAGCGGCGACGTCCCTGATCCCCGCCCGCTCCAGCCGGCGTCCGACGGGCCGGCTCGCCTGGTGTTTCCCTGCTGCTGTCATGGCGTGCCGATAGTAGGGCGGTGCTGGTCCATCCAGCCTGGGTCGGGCCGGCCCCTAAGAAGAACGGTTTCTGCAAGATCGAAAGCCGTATGCAATGTGGAATATGCAGGCGGCAGGGCCTGGCGCTCGGCCGATACGGTCCCGCTCGCCGTGATGACCCGACCATTGGCCCATGGCGGCTGGTCCCGGCAACTCACTCCTACGGGGGACGCGCGCCACCGCGCACGCCACCCGAGCACGTCATACGGTCCTCGGCGGGCGCTCTCGCGGGTCCGGTGCCTCGCCACATCTCCCCAGCGGGTCCCGCCGCTCGTAGGGTGTGGCCATGAGCACCCCCAAGCTGCGCGCGGAACTCGACGGCATCCCGGTCTACAAGCCGGGCCGACCCCCGGTGGCCGCCGAGGGCGTGCCCGCCTACAAGCTGTCCTCGAACGAGAACCCGTATCCCCCGCTGCCCGGTGTCATGGAGGCGGTCACCGCCGCCATGGGCGCCTTCAACCGCTACCCGGACCTGGCCTGCTCGCAGCTGACCGCGGAGCTGGCCGAGCGCTTCGACGTGCCGGCCGGTCATGTCGCGACGGGTACCGGCTCGGTCGGGGTGGCGCAGCAGCTGGTGCAGGCGACCGCGGGGACCGGCGACGAGGTGGTCTACGCCTGGCGGTCCTTCGAGGCGTACCCGATCATCACGCGGATCGGCGGCGCCCGGCCGGTGCAGGTGCCGCTGAACGCCGCCGAGGCGCATGACCTGGACGCGATGGCGGACGCGATCACCGCGCGGACCCGGCTGGTCTTCGTCTGCAACCCCAACAATCCGACCGGCACGGTGGTGCGACGGGCCGCGCTGGAGCGCTTCCTGGACCGGGTGCCGGCCGATGTCCTGGTGGTCCTGGACGAGGCCTACCGCGAGTTCAGCACCGACCCGGACGTCCCCGACGGGATCGATCTCTACCGGGACCGTCCCAATGTGGCGGTGCTGCGCACCTTCTCCAAGGCGTACGGCCTGGCCGGGCTGCGGGTCGGCTTCGCGATCGCCCATGAGCCGGTCGCCGACGCGCTGCGCAAGACCGCGGTGCCCTTCGGGGTGAGCCAGGTCGGGCAGGACGCGGCGGTGGCCAGTCTGCGGGCCGAACCGGCGCTGCTGGAGCGGGTGGCGGGCCTGGTCGTCGAGCGCTCCCGGGTGGTCGAGGCGCTGGCCGCGCAGGGCTGGACGGTGCCCGAGACCCAGGCGAACTTCGTCTGGCTGCGGCTGGGGGACCGCACGGAGGCCTTCGCCGCCGCGTGCGAGCGGGCCGGGGCAACCGTCCGGCCGTTCCCGGGCGAAGGCGTACGGATCACCATCGGTGAGACCGAGGCGAACGATCTGCTGCTGCGCGCGGCCGAGAAGTTCCGCAAGGAGCTGCCGTCCGACCTGCTCTGAGCCGTTCCGGCCGCAGCTGAGGTCACTGACCTCGCTGACCAGCACTTTCCCACCCTTTCGCCCCCTGACCACCCCCCGGTGGCAGGGGGCGAACTGCTGTGCTGGATACTGCTTGTGAATGAGTTCACATTCACAAGTGGAACTCGTATCACCGGAAAGGAGACGTATCGTGCAGCTCGCAGTGGGCCCACTGGACGTCGCCAGGTGGCAGTTCGGTGTCACCACCGTCTACCACTTCCTCTTCATACCCCTGACGATCTCGCTGTCCGCGCTGACCGCGGGGATGCAGACCGCGTGGGTGCGCACCGGCAAGGACACCTACCTCAGAGCCACCAAATTCTGGGGCAAGCTCTTCCTGATCAACATCGCCATGGGCGTGGTGACGGGCATCGTCCAGGAATTCCAGTTCGGTATGAACTGGTCGGACTACTCGCGCTTCGTCGGCGACATCTTCGGCGCCCCGCTCGCCTTCGAGGCGCTGATCGCCTTCTTCTTCGAGTCGACCTTCGTCGGCCTGTGGATCTTCGGCTGGGACAAGCTGCCCCGCCGGATCCATCTGGCCTGCATCTGGATGGTCTCGCTCGGGACGATCCTGTCCGCGTACTTCATCCTGGCCGCCAACTCCTGGATGCAGCACCCGGTCGGCTACCGCTACAACCCCACGACCAAGCGGGCCGAACTCACCGACTTCTGGGCCGTGCTCACCCAGGACACCGCGCTCGCCCAGTTCTTCCACACCATGTCGGCGTCCTTCCTCACCGGCGCCGCCTTCATGATCGGCATCGCCGCCTACCACCTGGCGCGCAAGCAGCACATCTCGGTGATGCGCTCCTCGCTGCGACTGGCCCTGGTGACCGCGGTGGTGGCCGGCGCCCTCACCGCGATCAGCGGCGACACCCTCGGCAAGGTCATGTTCAAGCAGCAGCCGATGAAGATGGCCGCAGCCGAGGCGCTCTGGGACGGCCAGAAGGGCGCGCCCTTCTCGATCTTCGCGGTCGGCGACGTCGACAAGGGCCACAACGAGGTCGCGATCGATCTGCCGAACCTGCTCTCCTTCCTCGCCGACGACTCCTTCACCAGCTATGTGCCGGGCATCAACGACGTGAACAAGGCCGAGCAGGCGAAGTACGGCCCCGGCGACTACCGGCCGAACATCCCGGTCGCCTACTGGGGCTTCCGCTGGATGATCGGCTTCGGGGTGGTCTCGATCGGAGTCGGCGCGGCGGGGCTGTGGCTCACCCGCCGCAGATTCTGGCTGGCGCCCGAACACCGCACGGACGACGACGAGGTGCCGCGTCTGATGCTCACCCGTGGCATCCGGATCGGCGACGGGCCGGCCCGCTGGTACTGGCGGATCGCGCTGTGGACCATGGTCTTCCCGCTGCTCGCGAACTCCTGGGGCTGGATCTTCACCGAGACCGGCCGCCAGCCCTGGGTGGTCTACGGCGTGCTGCGCACCAAGAACGCGGTCTCCCCCGGCGTCTCCACCGGTGAGGTGATCACCTCGCTGACCGTCTTCACCCTGCTCTACGGCCTGCTGGCCGTGATCGAGGTGCGACTGCTGGCCAAGTACGCCAAGGCCGGCCCACCCGAACTCACCGACGACGACCGCCGGTCCCCCACCAGGATCGGCGGCGACCGGACCGACGACGCGGACGCCGACCGGCCGATGGCCTTCTCCTACTGAGGCCCTGAGGAGCGCGAGATGCATCTGCACGACGTCTGGTTCGTTCTGATAGCCGTCCTGTGGACGGGCTACTTCTTCCTTGAGGGGTTCGACTTCGGGATCGGCGTACTGACCAAACTGCTGGCCCGCGACCGCACCGAGCGGCGCGTGCTGATCAACACCATCGGCCCTGTCTGGGACGGCAACGAGGTGTGGCTGCTCACCGCGGGCGGCGCCACCTTCGCCGCCTTCCCGGACTGGTACGCCACCCTCTTCTCCGGTTTCTACCTGCCGCTGCTGATCATCCTGGTCTGCCTGATCGTGCGCGGGGTCGCCTTCGAGTACCGCGCCAAGCGGGAGGACGAACGCTGGCAGCGCAGCTGGGAGCACGCGATCTTCTGGACCTCGCTGCTGCCCGCCGTGCTGTGGGGGGTGGCCTTCGCCAACATCGTGCGCGGAGTGAAGATCGACGCGAACAAGGAGTACGTCGGCGGGTTCTTCGCCCTGCTGAACGGCTACGCCCTGCTCGGCGGCGCGGTCACCCTGACGCTCTTCACCTTCCACGGGGCGGTGTTCGCCTCACTGAAGACGCTCGGGCCGATCCGGGAGCGGGCCAGGGCGACGGCCACCCGGCTGGGAGTGGTCGTGACCGTCCTGGCGACGGTCTTCCTGATCTGGACGCAACTGCACACCGGCAACGGCCGGAGCCTGGTCGCGCTGATCGTGGCGCTCGCCGCACTCGTGGCGGCGCTCGGTGCGAACGTGGCCGGTCGTGAGGGCTGGTCCTTCGCCTTCTCCGGCGTGACGATCGCGGCGGTGATGGCGATGTTCTTCCTCACTCTCTTCCCGGATGTGATGCCGTCCTCGCTCGATCCGGCCTGGAGCCTGACCGTCGGCAACGCGTCGGCGACGCCGTACACGCTGCGGATCATGACGTGGTGCGCGGGCATCGCCACCCCGTTGGTGCTGCTGTACCAGGGCTGGACCTACTGGGTGTTCCGCAAGCGGATCGGCACCCAGCACATAGCGGAAGCCGCGCACTGATGTCCCGGCGGGAAGCAGCGATGTTTCACGTGGAACACGATCGCGGCGAAAGGGGATGTTCCACGTGAAACCTGTCGATCCGCGACTGCTGCGCCATGCTCGCGCCAGCCGCGTCTTCCTGGCCGGCTCGGTGCTGCTGGGGCTGCTCGGCGCGGGGCTGATCGTCGCCCAGGCGGTGCTCATCGCCGATGTGGTGGTGGGCGGCTTCCAGCACGGTGACGGGGTCCGCGCGCTGCGCGGCGATCTGCTGGCCCTGGCCGCGGTGGCCGCCGGGCGGGCGTTCGTCGCCTGGCTGACCGAGCTGTGTGCCCACCGGGCCGGGGCGGCGGTGAAGTCGCAGCTCAGGCTGCGGCTGCTGGAGCGCGCCACCACCCTCGGGCCCGGCTGGCTGACCGGCCGGCGCAGCGGGGAGCTGACCACGCTGGCCACCCGCGGGGTGGACGCGCTGGACGACTACTTCGCCCGCTATCTGCCGCAGTTGGGGCTCGCCGCCGTGGTGCCGCTCGTGGTGCTCGCCCGGATCGCCACCGCGGACTGGGTGTCGGCGGCGATCATCGTGGTGACGCTGCCGCTGATCCCGCTGTTCATGGTGCTGGTCGGCTGGGCCACCCGGGAGCGGATGGACCGGCAGTGGCAGCTGCTCGGGCGGCTGTCCGGCCACTTCCTCGATGTGGTCGCCGGGCTGCCCACGCTCAAGGTCTTCGGCCGGGCCAAGGCTCAGACGGACAAGATCCGGGAGATCACCGGGGACTACCGGCGGGCCACCCTGCGCACCTTGCGGATCGCCTTCCTGTCCTCGTTCGTGCTGGAACTGCTGGCGACCATCTCGGTGGCGCTGGTGGCGGTCGGTATCGGGATGCGCCTGGTCCACGGCGAACTGGATCTGCGGACCGGGCTGATGGTGCTGATCCTCGCGCCCGAGGCGTATCTGCCGCTGCGCCAGGTGGGGGCGCAGTATCACGCCGCCGCGGAGGGACTGGCCGCCGCCGAGCAGGTCTTCGAGGTGCTGGAGACGGCGCCGCGGTCCGCGCCGGGCGCTGTCCCCGCTCCCGATCTGCGGACCGCGACCATCACCGTCGAGGACCTGGCGGTGCGTGCGGACGGTCTGCTGGGCGCGACCAGCTTCACGCTCACCCCCGGTGAGACGCTGGCTGTCACCGGACCCAGCGGCGTCGGCAAGTCCACGCTGCTGGGCGCGCTGCTCGGTTTCGTGCCGCCTTCCGCCGGGCGGATCCTGGTCGACGGGATCGATCTCGCCGACCTCGACCCGGCTTCCTGGCACCGCCAGATCGCCTGGGTGCCCCAGCGCCCCTATCTCTTCGCCGGCACGATCGGCGACAACGTCCGCCTGGCCCGGCCGGGGGCGACCGACGCCGAGATACGGCAGGCCCTGACCGCGGCGGGGGCGGCCGCCTTCGCCGCCATCGACGATCCGATCGGCGAGGACGGCGCCGGCCTGTCCGCCGGCCAGCGCCAGCGCCTCGCGCTGGCCCGCGCGTTCCTGGCCGACCGCCCGCTTCTGCTGCTGGACGAGCCGACCGCGCACCTCGACGGAGCGACAGAGGCGGAGGTCATAGCGGCGCTGGCGACACTCGCGGCGAGCCGCACGGTCGTCGTGACAGCCCACCGCCCGGCCCTCCTCCCGCTGGCCGACCGGGTGCTCCCGCTCTCCGCCGAGCCCCTTTCCTCCCTCTCCTCCATCCCGCTTTCCGCCGAGCCCGCGCGGGCACCTGACGCGGCGGACGACCCGGAGACATCGCGGAACGACCCGCCGAACGACGCGCGGACCCACACGTCCCCGGCCTCCCGGACGCGCGGAAGCCGCCCGGGCTCGGGCCGGGTGGCCGGGCTGGTCCGCGGTGCGGGCTTCCGGCGCCGGTTCGCCGGCGCGGCGGTGCTCGGGGTACTCGCCCTGGGCTGCGCGGTGGGCCTGATGGGCACCTCCGGGTGGCTGATCAGCCGCGCCTCGCAGCAGCCGCCCGTGCTGTATCTGATGGTGGCCGTGACGGCCACCCGGACCTTCGGCATCGGACGGGCCGTGTTCCGCTACGGGGAGCGGGTGGTGGGACACGACGCCGTGCTGCGCGCCCTGGCCGAGGTACGGGTCTCCGTCTTCCGTCGGCTGGAGCTGCTGGCACCGGCCGGCCTGCGGCGAGTACGGCGCGGCGACCTGCTGTCGCGGCTGGTCGCGGATGTGGACGCTGTGCAGGACTACTTCCTCCGCTGGCTGCTGCCCGCGGTGGTCGCCGGCGTCACGGCCGTCGCCGCCGCGGCCTTCACCGGGTGGCTGTTGCCGTCCGCCGGGGTGATCCTCGCGACCGGACTGCTGGCGGCCGGCGCCGCGGTGCCCGCGCTCGCCGCGACGGTGGCCCGCCGTACCGAAAGCAGGCTCGCGCCGGCCAAGGGCGAGCTGTCGGCCCGCGTGCTCGGCTTGTTCACCGGCACCGCCGAACTGACGGTGGCGGGCGCGCTGCCCGGCCGCCGGGCCGAAGCCGCCCGGGCCGACGGCGCGCTCAAGGCGATCGCGGCCCGCTCGGCCGCGGCCACCGCGCTGGGCGCCGGGCTGACCTCGCTGATCACCGGCCTGACCGTGACCGCCTGCGCCTGGGCCGGCGTGCGCGCGGTGACCGGCCACGACCTGCGGGGGGTGGTCCTGGCCGTCGTCGTACTGCTGCCGCTGGCCGCCTTCGAAGCGGTCACCGGTATGCCGCTGGCCGCTCAGCAGCGGCAGCGCAGCGGGCGCGCCGCCGACCGGGTACGGGAAGTACTCGCCACACCCCTGCCGGTCACCGAGCCGGACGCGCCGCAGACGGCGCCCGCGACGCCGTATCCGCTGGTGGTGAGCGGGCTGACGGCCCGTTACCCCGGACAGGAGCGGCCCGCGCTGCACGACGTGGACCTGACGCTGACGCCCGGCCGCCGGATCGCGGTGGTCGGTCCTTCCGGAGCCGGCAAGACCACGCTGGCGCAGGTACTGCTGCGGTTCCTGGACGCGGAAGCGGGTTCGTACACGCTCGCCGGGCAGGACGCGGCGGCGCTCGACGGCGACGACGTCCGGCGGCTGGTGGGCCTGTGCGCCCAGGGGGCGCACGTCTTCGACAGCACCGTCCGGGAGAATCTGCGGCTGGCCAGGCCGGCGGCCGACGACGGCGAACTGCTGGCCGCGCTGACCGCCGCCCGGCTCGACATCGACATCGACCTGGACGCGGCCGTCGGCGAGCACGGCGCGCGGCTGTCCGGCGGTATGCGGCAGCGCCTGGCCCTGGCCCGCGCGCTGCTCGCCCGCTTCCCGGTGCTCATCCTGGACGAGCCCGCCGAGCACCTCGACATCGCCACGGCCGACGCGCTGACCGCCGATCTGCTGGCGGCCACCCGAGGCCGCACCACGCTGATCATCACGCACCGGCTCGCGGGCCTCGCGGACGGAGCGGTCGACGAGATCGTGGTGCTGGCGGCGGGACGCGTCGTCCAGCGCGGGACATACGAGGAACTGGCCTCGGTGCGAGGACCGTTCCGCGACACGCTGGAGCGGGAACGCGACGCCGACGCGCACCTGGCCGCGCCGGGCGGACGCGGTATGGCGGGGCTGGCCGCGTGAGGTCTCCGGGTCCGGCGGCCCGCCCGGGAGACCCCGGACGGGTCGGCAGACCCTAGCGCCGGGCGGCGATGATGCGCTCGATGACGCGGGCGACGCCGTCGTCCTCATTGGCGGCGGCGTGGCGGGTGGTGGCGGCGAGCACCTGGGGATGGGCGTTGGCGACGGCGTAGGACGTACCCGCCCACCCCAGCATCGCCAGATCGTTCGGCATGTCACCGAAGGCCACCACCTCGGCGGCCGTCACCCCGCGCTCGGCGCAGCACTTGGCCAGGGTGGTGGCCTTGCTGACCCCGGCCCCGCTGATCTCGAGCAGCGCGGACTCGCTGGAACGGGTGATCTCGCCGTGCCGGCCGGCGACCGACAGGGCCGTGGCAAGGAAGTCGTCGGGGTCCATGCGCGGGTGCTTGGCCAGCAGTTTCAGCAGCGGCTGCGCCGGGTCCACGGCGAGCAGGGCCTCCAGCGGCAGAATCTCGACGGGCGTCGTGGAGCCGGGACGGTCCGGCTCGATGAGCGGGTAGGCGGGCTCACGGTGGATACCCCCGGTGCGCTCAACCGCGAAGGTGGTCCCGGGCACGGCTTCGCGCAGCGCGTACGCCACCGCGAGCGCCTCCTCCTCCGGCAGCGGGAACGCCTCGATCAGCCGGTCGGCCCGCAGGTCGTACACCGCGGCGCCGTTGGCGAGGATCGCGATCCCGTGCCCGGCCAGATGCGGGGCGACCACGCCCATCCAGCGCGCCGGGCGCCCGGTGACGAAGAAGACCTCGATCCCGGCCGCCTCGGCCGCCTCCAGCGCGGCGACCGTGCGCGCCGACACCGTCTTGTCGTCGCGCAGCAGGGTGCCGTCCAGATCGGTGGCGATCAGTCGGGGCGCGGGATCGGCGAAGGTCTTCTCGTACGGTGCGGGATGCGCTGCGGGCTCGAATGCTGAGGTCACGATGCCCATCCTCCCGCACCGCACCCCTGCCCCGGACGGCGCCGCCGGGTGGTCGGGGCGATCGGGGTGATCGGGGGCGGACAGCGCGGCTGGACGCGACCGGTGCGGGGCCGGAGGGAGCGGGGCGCGGGGTGGTCACGCGCCGGCCACCGCATCGGGCGCGGGGCGGGTCCTGCTCCTGGCGCTGCTGCCGTACGCGGGCACGTACGCGGGCACGTACGCGGGCACGTACGGCTGCGCGGCACTGCCGCACTCGGTGCACAGCCTGGAATCCGGGGAGCGGCCGGGGGGCCGCGCCCGGGTGGGCGGGTGCCTCGGCGACTGCCGGTACTGGTGTGGGTCTGGTCTGTGGTGGTGCCTGGCCCGGGGTCGCCCGAGGTGATCGGGTCCGGTCCGGTCGGGCCGTCGCTCGTCGGTTTCTGCCGGTACTGCTACTTCTGCCGGTACCTCTGCGGCTTCGACTTCTGGTTCATACCGGTCCGCCGGTCGCGGGCCTCGATGCGACGGTCGTCGTAGCCGTCTTCGCCATGGTGCCCTGAGTTTTCAGAGTGTTGATCGGGCCGATGTCAGCCGCGTGAGCCGTGAGCCGTGAGCGGTGAGCGGTGGGCTTTCAGCGGTCCACCGAGGCGTTCCTTGGGGCCGGGGCAGGGCCGAGGGAGGCAGCGGCGGCGTTCGCCCGGGTGGTCACGCCGCCTGCGGCGTGCGCGGTGGGGCTCGCGATCGGGCTGGCGTCAGGGTTCGTGTGCTGGCTCGCGGCCGCCTGGGCGAGTGCCACGGCAGCGCTGATGTCCTCCGCCAGGTCCCCGGCGCGTACGCTGCGGGCGCTCGGCGACGAACCGTGGGCCTCGGCGCAGATCCGCTGCTTCATCGTGGGCGGCAGCGTACGAGCCCGGTGCCGGCGCATCGGTTCGTACCCGCGCGGCGCCGGGATCCTGGGTACGGACCGCGCCCCGAGCGGGACCTCGTCCGAACGACCGGCGGCCTGCGCCTGGGCGCGCCCCTGACCGCTCGCCTCGGTCCGCGCCTCCACGCGGCCGGCGGCGGCCCGGGAAGCCGGGGTGCTGAACCCCAGCGCGGCGATGCACTTCAGCAGCACGCTGAGCAGCGCGCCCCAGAACGTCCTGATCTCTACAGCAGCAGCCATGACCTGACGACCTCTCGCTTTCCCATGATGCGGATAACCGACAAGTCCGATCATGCGGAAGCGAGCACAGATTTCACGGAGCCGCACCTTGAGTTCGCCGATATACACATCAACGCCACCCATGTGTACCAACCGGGCGCTTCCGCACCGATCAGCTGCCCGCCCGGAGAGCCGCGGAGGCCCGGGAATCCCCGGGTGAGGGACTCCGGTCGCCCTCCCTCACCCGGATGCTCCCGGCCTCCTCAGCTCACCAGGCCTTCTTCTTGAAGTTGTTGACGGTGAGGCTGAGGGCCCGCGTCACCGTGTTCGCCTTCGGCAGGGAGTGGTCGCCGAGCTGAACGGTGAAGCTGGAGGTGCCCGCTGAGCTGGGCTTACCGGAGATCGCCCCGGTCGAGGTGTTCAGGGCGAGCCCGGCCGGTAGCGTGCCTTTCACCACGGACCAGGAGTAGGGGGTGGTGCCCCCGCGCCCCACTACCTGCGCTTGGTAGGCGGCGCCCAGATTGCCGTTGCCGAGTTGCGTGGTGACGATGCCCAGCGCCGTCGGCGTGACCGCGGGAGTCGCGGTGGTGAAGCTGAGGGTCTGGCCCTGGGTGGTGGTGACAGCGCTGCTGGTGGTGATCCGGAAGTAGTACCGCGTGTTCGGGGCCAGGCCGGACAGCGTCGTCTGGACGAGTCCCGGCTGGGTGCCGGTCCCGAAGTCCTGAGCAGGGGTGCTCGAACCCAGCGCGGTGGTGGTTCCGTACTCGAACGCGTACGTGGTGTCCGCCCCCGACGGGACCACGACGCCGGTGAGGGTGGCACCGGTCGCGGTGATACCCGTGGCGGGTGAGCTGACGCCGTTGGCGCACACCGGCCCGGCGGCCGAAGCGTCGGCTTCCTGGCCGTTCAGAATCCAGGCGACCGCGGGAAACACCTTCGGGTCGAAGGTCACCGAGAAGACCTGCGGGTAGTTCCCCTTGTCGAAGACGGTCGGCTGGCCTTGGCTGGGACTCACCGGGAAGAGCTGGTTGTTGTCCCCGATCGGGATGGTGCTCTGCGTGCCGGTGGTGTTGTCGTAGCCGAAGTAGGCGGTGACGACTCCGGTCGGATCAGCGGTCACGCAGTTCAGGTACGGCGCGAGCGTGCCGGCCCCGGCCGCCGAGGCGGAGCCGGCCACCAGCGCGGCGCCGGTGACGGTGACACCGACCAGCGCGAGAGCGCACAGGCGCCGCCGGTGGCGGCGTCCGAAAGCGGGTAGAACTGTGGTCACGATGCCCCCCTGGGCAGAGCGCGACGACCGTTCCCACGGGATGCGACGCGGATCCGCATCCGGTCCGATGGACGGTCATCGCACAGAAGTTTGATGTGATCATCCTCCGGGGCGGCTGGGTGCCGGTCAATTCCCGTGCAGGTCAACAGAGTTACCCGGTCAGGCAAGGCCGGGTCCTGCGCCCTTCCCGCTCAGCGGCTGACCGTCTGGATCTCCCGGACGCCGATCTCCTGCGGGGTCCCGAAGGCGCCCGGCGGGAGCGCCTTCGGAGCGGGCTGCCCGGTGCCGGTCCAGCTGACGTCCCAGGTGACGGTCGCGGTGAGCCGATATGCCTGGCGGGAGGGTGCGGTCGAGCGCAGGTACGTCACCCCGCAGGGAGGATCGCCCTCCGCGCCGGGGGTGTACGGCGTACCGAGGCGGTTCCCGCGGAACGGGCAGTTCCCGGAGGCCGGGTGGAGCCGGGCGTCGGCCGTGCCGGGGTCGAGGTGCAGGCTGACCGGTTCGGCGGTGGTGGTGGCCGAGATGCCGTAAGCGGGCAGGTAGGCGGTCACCGCGACGGGGTGGACGGCGCCGGTGTCGAGCCAGACCCAGGTCGGCAGATTCACCGTCTGCACGCCGTCCGGGTCGGTGCTCGCGGTGGCCCGCGGGATGAGGATCCGCTCATACGCCAGCTCGGCGAGGGTCTCCGGTGTCAGGGCGTCGCGGTGTCCCGCGGGCACGGACCCGTCCTCGCTCACCCAGAAGGGTTCGTCGGTGCAGGAACTCGCGCCCGGGGCGCTCTCTTGTGATCGGGGTGTGTAACCGGCCCAGAAGTAGCCGTGGCCGGCTTTGGCCAGGTTGAAGTTGGTGTACGGCTTGCCGTTGACGAAGCGGTCGCGTTCGCCGTTCTTCCACTCCTGGCTCGGCGAGTCCTCCGCCCACACGGCCTCGGAGGAGGCCTTCAGCTGCGCCGGTGTGTACATCGGCTGATACCAGCAGGCCGGCGGCCTCCAGCCCCCGATCGGGGTCAGCGGCCCGACGCCGGCGCTGCTGGCGGCGGCGCCGTTCTTCGAGGAGTCGTACTGGACGCCGGCGGTGGCGGAGATGGTACCGGCGAGTGGGTCGGCGGCGCCGGAGGGCGCGGCGGCGCCCACGGTGCCGTTTCCGCCACGGTCATCGGCGACAGCCGGACCTGCCAGCAGAGCGGATCCCGCTGCTAGGACCAGAACGCCGACCGTGACGCTTCCTCGTCTCAGGGTCGGCACTGCCGGGCACCCCTGTCCGACACCACGTTGTCCGTCTGCCAGACCCCCTGCGCGTTCAGCGTGAGGTGCGTGTTGTAGAGCACGTAGCTGTCGGGTGATGTCGGGGTGTGCTTCGTGGGCTTCTTCGGATTCGTGATGTGGGACTGGCTCTCGTCCGAGCAATAGACCACGGAGGCCGTGTCGCCGCCGAGAAGACTGACCTTCCGGGCGAAGAAGCGCGTACTGCCCGCCCACTTGTCGCCCTTGGCGATGTAGCCCTGGACGTACGCGACGGCCAGCTCCGTCCCCCTGCCCGTGCTGTAGAACGCCAGCTCCTTCGTGCTCGCCGTCCCCCGGAAGATGGCGTCGTCCATCGAATCGACCCACCGCTCGTTGTCGGCGAGCACCGCGTCCTTGGCGGGGTCGCCGGTGTACTGGTCCTCGAAGACGTTCTTCGCATAGGACGGAAAGGTGATCGTCGGCCGACCGGCCGAATCCGTCGGCGCCGGGAAAGCGGTGGCAGGCGTGGACGGGGGCGCCGAGGCAGACCCGACCCCCTGGATCTTGTCCGAACTCGCCCCACCGCCGCTGCCGCTGTCACAACCGGACAGCAGGGCGACGGCGGCAGCCACCACCGTGATCGCGGCGAGCGCGATGGGTACCCGCATGGTCAACGAACTCCTGTTTCGGTCACTTGGGCACCGACAGTACCCAAGTCCCGCATTTCGTAGGAAAGGGAGCGGGCTGAGGGAATCCGTTGAGTTGACGCGCCGCACGGTCCTGAGGCCGGTCGGCTCCTCCCTCAGGCGTCGCGGGCCGGTCTGCGCAGGCGTCTGATGTATCCGGTCGGGCGCCGGCTGCCGAGAAAGGAAGGGGACGGGTATCTGTCGCGCTCGCCGGGGCGGCTCGGCGGAGGCGGGAGAAGGGGCAGCGGAAGCGGCGGGGAAATGGACCGGCGGTGGGTCAGGGCGAGGCGCCAGGTGGATCCGGCGACCGGGTCGAAGCGGTAGAGCGTCACCAACGCGACGGCCGCTCCCGTGAAGCAGCAGGCGGCGTAGGCCGCACCGGGGGCCTGGCCGCGCAGGAACACGACGAAGACCAAGGCGATCGAACCCGCCGCGAGCCGTGTCCTGGCCCGCCCGCCGGGGGCCGTGACGGCGATGGGCAGCAGCCCCCACAGGAAGTACCAGGGCTGCACAGCCGGGGCCAGGACCACCACCGTCAGCAGTGCCACGCCGAGCGCCCGCTCGGGACCGAGTCTCGGCATCCGCCACAACCAGAACGGCATGGCGATGAGTGCCCCGGCGACCCCCGCCAGCCGGGTGGCCGCCTCGACGGTGTGCGGAGCCGCCAGGCCCAGCGGCTCCACGAGGGCGCCGAGCACGTTGCCGAGGTCCGCCGTGAGGGACAGCACCCCGGGAGAGTCCGCCGGAGTGCTCAGCGCCGAGAGCCAGCCGTAGCCGTAGCCGAGCACCCAGGTGGCCACCACCACGGTCGCGGCGGAGGTCGTCGCCACGACGGCCGCGCGTCGCAGCAGCCCGCTGCGTCCGCCGAACTGCTCGGGTATCAGGAAGAGCAGCGCGAACCCGGCCGGCACCTTCACCAGCATGGCCAGCGTGATGAGGACCGCCCCCCAGGCCAGCCGCCCGCTACGGGCAAGCACCAGGCCGGACAGCATCAATCCCAGCATCACCGCGTCGTTGTGGGCCCCGCCCACCAGATGCACCAGCACCAAGGGGTTGAGCACCGCCAGCCACAGGGCGCTGGCCTCGCACACCCCGGCCGCCGCAGCCAGGCGGCGCACCGCCCATACGACCAGGGCGAAGCCGCTCACCGCCAGCAGCCGCATGCCCACCAGCGCCGCGAAGACGTGCTCGCCGGTCACCCGCAGCACCTGGGCGGCCAGCCACACGAACACCGGACCGTACGGCGCCGGGGTGTCCCGCCAGAGCCAGTCCACCCCCGCGCTGATCGGCCCGGGGAGCACCGACGGCCCGCCCGCGTAGACGTCCCATCCCCGTGCGGCCATCGCGCCCTGGGCCACATAGCTGTAGACGTCCCGGCTGAACATGGGCGCGCCGAGGGCCAACGGCGCCGCCCACCACCAGAGAGTGACGAGCATCTCGCGCGGGCTGACGGCCGAACCGGAAGCCGAAAGCTGCCCCAGCCGCCACCAGGAGGTCACCAGGACGATCAGGCCGGCATAGCCGACCACCGCCGCGGCCAGGGTCTGCGCCGACTGCGGCGCGAACCAGTGGGACAACGGGTGATACACCGGCAGCGCCCCCGCCCAACCGCTGGCCAGGCTCAGCGCGACGGCCCCGCCGGCGCCCAGCCATCGGTGCCGGAGCGCCTCGTCGGACGCCGCCTTGAGCGTCTCGGCACCGCGTATCTCCGGAGAATCATCCATCGACGTCCTTGCGATTGAACGGCGGAACGCGTCCTCCACCGGTCCCGGCTCCGGTGCGCGCCGGAGCCGCTGTACTTCGCCATGTCGCGTCGCGTCGCCGGATCACCCGAGCACACTCGTCCGGTCGGTCCACAGCGGGAACAACAGCCGAAGATCCGGCGGCAGGCCGACGAACTCGCCTTCAGGCCCCGCCCACGGGCGTGTCCCACGATGTCCCGGTGGTATGTGGGGCCTTGGTGGCGTCGCGCCGGGGAAGGCGGGCGGAATGGGAGAGATCCGGGTCGGCACCTGCTCGTGGACGGACAAGGCGCTGGTGTCCAGCGGCTGGTATCCGGCGGGCCACCGCGACGCCGAGGGCAGGCTGCGGCACTACGCCTCGCGGTTCCCGGTGGTGGAAGTGGACGCCACCTACTACGGCCTGCCGAGCGCCCGCAACAGCATCCTGTGGGCCGAACGCACCCCCGAAGGCTTCCGCTTCGACGTCAAGGCCTTCTCCCTGCTGACCGGCCATCCGACGCGGCCGGGCGCGCTCCCGGTCGAACTGCGCCCGGCCCTTGCCCGCCAGCAGCGAGGCGGCGTCGATCCCGGTCTGCTCGACGAGGTGTGGGACCGGTTCAGCGGCGCCCTCGAACCCCTGCGCCGGGCCGGTCGCCTGGGAACCCTGCTGTTCCAGTTCCCGCGGCAACTCGCGCCCGGGAGGCCGGCGGCGGCGGTCCTGCGGCAGTGCCGTGAGCGCGCCGCGGGCTGGCCGGTGGCCGTGGAGTTCCGGCATCCCGGCTGGTGGCGGGAGGACCATGTCGCCGCGACCACCGCGCTGGTGACGGAACTGGACATGTCGGCGGTGGCCGTCGACATGGTGCAGACGCTCCCCACCTCCGTACCTCCGATCGCGCGGGTCACCACGCCCGCGCTCGCGGTGGTGCGCTTCCACGGCCGCAGCAGCGCCTGGGGCACGGGCACCAAGGAGGAGAGGTTCCGCCACTCCTACACGCCCGGGGAACTGTCCGAGTGGACACCGCGCATCCGCGCGTTGGCCGACCGGGCACAGGAGGTGCACGTCCTCTTCAACAACTGCTGCGCCGACGCCGCTGTCCGCGCGGCGGAGTCGATGGGCGAGCTGCTCGGTGTCCGCGCACCGGCCGTGAGCTGAGGCGGGTGCGGCCATCCGTGCGGCGCCACGGGACCGGCCGGGGTGCGGAGCCGGTGACGACGGCGGAGCGAATCAGCTGAGCTGGGGCGGAGCTTCGGTGGCGATCCGCTCGAAGACATCGGGGTCGTGGCCGAAGATCGTGTCGGCCACCGGCCAGTGCAGCACGATCTCATCGATGCCCGCCTCCGCGTGGCGTCCGGCGAAGTCCACGAAGGCATCGACCGAGGTGAAGGGCTCGGCGTACGCGGGGGTGAAGCCGGTGAGGAAGATCTTCGGCACATCGGCCGGGTCGCGGCCCTCGGCGGCGAGGGCGGCGGAGACACGCTCGACCTGGCCGCGGACGGCGGCGAGGGACTGCTCCGGGGTGCCCTCCTCGAACACGCTCGGGTCCCCTGTGGTCACCCACGCCTGGCCGTACTTCGCGGCGAGTCGCATGCCGCGCGGGCCGGTGGCGGCCACCGCGAACGGCAGACGGGGGTCCTGCACGCAGCCGGGGATGTCGCGGGCCTCGATCGCGGAGTAGAAGCGGCCGTCGGAGGTGGTGTCGTCCTGGACGAGCAGCCGGTCGAGGAGCTCCACGAACTCGGCGAACCGGTCGGCGCGCTCCTTCGGCGACCAGGGCTGCTGTCCGAGCACCTCGGCGTCGAACCCGGTCCCGCCGGCCCCGATCCCGAGCGTCAGCCGCCCGTCGCTGACGTCGTCCAGCGTCATCAGCTCTTTCGCGAACGGCACCGGATGGCGGAAATTGGGGGAGGTTACGAGGGTGCCCAACCGCATACGCTCCGTCACACCGGCCGCGGCGGTCAGCGTCGGGACGGCTCCGAACCATGTCCTGTCCCGGAACGGGATCCGCCACGACAGGTGGTCGTAGGTGTAAGCGGCGTGGAACCCCAGCGCCTCGGCCCGCTTCCACACCTCCCGGCCCTGCTCGTTCCAGCGGTAGATCGGCAGGATCACAGTGCTCAGACGCAGGCTCATGCGGGCGAGCCTACGGGGCCGTATTTCCAGCTGACAGGACGGTCTTGCCGTCCGCCACTCGTGGCGTCCACCCGCCGGATCGCGGTCCGCACCGAACTCCCTGCCCGCGCACCGGTCGGCGGCCGCTTCCCCGTTGTCCGCTTCCCGACCAGGACGACCTCAGTCGAGCCTCGTTCATGGATGATGGGCTGACCTGCAGGTACTCCGATAAGAACTGTGTCTGTGCGTGCAGACGTCAGGTGTCAGATCGCCTCGACTGCGACGCGGGAATGGCAGAGTCGACGCAGGTCGTCCACATCGCTGGTCACGACCGTCACATCGCCGTGTTCTGCGTGTGCGGTAGCAGCCAGCATCGCGTCGATGGCGTACTTGTGCCCGTGAAGTCCCTCCGTCGCCAGGAGCTTGCTCGCGGCGCGGGCGATCTCTTCCGTGATCGGTCGTACTTTGGTGAGGGAGACCGCGAAGTCGAACGCTGCCTGGACAACCTTGGGATCGCGCGCCTCGACCAGGGTTGCCGCACTGGTCACGACCAGCAGATCGAGAGTTCGAGCTACATCCAGCCAAACCGTCATGTCATGGTGCCGCCGGGACAGCTTCGACAGGGCTTCGCTGTCCAGGACGAGAGTGCCGCTCACGCAGCGTCCGCCGGCGTGGTCTCGCCACGGTGTGCTGCGTGATGCGCCCTGATTCTCTCCGCCCGCGCCGCTACCTCGGCCTGGTCAACGGGACCGTGCTCAGCTTCGTACTCCGCGATGTACTCGTCCACAGCCTCACGCTGGAGCTGACGCTGTACGGCTTCCTCAATGTACGCGGACACACCCTGCTTGCCCGCGCGCGAGCGAATCGCCTCCAGCGTCTCCGCGCGCAGTGAAACGCTGGTGACCCGGGTTTTTCCGGAGCGGGGAGCATCCATGACACCCAGTGTAGTACATGATGTGTGAATCCATCCTCGCCCATAGGCTCGGGCTATGCGACTGAGCACCGTGATCCTGTCTTGTCGTAGATGACCGGCCGTCCGCCGGCTGAGCCCTTGTTCGTGGGGTTGGCCTGCTGGTCGACCTTGTCCGGGATCACCGCGGTGATGTACGGCGGCGTAAGTAGGCCCGGTTGCTCTCGGAGGAGTAGGCCCTGTCCGCTGCGACGGCCGGTGGCCGGGTGCGGAGGCGGCCAACCGGGCCGCGTACACGGATCTTGTCAAGCACGGCCGGGAACTGGGGGGCTGTCTCCAGCTTGTCCGGGACCCGGGCCGCGCGAGAGCGGTGCGTCGCAGGAGTCGCTGGCCGCCGTATGCGGGTAGGTGGAGCGGTTGACGGCGGCGCCGGTCGGGCAGGGGGTCAGTCCCGGAGGGTGAGTGCGTCCATCCGGCGGGCGGCGACTTCGCGGTCGGTGGCGGCCGCCACGAACGCGGGCGTCCGGTCGGCGCCGACCAGGGCGCGGACGGCGGCGACGGTGGCCTCGGGCAGCGGGACCGGGACGGTGGCGTCCTCGCCGGAAGGCCTGGCCGGGCCCGGGGCGGGCTCGGCGGGCGGGAGGGCGTCGCCGAGGTGCCGGCGGATGTGCTCGGTGGCACGCGTCCGCATCGCCCGGGCGAGTTCCGCGTCCACCGTCTGCTGGGCCAGCGGGCGCAGCCGGCGGATCAGTTCGGCCGCCTCCTCCGCCTCGGCGTCGGTCGGCGGGTGCCGCAGGAACCGTTGGAAGACGTACTCGGTGGTGAACTCCAGAAATCGCTCCGAGATGTGCTCCACCTGGGAGCGCAACTCGCCGAGATGGCCGGCGATCGCCGGCAGCGGCACCCCGGCGGCGTGCAGTTCGGCGGCCACCGCGAGTTCCTGCGGGCTCGGCACCAGGAACTCGTCGTCGCTGCCGGGCACCGGCTCCAGTACGCCGAGCCGCAGGGCCTCCCGTACGGCCGCCGGGTCGCTCACCCCGCCGAACGCCGCCACCAACTCGGCCAGACCGATCCGGGCCGGCCGTTCGTCCGACCAGGGCCGGTCCACCTCGTGCACCAGGCCGAGCACTCCGCCCAGACCAGTGCCGGTGTCCCAGGCGGCCAGCAGCTCCTTGATGTTGGCCAGGGTGTAACCGCGCTCCAGCAGGTCGGCGATCTGCCGCAGCCGGGCCAGGTGCGTGTCGCCGTACACATTGGCCCGGCCGCGGCGCTCAGGTCTCGGGAGCAGCCCGCGGTCGGTGTACGCCCGGATGTTGCGGACCGTGGTCCCGCTCGCGTGGGCCAGGTCCTCGATCCGGTACGCGCGCTGCTCGGCGGCGGTGCTCACGCCTTCACTCCTCGGTCGCCCGGATGCACTCGGTCAGGAGGCCGCGGCGCTGCCCGTCGGCTTGGCGGTGGCGGCCTGCGCCGCCGGGGATATCGCCAGGTACTCGACGGCCTTGCGCAACGAACCCTCCTGCGACGGATGGTACGACCGGCGCAGGTAGCGGGGCGTCGCGGCCGCCAGCGAGGCCCACGACGGCAGCAGCCCGCGGCGGGCCGCGGCCCGGTGGTCCCGGAAGCGGTACTTCTCCTCGGTGGCCCCCGGGTCGTGCCGCATCATGTACCGGGCGCCGCTCACCCACAGGTAGAACAGCATCGGCCCGGCCACCGCCATCCCTTCGGCCCGGCGCAGATAGCGGGCCGCGCCCTTGCCGCCGGCGTGCTGATACATGTCGAAGGCGACCGCCCGGTGCTCGACCTCCTCCGCCCCGTGCCAGCGCAGCAGATCGAGCATGACCTCGTCGGCGCCGATCCGGTCCAGGGCGTCGGCGTCCAGGATCCAGTCGCCGAGGACCGCGGTGAAGTGCTCGATCGCGGCGATCAGCGACAGCCGGAACCGCAGCCACGCGCGGTCCTGGACGGGCAGGCCCCAGGGCGGGGTGCCGCCGAGCAGCGCGTCGAACATCCACTCCACCTGCCGGGTGTAACTGCTGGTGTCGAGGTGCTGCTGCGCCAGGTGGTCCAGGACGTACGCGTGCTGGACGCTGTGGGTGGCCTCCTGCCCCATGAATCCCTTGACGTCCTTCAGCAGCGCCTCGTCGCTGACGAGTGGCAGGGCCTCCTTGAACACCTTGACGAACCACCGCTCGCCCGCGGGCAGCAGCAGATGCAGCACATTGATGACGTGCGTCGCCGTCGGCTCGTCCGGAATCCAGTGCAGCGGGGTCCGCCCCCAGTCGAAGGAGACCCGGCGCGGTGTGATCGGGTGGCTCACGGACTCGGCGTCTTCCGGTGTCCCGGTGACGAAATCGCCGATCCAGCGGGCCAGTTGCTCCGGCCGGGAGCGCGGCACCCAGTGCTTGGCCGGCAGGACGCGGCGGGTGAGGTCCGGCACCCACCGGTCGAGGTCGTCGTAGAGCCGCTCGGACAGGAAGGCGTCATCGGTCGGGACGATCAGCTGCACCGGCACCCGGGCGTAGGCGTCGGTGCGCGGACTGCCCAGCCGCCGGCGGACGTTGTCCCGGTAGAGCCAGGCGCCATGGGCGGCGTCCTCGGGCAGCGAGGCCGTCGGGTAGCCGTCGGCGGGCAGTTTCTCGCTGCGGGCCAGCAGTTTGGGCCATCGCCTGCCGAGCGGGCCGCGCCAGACGAGTTCCGGCAGCAGCGGGGTGTGCAGCGCGTACACATACCAGGACTTGAGGCCCTGGCCGAGGACGTGGGCGGCGCCGCGGGGGGTGGGATGCCGTGTCCGGCGGCGGATCCAGTGACCGAAGTGGTCCAGGGACGGTCCCGAGATCGAGGTGAACGAGGCGAGCCGGCCGTCGGTGGCGGCGACCGTGGCGAACTCCCAGCCCTGCACCGACCCCCAGTCGTGGCCCACCAGATGAACCGGCCGGTCCGGGCTGACCGCCTCGGCGACCGCCAGGAAGTCCGCGGTCAGCTTCTCCAGGGTGAAGCCGCCCCTGAGCGGCTCGGGCGCACCGGACCGGCCGTGCCCCCGCACGTCGTAGAGCACCACATGGAAGCGACCGGCCAGCAGCCCGGCGACTTCCGACCAGACCTCTTTGCTGTCCGGATACCCGTGCAGCAGCATCACCGTCGGCCGGAAGGCCTGGGCGGTCCCGGCGTCCCCGGCGCGGTCCTCCGCGCCTGGGGCATCGTCCACGACCCCGAACTCCGCGACGCACAGCCGCACTCCGTCCGCCCCCGTGACGAACCGCTCCCGGACCCGCCCGCCTCCTGCGGGAACGCCGCCCCCGTCACCGGCGCCGCTTCCAACACGGCCACCACTCACGGCACCGACACCATCCGCACTACCCACACCACCCATTGCCGCCCACCCGGCCCTTCCCCCGCACCCGCCACAACGATGACATCACTCAATGTGACAGCGAGGGCTGACAGTTTCAAGACCCCCGTCACCGGCCTGTGGAAAACTCCGCCGACCCCTACGGGAACGTCAGCCCGGAGAAGTAGCCCGATCCGCGACCCCCGGGGGACGACCGGGTGTGGTGCGTACCACTACGGTCATGCACGTGACAGTGATCGCTACCGAAGGCCTGAGCAAGCGGTACCCACGGGTGACCGCGCTCGACCGGCTGACCGTCGACATCACGCCGGGAGTGACCGGTCTGGTGGGCGCGAACGGCGCCGGTAAATCGACCCTGATCAAGATTCTGCTGGGGCTCTCCCCGGCCACCGAGGGTCGTGCCGCCGTGCTCGGGCTCGACGTGGCCACCGCGGGGGCCGAGATCCGCGCTCTGGTCGGCTACATGCCCGAGCACGACTGCCTGCCGCCCGATGTCTCGGCGACCGAGTTCGTCGTGCACATGGCCCGGATGTCCGGGCTGCCGCCCACCGCGGCTCGTGAACGAACCGCCGACACGCTGCGGCACGTCGGCCTCTATGAAGAGCGGTACCGCCCGATGGGCGGCTACTCCACCGGTATGAAGCAGCGGGTGAAGCTGGCCCAGGCCCTGGTGCACGACCCCGAGCTGGTGCTGCTGGACGAGCCCACCAACGGCCTGGACCCGGCCGGCCGGGACGAGATGCTGGGCCTGATCCGCCGCATCCACACCGACTTCGGCATCTCGGTACTGGTCACCTCCCACCTGCTCGGCGAGCTGGAGCGCACCAGCGACCACATCGTGGTGATCGACGGCGGCCAACTGCTGCGTGCCTCCTCCACCAGCGACTTCACCCAGGCGACCGGCTCTCTCGCGGTCGAGGTGACCGACCGCGAGCAGGAACTGCTGGCACTGCTGACCGCCGGGGGCCTGACCGCGCAGGCCGGCGGCCACCTGCTGATGGTCGACATAGCGGACGAGGAGACGTACGACCTGGTCCGCGACGCGGTCGCCCGGCTCGGCGTCGGCCTGGTGCGGATGGAGCAGCGCCGCCACCGCATCGCCGAACTCTTCACCGATGTCCCCACCGACTACCCGACCGGGCCCATGAACGGCCTCCCCAGCGGCCACCCGAGCCAGGACCAGGAAGGAGAAGGCCGTGACGCAACCTGACGTGGCCACGACGCCGCCGCCGGGCGCCTCGCCCACTCCCCACGCCCCCGCCGACGTCATCCACAACATCGGCTACCGCGAGTACGACGGCCCCCGGCTCGGCCGCGGCTACGCCCGCTGCTCGCTGTACAGCCAGAGTCTGCGCGGCGCCTACGGCCTGGGACGCAGCGCCAAGTCCAAGGTGCTGCCGATGATCCTGCTGGGTGTGATGTGCGCCCCGGCCCTGATCATGGTGGCGGTGGCGGTGTTCGCCGACATGAGCAAGCTGCCGGTCCAGTACACCCGCTACGCCGTGATCATGCAGGCCGTCATCACCCTGTTCGTCGCCTCGCAGGCCCCGCAGGCCGTGTCCCGCGACCTGCGCTTCAAGACCACCCCGCTGTACTTCTCCCGGCCCATCGAGCGCGTCGACTACGTGGCCGCCAAGTACGCGGCGCTCACCACCGCGCTGTTCCTGCTGACCGCGCTCCCCCTCCTCATCCTCTACGTCGGCGCGCTGCTGGCGAAGCTCGGCTTCGCCTCCCAGACGTCCGGGTTCGCGAAGGGACTGCTGTCCGTGCTCCTGCTGTCCCTGCTGTTCGCCGGCATCGGCCTGGTGATAGCAGCCGTGACCCCGCGCCGCGGCTTCGGCGTCGCCGCGATCATCGCCCTGTTCGTGATCAGCTACGGCGCGGTCTCCGCCGTCCAGGGCGTCGCCGCCGCCCAGGAGAACCCCCACGTGATCGGCTGGCTCGGCGTCTTCTCGCCGATCACCCTGATCGACGGCTTCTCCAACTGGTTCCTCGGCGCGACCTCCGCCTTCCCCCAGGCCTCCGGGCCGCCCGACGGACTGGCCGGCGCGGTCTACCTGCTCGTCGTCGTCGGCCTGATCACCGGCTGCTTCGGTCTGCTGATGCGCCGCTACGGCAAGGTGGGCCTGTCATGACGACGATCAGCATCGACAAGGTCTCCCGCTGGTTCGGCAATGTGGTGGCCGTCAACGACATCACCATGAGCATCGGCCCCGGGGTGACCGGACTGCTCGGCCCCAACGGCGCCGGCAAGTCCACCCTGATCAACATGATGGCGGGCTTCCTGGCGCCCTCCACCGGCGCGGTCGCCCTCGACGGCGTCGCCATCTGGCGCAACGAGCAGGCGTACCGCGAGATCGGCATCGTGCCCGAGCGGGAGTCGATGTACGACTTCCTGACCGCCCGGGAGTTCGTCGTCGCCAACGCCGAGCTGCACGGACTGCCCGAACCCGGCGCCGCGGCCCAGCGGGCGCTGGCCACCGTGGAGATGGAGTACGCCCAGGACCGGCGGATCGAGACGTACAGCAAGGGCATGCGGCAGCGCGCCAAGATGGCGTCCGCGCTCGTCCACGACCCGTCCGTGCTGCTGCTCGACGAGCCGTTCAACGGCATGGACCCCCGGCAGCGCCTCCAGTTGATGGAGTTGCTGCGCCGGATGGGCGCCGACGGCCGAACGGTGCTGTTCTCCTCGCACATCCTGGAGGAGGTCGAGCAACTCGCCCACCACATCGAAGTCGTGGTGGCGGGCCGGCACGCCGCGTCCGGCGACTTCCGCAAGATCCGCCGGCTGATGACGGACCGCCCGCACCGCTATCTCGTGCGGTCCAGCGACGACCGCGCTCTCGCGTCCGCGCTGATCGCGCACGCGTCCACCGCGGCGATCGAGTTGGACCGCACCGAAAAGGCGCTGCTCGTCCAGGCCGTCGACTTCGCCGGCTTCACCGAGTTCCTGCCCCGGATCGCCCGTGACCACGGCATCCGGCTCTTCACGGTCTCGCCGTCCGACGAGTCCCTGGAGAGCGTCTTCTCCTATCTGGTCACGGCGTAAGGAGCCGACACTGATGCCCGCCAACACCGCCGGCGCCGATCCGGCCGCCGCGCCAGGACCCGCCCGTTCCGATACTCCCGCCGGCCCCGGCCGTCCGGCCGGTCCCACTATCGGTCCGTACGCACCGATCGGTGCCCGCCCACCGCTGAGCAGGGCCTCCGGCCTGCCCTTCTACCACCCCACGGTGGCCCGGCTCACCTACCGCGGCCTGCTCGGCCGCCGCCGGGCCCTGCTGCTGTTCGCGCTGCCGCTGCTGCTGCTGGTCATCGTGGCCGCGGTACGCGCGCTGACCGGCGCGGACGACGGCACCGCGGCCGGCCTGCTGCAGGGATTCGCGCTGAGCGCGATGGTGCCGCTGGTCGGCGTCATCGCCGGCACCGGCGCGATCGGGCCGGAGATCGACGACGGCGCGATCGTGTACCTGCTGGCCAAACCGGTCAAACGGGGCACGATCATCGTCACCAAGCTGCTGGTCGCGATCGGTGTCACCGTCCTCTTCTGCGCGGTGCCCACCCTGCTGGCCGGATACATCCTCGACGGCTCCAGCCAGCACCTGGCGGTCGCCTTCGCGATCGCGGCGGCGGTGGCCTCCATCGCCTACTCCGCGATCTTCCTGATGCTCGGGGTGCTCACCCGGCACGCGGTGGTGGCCGGACTGGTCTACGCGCTGCTGTGGGAGTCGGTGATCGGCAATTACGTACCCGGCGCCCGTACGCTCAGCGTCCAGCAGTGGTCGCTCGCCATCGCGCAGAAGATCGCCGACGGGGACCAGGTCAGCTCCGATGTGGGGCTGACGACCTCGGTGGTGATGCTGCTGGTCGTGACGGCCGCGGCCACCTGGTTCGCGGGCCGCAGGCTGCGCACCCTGAAGCTGGCCGGCGACGAGTAGCCCGCACGGGCGGCGTCGACGCGGGGGCAGCGCCCGGTAAGGGATACGCACCATGGGAGCCCGGTCCTTACCGGGCTCCTTTCCCCGCCGCCCGTGAGCCCGCTCGCCCGGCGGGCTCACGGATCGTCGGATAAGACTGACAGGGATGGCCCCGAAGATACCGGAGGTCGAGGAGACCTCCCCGCCCCCGCAGGGCCGCGCGTTCCCCCCGGCCGCCAGGCGCCGCCGGTACACCCCGGGCGACGTGCGGCGGTTCCTCACGGGCTGGGTGCCCTCCTCGCCCGGCACCCACCTGTGGCTGGCGGTGCTGGCCGCCACCACCTGTGTGGCCGCGGGGCTGCCGTCCCACCTGCGGTCGTATCTCCTGCACAGCGTCAGCACCAACCTGGACGAACTGGGCCATCACCCGATCAGAGTCCTGATAGCCAGCGCCCTGTGGATCGAGACCCCGTCCGGCTTCGTCTTCTACGCCGTCCTCTTCGAGCTGCTGCACGCCACCGCCGAGCGCTGGCTGGGCACCGCCCGCTGGCTGCTGGTCGCCGCGCTGGCCCATGTCGGGGCCACCCTCGTCAGCCAGCGGGCGGTGTTCTCCGGGATCCGCGCCGAGCGGCTGCCGCGCTCACTGGAGCACACCATCGACATAGGGGTCAGCTACGGCCTGGCCGGCATCGTCGGCGTGCTGGCCTACCGGGTGCCGTGGCCCTGGCGCTGGGGATATCTGGCCGCGGTGCTGGCCTTCTTCGCGTATCCGGTGATCAGCCGGGGGACCTTCACCGATCTGGGCCATCTGACGGCCCTTCTGATCGGCCTGTGCTGCTGGGCGGTCACCCCTCCAGGGCGAACAGCCGGCGCAGCACCAGCGCGATCCCGTCCTCGTCGTTGGAGGCGGTGACCTCGTCGGCGACCGCCTTGACGGCCTCGTGCGCGTTGCCCATCGCCACGCCGTAGCCCGCCCAGCGGAACATCGGCAGGTCATTGGGCATGTCGCCGAAGGCGATGGTCTCGGCGGCCGTCACTGCGAGCCGCCGGGCTGCCAGCGACAGGCCGGTGGCCTTGGTCAGTCCCAGCGGCAGCAGCTCCACGATGCCGTGGCCGGCCATGGTCACGCCCACCAGATCACCGGCCGCCGCCTGCGCCGCCTCGACCAGCGCGTCGTCGGACAGCCCGGCCGGGTGCTGGATGTAGATCTTGTTGAGCGGCTCGGCCCAGAGCTCCTCGGGGTCGGAGATCAGGGTGACCGGCAGCTCGGGGTGGTAGACGTAGCCGTCGCTGATCAGCACCTCGCCGACCAGGCCGTCCCGGCTGGCGGCCACCGCGAGCGGTCCGGCCTTGGCCTCGATCCTGGCCAGCGCCAGCGCCGCGACCCGCCGGTCCAGCGTCACCGAGGTCAGCAGCCGGTGCGCGCCCGCGTCGTAGACCTGCCCGCCCTGAGCGCAGACGGCCAGTCCCCGGTATCCGAGGTCGTCCAGGATGTGCCGGGTCCAGGCGACGGACCGGCCGGTGACGACGATGTGCGCCGCGCCCGCCGCTGTGACGGCGGCGAGCGCGGCGCGTGACTCCGGCGAGACGGTGGCGTCCCGGCGCAGCAGTGTCCCGTCCAGGTCGGTGGCGATCAGCCGGTAGGGCAGTGACCTGGGGGGCGGGTTGTCGCCCTGGTTCACTTGGCGGCGGCGGACGTACCGGCGGTCGCGGCGGTGGAGTCGAGGCCCGGGGCGCCGGACGACGAGCCGGCGCCCGACCCGATCGGCTCCAGCACCTCCCGGCCGCCGAGATACGGCCGCAGCACCTCGGGTACACGGACCGAACCGTCCGCCAGCTGGTGGTTCTCCAAAATCGCCACGATCGTGCGCGGCACCGCGCACAGGGTGCCGTTGAGCGTGGCCAGCGGCCGGGTGCCGTCGCCGTCACGCAGCCGGATGTTCAGCCGGCGGGACTGGAACTCGGTGGTGTTGGACGTCGAGGTCAGCTCGCGGTACTTGCCCTGGGTCGGGACCCACGCCTCGCAGTCGAACTTCCGCGACGCCGACGAGCCGAGGTCGCCGGACGCCAGCTCGATCACCTGGAAGGGCAGCTCCAGAGCGCTCAGCCACTGCTTCTCCCAGGCGAGCAGCCGCTGGTGCTCCGCCTCGGCGTCCTCCGGGGTGGTGTAGACGAACATCTCCACCTTTTCGAACTGGTGGACGCGGATGATGCCCCGGGTGTCCTTGCCGTACGAGCCCGCCTCGCGCCGATAGCACGGCGAGAAGCCGGCGTAGCGCAGCGGCAGCCGGCCCGCGTCGATGATCTCGTCCATGTGGTAAGCGGCGAGGGGGACCTCGGAGGTGCCGACCAGATAGAGGTCGTCCTTCTCCAGGTAGTAGACATCCTCCTCGACCTGGCCGAGGTAACCGGTGCCGGCCATCGCGGCGGGCTTGACCAGGTTGGGGGTGAGTATGGGGGTGAAGCCGGCCGCGACGGCCTGCGCGATGGCCGCGTTGACCAGCGCCAGCTCCAGCAGCGCGCCCACGCCGGTCAGATAGTAGAAGCGCGAGCCGGACACCTTGGCACCGCGCTCGGTGTCGATGGCGCCGAGCAGCTCGCCCAGCTCCAGGTGGTCCTTGGGATCGAAGCCCTCGGCGGCGAAGTCGCGCGGGACGCCGTGCTGCTCCAGGACGACGAAGTCCTCCTCGCCGCCGATCGGCGACTCGGGGTGGACCAGGTTGCCGAGCTTGAGCAGCAGCCGCTGGGCCTCGTCGGCGGCTTCGTGCTGCTCGGTGTCGGCGGCCTTCACGGCGTCGGCCAGTTCCTTGGTGCGCTTGAGGAGTCCGGCCTTCTCCTCGCCCTGGGCCTTGGGGATCAGCTTGCCCAGTTGTTTCTGCTCGGCGCGCAGTTCGTCGAAGCGGGTACTGGACGACCTGCGCCGCTCATCCGCGGAAATCAGCAGGTCGACCAGTGCGACATCCTCTCCACGGGCGCGCTGGGAGGCTCGCACACGGTCGGGGTCCTCACGAAGCAAGCGAAGGTCAATCACGGTCACAGGTTACCGGGGAGCGGGTCGGGACGCGAGGTGTTTAGCGGCGGAATAAGTAGAATGTCCACTTCGCCGGAAAAGTTCAGTAGGTTCGTAAAATAACCGAGAGGGGAGGCGGTCAACGGTAATGGGCCGATCCCTCCTCCGGGTCAGCGGACCTGTGGAGAACTGGAGTTGACCGGGTGCCCGAGGGCCGTTCGCGGCGCTTTGCTGTGTGAGTTATCCACAGGCAGGCCGTGATTTCCGCACCTTGTCCACAGGGTGTGGGGAAGTTCTGTGGAGAAGAGCGAAGATCATTTCCCGGGGCCGATGTTCGACCATGGATTCCCCAATCAAACCGGCCTCACACTCTCTTTGGAGTGAGAAGTGTTCCCTCGGAAGGATTCACGAGGGGAATTGGGGTGACGTGGAGTGAGCTGTATCACTCTGCGCCCCGTTGGTGTCTGTGTACCAATTTGTCGACTTGGCCCGGTTGCTCTGTCGACTTGTCCGCAAGTTACCCACAGGCAGTGGATCAAGCCTGTGGATAACCCGGTGGACAACTCAGCCGCGGCCGTCCAGCGTGCGGCTCAGCCAGTCCGCGGCCTCGCTGAACTCGGTGTCGGTAGTGCCAGGAGTCACCCGCACCCCCACTTCGTCGGCCCGGGGATACGAACCGAGGAATCGTACGTTCAGACAGCGCCGCCGCAGACCCATCAGCGCCTCACCCACCCGCCGGTCGGTCAGATGGCCCTCGGCGTCCACCGAGAAGCAGTAGCGCCCCAGTCCCTCACCGGTCGGCCGGGATTCGATCCGGCTCAGGTTCACGCCGCGGATGGCGAACTCCTGGAGCATTTCCAGCAGTGCGCCAGGATGGTCGTCCTGCAGCCAGAACACCGCGGAGGTCCGGTCCGCGCCGGTCGGGGAGGCCAGCCGGGACGGCCGGCCGACCAGGACGAAGCGGGTGGTGGCGTTCTGCGCGTCCCGGATGTCGGTGGCCAGCGGCTCCAGCCCGTACATCGGTGCCGCGAACTCGCCCGCGAACGCCCCGTCGTAGCGCCCCTCCTGCACCAGCCGGGCGCCGTCCGCGTTGGACAGCGCGGATTCCCACTGGGCCTCCGGCAGATTCCCGGCCAGCCAGTTGCGCACCTGTGCCTGTGCGGCCTGGTGTCCGGTGACGGTCTTGACGTCCGCCAGCTGGGTGCCCGGCCTGACCAGCAGGGCGAAGGCGATCGGCAGCAGCACCTCGCGGTAGATCATCAAGGGCTCGCCGAACGCCAACTGGTCCAGGGTGGCGGTGATGCCGCCCTCGACCGAGTTCTCGATGGGGACGAGCGCACCGCCCGCGTCCCCGTTGCGCACGGCGTCCATCGCCGCGGGCACCGACACCATGGGTGTCAGCTCGCGGGTGGCGGACTCGGGCAGGGTACGCAGCGCGGCCTCGGTGAAGGTGCCTGCTGGTCCCAGATATGTGTAGCGGCTCGCCGACGACATGCCGTCAGCCTAATGGCCCGTAACGGACGAGTCGCCCACTGTTCCACGTGAAACATCGCCGGCCGGACCGCGGCCGGCTCACCCCTCCAGCAGCCGCTGCCCCACATACTCGCCCGGCCCGGCCCCGCCCGGCACCGCGAACAGCCCGCTGGCCTCGTGCCGCAGGAACCGCGACAGCCCGTCCGACCCGTCCAGCTTGCGCTGCACCGGTACGAAGCCCCGCAGCGGATCCGCCTGCCAGGCCACGAACAGCAGCCCGGCGTCCGGGGCGCCGTCGGTGCCGATGCCGTCGTGGTACGAGAACCCGCGCCGCAGCATCGCCGCGCCCCCGTTGGAGGCGGCGGCGGCCACCCGGATATGGGCGTCGCCCGCGATGGCGAACGAACGGTCGCCGGTGATGGCGGCCAGATTCACCGGAGTGGTCGCGCCGCCGCCGGACAGCGGCGCCCCGTCGGACTTGCGGCGCCCGATCACCTGCTCCTGCCGCGCCACCGACAAGTGGTCCCAGGAGTCCAGCAGCATCCTGATCCGCCGCACCACCGCGTAGGACCCGTCCGCCATCCAGGCCGGGGAGGAGTCGCCGCCGCCCGCCGGGACGAAGACCTTGCGGTCGAAGTCGGCGTCGGTCGGCTTGGGGTTGTTGGTGCCGTCGATCTGACCCATCAGATTGCGCACCGTCATCGGGCGCTCCGTGGCGCCGGGCGTGCGGTTGAAGCCGTTCATCTGCCAGCGCACCGAGGCTGTCCCCTGGGCCGCCTTCTGCAGCACCCGCAGCGCGTGGAAGGCGACCAGCGCGTCGTCGGCGCCGATCTGCACCCACAGGTCGCCGTCGCTGCGCCGGGCGTCGAGCGCGTCGGCGGGGAAGTCCGGCAGCGGGGCCAGCGCCTGCGGAAGCCGGCCGGTCAGGCCGGTCCGGCCGAAGAAGCTGCGGCCGAAGCCGAAGGTGACGGTCAGCGAGGACGGCCCGGCGTCGTCGGCCACCTGGTCGTCGTACGCCGCCGGGGTGGTCGGGCGTCCCTGGCCGCCCGGTCCCTGCCCGGTCATCTCCCGCGCCGCGTCGGACCAGCGGCGCAGCAGACCGGCCGCGGCCCGCCGGTCGGCGGCCGGCGCCAGGTCGAAGGCGACCAGATGCGCGCGGGCCTGCGCGGGTTCCACGATCCCGGCCTGCCGGGCGCCCTCGAAGGGGATGCGCCCCGCGCCCACACTGCTCAGCGCGGTCGGCTCGGTCCGGGCGGCGGCCGCGACCGCGGCCCCCGACCCGCCGCCGACCAGGAGTCCCGCGGCCCCGGCGGCGCCGAGCAGGCGCCGCCGGGTGACGGGTGGCGCGGGCACGGCCGAAGCGGCCGCTGTTTCTTCGTCGTTCACCGTACTCACTGGCTGACCTGCACGTTCTTGGTCTGGGTGATCTCGTCGATGTCGGAAGTGCGGACGGTCACCTGGAGTTGCCAGGTGCCCGGCAGCGGGAGCTGGACGCCGGTCGCGCTCCAGCTCCCGGTGCCGGTGTGCTTCAGCGGGACCTGGATGGGCCCGAGATGCTGGGCGGGGAGGGTGAAGGCGAGCCGGACCTCCGGCACGTCGACCGGGGTGTCGCCCGGGTCGGTGAGCCGCAGGCCGATCTCATTGGGGGTACCGGCCCGGCCGGGGGACAGCGTGAGGCCCGCCGTGCCCTTGCCCTTCGGACCACCGGTGTCGTACGGGACGGTCAGTGTGATCTGCCCCGGCACCCCGGGCGCCGAGGAGGACCCGGCGGCAGGCCCGGCCGACGAGGACGCGGCCGGCGCGGCCGCCAGCCCCTTCTGCTCCTCCGCCGCACGGCCCGGCTGGGAACCGGTGAGCAGCGTGGTGACCGTCAGCAGCGCGGCCGCCACCACGACCTCGGCCAGCACCGACCGGCGCAGCGCGCTGCGCGCCGGGTCGGCGTCCCGGACCTTACGGGCCTGCGCGGCGCTGCGGGCGGCCTGCTGCCGGCGCAGCTGCGCGGCCCGGGCGGCGGCCCCGGGGCCGCCGGACCCGGTGGTCCCGCCATCACCGGCCGCGGTGGGCCGGCGGCCCACCGCCGTTGGGCCGGCGCCCTCCGCGACGGCTTCCTCTTCGACCGAGACGGCGTCCCCGGCCGAGGCGGCGTCCATCGTCACCGGCTCGACCGTCACCGGCTCGACCGCCACCGCGTCCACCTTCACCGCGGACCGGTCCGCGACGGCCGCCTTACCCGGCCGGGACGACACCGTGGCCGAGGCGCCCGCGACGCCGATCGACTGCGTCCAGCGGCGGGAGAACCACGCGACCCCGACCAGCACGCAGACCAGTCCGATCTTGATCAGCAGCAGCCGCCCGTAGGAGGTGTCGGTGAACGCCTTCCAGGTGCCGATCTGCCGCCACGCCTGATACGTACCGCTGGCGATCAGCGCGCTGACGGCGCCCAGCGCCAGCGCGGAGAAGCGGCGTACCGCGAACCGCTCGACGGTGCCCGCCGTCGAGGGCGCCCACAGCGCGGTCAGCAGCGTGACCAGACCGCCGAGCCAGACCGCCATGGACAGCAGATGGACCACGTCCACCGGCATCGCCACCTTGGGCTGGATACCGACCGAGGCGTGCTCGGCCATCGCCCAGGTGGCCGCGATACCCACCGCGACCACCCCGCCGCCGATACCGAGCCCCCAGGCCAGATCGGCGCGTTCGCCCGGGTCCTCGCGCTTGGCGTAGCTGCCGAAGAGCACCGCGAGGAAGACCGCCGCCGCCGCGAGCAGCAGCAGCCGGGAGATGAGGGCCGCGCCGGGTCTGGTCTCCAGCTGGTCGCGCATCACCCCGAGGTCGAAGGCCTGGCCGAGACCCTTTC
Organism: Streptomyces polygonati; assembly: GCF_042650325.1. Taxonomy (NCBI): domain Bacteria; kingdom Bacillati; phylum Actinomycetota; class Actinomycetes; order Kitasatosporales; family Streptomycetaceae; genus Streptomyces; species Streptomyces polygonati. The sequence goes on along the minus strand of NZ_JBHSBB010000014.1, from coordinate 249,667 downwards.
CGTTGACGTACGGGCCGCGCAGCATGATCAGCCCGATGGTGGCGACCACCATGGCCACCCAGCCGGTGACCGCGATCCGCTGCATGGGCCGCAGCAGGGCGCCCTTCGGCCAGCACACCGACAGGAACACCGAGCCGCCGACCAGCAGCGCGAAGCCGATGTAGGCGAGATAGCGGCCGATGCCGTACAGCACGCTCGCCGAACCGTTGCCGGCCGCCGCCTCACCCGAGACGCTGACCGTCGTCCTGGAGGGGGCGCCGATGGAGAAGGTGAAGGCGCCGGCCACCGGGTGGCTGTCCTGCGAGATCGCCCGCCAGGCCACCGTGTACGTGCCCCCGGTCAGCCCCGGCTTGAGCGCCACCGTGGACGTGGCGCCGGCGTCCTTGCCCACGGCGTGGCCGGGAGTGCCCACCGCGACGTTCGCACCGCGGGGATCGAGCACCCGCAGGCTGTCGGCGGACAGCAGCACCCCCTCGGAGAAGTGGAGCACCACCCGCTGCGGCGCCGTCGTGACCACCGAGTTCTCGGCCGGTTCGGTGCCGATCAGGGCGGCGTGCGCGGACGCGGGCGTGGCGGTGCCCAGCAGCAGGCCGAGCAGCGCGCCGAGGCCGACCGCGAGCGCGGCGAGTCTGCGGAGCACCGGGCGGGGCGTACGGCCGTATCGCCGTACGGGCGCCGGGAGCGCGTACAACCGTGGATCCATCGGCTTCTCAGCCCTCCGGGTGGTACGTCGTCGGTCGCACCGGCACGGTGACGGTCATCGTGGCGGGCGTGGCATGCGCGAAGTGCAGGACCAGTGTCACCTTGTCGCCGACCGGCGGCTTGCGGGTGAGGGTTTCCAGCATCAGGTGGTCGGCGCCGGTGCCCAGCGTGAGCCGGCCGCCGGCCGGCACGGTCAGCGAGGGGACCTGGTACATGGTGGTGCCGGTGGTGGTGTGCAGGGTGACGTGCGCGGCCAGCGGTGAGCTCACCGAGACCAGCTGGGCCGGTGTGCCGCCGGTGTTGGTGACCGTGAAGTACGCGGCCGCCAGGTCGGTGAGCAGCGGCTGGGGTATGTAGCCGCCGCTGACCGAGAGCCTGGCCGGGCTCCCGGGCCGTGCCGAGGCGTTCGCGCCGGACGAGGAGCCGGCCAGGATCACCCCGGCCACCGCCGCGAGGGCCACCGCGGCCGTCCCCCCGAGCGCGCCCGCCAGCGCGCGCCGCCGGCTCACGGGGCCTCGCTCCTGATGATCTTCGGCAGGTCGTGCTGGAACTGCTCGGCGGTGGTGCCCGACATGTAGAGCACATGGCCCTTGTTGTCCTTGGGCCAGTAGGCCAGCACCTCGGCGCCGTGCGTGACGGTGATGCTGCCGTCCTTCTCCTTCACCGGCGGGTCGATGCCCACGCCGACCGAGCGCGCGGCGGCCTGGATCGCCGGGAATCCACCGGTCAGCCCGATGAAGCTCTTGTCCATCGCGCCCAGCCAGGCGTTCAGCCGGGCCGGGGTGTCGCGCTCGGGGTCGGAGCTGATGAACACCACCTGGAGCTTGGCCTGATCGGCCTTGGACAGCCGGGACTTGGCCAGCGCGATGTCGCTCATGGTGGTCGGGCAGACGTCCGGGCAGTGCGTGTAGCCGAAGAAGAGCAGCATCGGGTGCCCGGCGGTCTGCTTCACCAGGTCGAAGGGCTTGCCGTGGTTGTCCGTCAGCGTGATCTGCGGCTTGGCGAACGGGGTGTCGAGCAGCGTGCCGGCCTGCTGCGTGCCGGAGACGGCGGCGACGTTCCCGGCGTCGGCGGCGGCGGACCCGCCGGACCCGCCGCAGCCGGTCAGCAGCAGGGCGCAGGCGGCGGTCAGCGCGGCGGCGGCGCTGCCGAGCTTGAGTGTGGTGCGCATGAGGACGGTTCCTTTGTACGAGACTTCAAAGCTTCGGCGCTTCGGCGATTCGGGGGCCCTCCGGGGCGGAGGGCGGTTCAGGGGCCCCGGAGTTCGAGGAGCCCCGCGACCGGGCGGCCCGTAGCGGGCACGGGCCGCCCGGCCCTGACGGCGGATCAGGCGCCTGATGCCGAGGACCGGCATCAGGCGCCATGTCCGGTCACGGATCAGACAGCGGGTCCCGAAGGCCCGTCCGGGGCGCCGCCGGTCGCGGCACCCGCCGGGTTGCGGCGCCGCCCGGCGAACACGCCGAAGCCGACGCCGATCACCCCGACGACGATGCCGACGATGCCCAGCGCCCTGGCCGTGCCGTCGCTGCTGTCGGCGGCGGACGTGACGGGGACCAGCGGACTCGCGGTGTCGGCGGACGGTGCCGCGGCCGCCGTGCCCGTGCCCGCGCCCGCGGCGTCACCGGAGGGCTCGGCCGCGGTCAGCTTCAGGGTCGGCGCCGGGTTCTGCGGCTCCGGCTGGCCCGCCTGCGGGATCTCGATCCAGCGGACGACGTCACCGTTGTCGTACGTCTGGAGGGCCTTGAACGACAGCGAGTCGACATCGGCGGGCAGCGGTCCGAGCGAGACCGGGAACTGCTGGAACTGCCCCGGTGCGATCTTCCCGCCGCTCCAGGTGATCTTGGAGACGGCCTGGTCGACCGTGCCGTCGTCGGTCTTCATGGGGGTGGCCAGCTTGGTCGTGGTGACCTGGGCCGTCCAGCCGGGCACCGGCTCGATGGACACCGAAGCGATCGGGTGGTCGGTCGGCAGATTGACCTCCACCTTGACGGTGTTGGCGCTGTCCTCCTCGTCGGGGACCTTGAAGGACACCGTGCTGTAGGCGCCCTTGGCGGCGGTGTCCGGTGTCACGGTGACATGCGCGAAGGCCGGCACGGCGGCCAGCAGGACGGCGGTACCGGCGAGTGCGGCGACGGTCGCGGCACGGCCGCGCATACGAGAGCTGCTCATGGCAGTGGCTTCTCCACGGTGAGGTGGTGCTGACGGTGTCGTGGGACCCGCGCACCGCGGCAGGCGGTGGCGGGGACGAGGGCCGCCGCGGCGCCCCGCGCACCGGGCGCGGATACGGGTCGGCGGCCTGCGGCCACGCGCGCCGTCGGCCCACCGAGGGGACCGGGAAGACGCGTCAGGCCGCGAGCACGACCACCGGGGGCGCTCGTCCGGCCAGGCAGTGCCGCAGCCAGACCGTGCGGTGCCGGGCCCCCGCTTCCCGCGTCGCGCGGCGGGTACGCGGCCCGGCGTACGGCACCCGGGCGGCCAGCGCCGACAGCAGCGCCCAGGCGCGGCGCAGCACGGCGGGCGACAGCGCGGACAGGCTCGACACACCGCGCACCGACAGCCGGATCAACCGCCACAGCGCGGCCTCACCGCGCCGCAGCAGCCAGCCCGCCACCAGGGCGGCCAGCAGGTGGCCGAGCAGCATCGGCAGCGAGCACATCGACATCAGCGACGGCAACGACGTCATCGAACGGGCCACGGCGGAGGCCTGACCCGTCCCGGGCAGCTGCGGCCGGGCGCCGAGCGTCGCCGGGTCCAGCCCGGCGTTCACCACCACCTGGCGGGCGGCGGCCGGGGTCAGCCGCAGTCCGTGGTTGTCGCACACCAGCCGGGCGGCCACCGCCATCAGTCCGAGCCCGCCCGAGCCCGACCCGGAGCCGGCGACGGTGCCGGCCGCGGTTCCGGACATCGACGCGGACATCGATCCGGACATCGTCCCGGACATGGCGCCCGCCATCATGCCCGGCATCGTGGCGCACATCTGTCCGACGTTGAACACCGCGTGCAGCACGAGCTGCCCCGCGGCGAGCAGCGCCGCGATCCCCGGCAGTGTCCGCTCCCGCCCGGCCAGCGGCGCCACGACCGCGAACACCGCGAGCCAGCCGAGGACGAGCGACCAGCCCGGCACCGTACGACCGGAGGCCATGGTGTGCCCGGCGGCGGCCAGCACGACGCAGACCGCGGTGAACACCGCGGCCCGCGACATTCGCATACCGGCGCCCGCGCGCACGGAAGGGGCGGGAGGGACCATGACGGCGGACATCCTCTCACCGCGCGTTCCCGGTGGAAACACCGGGTGCCCGGCTCGCGGTGGTGTGTTCCGGTCGTCCCTTTACACCCGTACGCCGGGGTGTCGCATCCGCCGAATGAGCGGTATCACGTCAACGCCATGCTTACCGAGGCCTCTTCGCGGCAATACGTAACCGTATGTCGAGCCGCAGCCAGGAGGCTGGAGCATGAGCATCTGGTGGTCACTCCATTTGCGGCGCGAGGCTGCGAGCGTTCCGCTGGCGCGGAAGCTGCTGCTGGGGACGATGGAGAGCGCCGGGGTCGATCCCGACATCTCCTTCGATCTGTCGGTGGCGCTCTCCGAGGCCTGTGCGAACGCCGTCGAACACGCCGGATCGGCCACGGGTTACAGCGTCACCGCCCAGATCGACGGCGACCGCTGCCGGATCGAAGTGGCCGACTCCGGGCCGGGTTTCTCCCGCGACCGCGTCCGCCATCCGGCCCGGCCGGCCCTGCGGGGCCAGTACGCCGAGCACGGACGCGGACTCTTCCTCATCGAAGCGCTCGTGGACCACGTCCAGTTCCACGACCGGCCGGGGCACGGCACGGTCGTAGCGTTCGACAAGGTCCTGAAATGGCGTGCGGACGCCCTCCTCAGAGCGTCCTGAGGCCCCGCCGCGGGTCTCGCGGGGCCCCACCGCCTCACCGCCTCACCGGATCAACGGATCAGCGGATCGGCCGTGCGGCGCGGCTCGCCGGATCAGCCGCGCAGCGCGGCCATCCACGCCTCCACCTCGTCGGCCTGCCGCGGCAGGCCGCCTGAGAGATTGCGGGCGCCGTCGTCGGTGACGACGATGTCGTCCTCGATCCGCACCCCGATGCCGCGGTACTCCGCGGGCACCGTCAGGTCGTCCGGCTGGAAGTACAGGCCGGGCTCCACGGTGAGCACCATCCCGGGCTCCAGCGTGCAGTCCACATAGGACTCGGTACGCGCCTGGGCGCAGTCGTGCACGTCCAGGCCGAGCATGTGGCCGGTGCCGTGCAGCGTCCAGCGGCGCTGGAGGGCGAGTTCGAGCACCCGCTCGACCGGGCCGTCCAGCAGCCCCCACTCCACCAGCCGTTCGGCCAGCACCCGCTGGGCAGCCTCGTGGAAGTCCCGGTAGGCGGCGCCCGGCTTGACCGCCGCTATGCCGGCCTCCTGGGCGTCGTACACCGCGTCGTAGATCTTGCGCTGGAGCGGCGAGAAGCGGCCGTCGATCGGCAGCGTGCGGGTGACGTCGGCGGTGTAGAGGGTGGTGGTCTCCACGCCGGCGTCCAGCAGCAGCAGCTCGCCGGGGCGGACCGGACCGTCGTTGCGCACCCAGTGCAGGGTGGTGGCGTGCGGTCCGGCGGCGCAGATGGAGCTGTAGCCGATGTCGTTGCCCTCGACCCGGGCCCGCAGGAAGAAGGTGCCCTCGATCCAGCGCTCCGAAGTGGCCTCGGCCTTGTCCAGCACCTTCACGACGTCCTCGAAGCCGCGGGCGGTGGAGTCGCACGCCTTCTGCAGCTCGCCGATCTCGTACGCGTCCTTGATCAGGCGAAGTTCGGACAGGAAGATCTTCAGCTCGGTGTCCCGCTCCGCGGTCACCTTGTCGGCGAGCGCCGCCTCGACGCTCTCGTCGTGGCCGCGGACCACCCGGACCGGACCGGTCGCCGCGCGCAGTTCGTCGGCGACCTTGCGGACGTCCTTGCAGGGCAGCCCGAGCAGTTGCTCGCCCTCGGCGAGGCTGCTGCGCCGGCCGACCCACAGCTCGCCCTGGCCGTCGAGCCAGAATTCGCCGTTCTCCCGGTCCGAACGCGGCAGCAGGTAAGCCGTCGCCCGATGGCCGCCGTCCGCCAGCGGTTCGAGCACGAGCACGGCGTTCTGCGTCTGGTCGCCGGTCAGGTGGACGTACTCGGTGGAGGCGCGGAAGGGGTATTCGGTGTCGTTGGACCGGGTCCGCAGCCGGCCGGCCGGTACGACGATCCGCTCACCGGGAAAGCGGGCCGACAGCGCGGCGCGGCGGGCGGCGGCGTACGGCGCCTGCTCGATCGGGTCGAGACCGTGCCGCTCCGTATCGGCCCAGCCGGACTTCATGACGGCGGCCAGCTCCTCGGATACAGCGGGGTACAGCCTGTTCTTGCGCTGCTTGATGGGCTTGTCCTGCACCGCGTCCTGCGTGTCCTGGGCCTCCGCCACGTCCTGCCTCCTCGTCGTGCCGCGATCGAACCTCCCGCCCATCGTATGTGGGCTCGCGGGGCGTGGAAGGCGGGCCGCGGTGTCGGCGGGATCACACCGGTGGCCCGGGTGTTTTCCGGCCGAATCACCCCTGCCCCCGCTCACTCGAAGCGGGTCACCAGCAGCACCAGGTCCTCCACGCCGCCGGCCCGGTCCAGGCCGTCCGGCAGCAGGGTGCGCAGGATGTGGTCGGCGAGCAGTTCCGGGTCCTCGCGCACGGTCCGGGAGGCGCTCTGGGCGGCGGAGTGCAGCCGGGCCACGGCCCGGTCGGCGGATTCGCCGGTACGGTGCAGCAGGCCGTCGGTGTAGAGCAGCAGGCTCTCGCCGGGCCGGGCCCGCACCTCCACACTGGGCGCCTCCCAGCAGCTGAGCATGTTCAGCGGCGCGGACAGCGAGGTCTCCACGTACTCGCAGCGGTGGTCCCCCACCAGCAGCGGCGGGCAGTGCCCGGCGCCGGCCAGGATCAGCTTGTGGCCGCCGCCGGCCGCCGCGGTGGCGTAGGCGAACAGCGCGGTCGCCGAGCGGGCCGGTTCGGTCAGCCGCATCAGCAGTTCCAGGTCGGACAGCACGGCCACCGGGTCCTCGCCCTCCATCACCGCGTACGCCCGCAGCGACGCGCGCAGTCGGCCCATCGCGGCGACCGCGCCCGGCCCGGCTCCGGTCACCCCGCCGACGGCCAGGCCTAGTCCGCCCTCGGGCAGCGGCAGCGCGTCGTACCAGTCGCCGCCGCCGCGCGGCCCGGTGTGATGGCGCACAGCCATCCGCACCCCGGGCGCCCGCGGCAGCCGGGCGGGCAGCAGTTCGGCGGCGAGCGACGCGGCGGCTCCCCGGGCCCGGCTCAGGTCGAGGCAGCGGGCGATGTGCTCGGTGGCGAAGCGCAGATAGAGGCCGGTCAGACGGCGCTGGCGGTCGGTGGGTTCGGCCGGCTCGTCGTAGAACCAGACCGCCGTGCCGAGCCGGCCGCCGGCCGCGGCGAGGCCGAGCGCGTAGCTGGCGCCCAGGCCCAGTTGGGCGGCGACCTCGCGGTGGCGGGGGGCGAGGGAGGGGTCGTGCCGGAGGTCCGGCAGCAGGGTCTCCACGGGGTCGGGGAGGTCGCGCGCGTGCCGGAGGCCGGTGGGGGGTGTGTCCGGCGCGACGGCCTCGAAGGCGGCTTCGGGCGTCGTGGCATCGAGGGCGGCATCGAGGGCGGCTTCGACGGAGGCTTCGACGGAGGGGGTCTCGGGCGGTCGGGGCTCGGGGGACGGGGTCTCCCCGGTGCCGGTCCGGTCGGCGCGGGCCTGGTCGGTGCGGGGTGGGCCGGAAGAGCGGTGCGCGGCTTCGGTGAGGCCGACCGGGGGGACCGTCTCCAGGGTGCCGAGGTCCCCGTGGCCCAGGCCCAGCCCCACCGTGATGTCCGGGCCGAGGCCGTCGGACGGCTCCAGCGCGATCAGTCCGCGCCCGGCGCCGACCAGGGCGGCGCCGGCTCGCAGCACCTCACGCAGCGTGTCGTCCAGCCCCCTCGTACGGGCCAGGTGCTCGGTCAGCTCATGCAGCAGGGAGAGGTCGCAGACCGAGGCGGCGAGGCGGTCCTGGACCGCGAGACCGTGGTCAGGGGTGCCGCGCGGCGGCAGCACGCCGGGGGGCGGCCCGGTCGGTCCGGCCGATCCCGCTGTCCCGGTGGCGCCGGTTGCCCCGGTCGCGCCGCTCGCTCCGGTCACGGTGCCCGGGACGGCGGGTTTCGGGGCGGCGACAGTGTGCGCCGTTCCGGAAGCGGATGGCTCGCTTCCAGCCACTTTTCTCACGTGGGCCGGGCTCATGGCCGAAGACTTGCGGTCGGCGGCCGACGAGCGGGGCAATCAGCGTTTTTCGTCCGCGATGCGCGGAGCATCTGCGTGAATAGCATCGCAAACCCCCAAGTCGTGCTGCGCCGCTATCAAGGAACCCACTTCTACACGCACAATTGCGGGCATGTCCAGGATTGTCCTGATGGAAGGAAAGGTGTCGGAACCGGGCCGGAACCTTGCGGAGGGACGGTCGGTCACCGTAGGTTGACACGTACGTTGGCCGGAAATGACCACCCCCGCTTCATGCGCGCTGTCGACTGATCCCAGCCAACAGCGCGTCGTATCGCGGGTGGTGGGTAGGAACCCGAAGTCCGGCTCAAGCGTCGTAGTACGTGAACAGTTGACGGCCGACCCGACCCCGAGTGGCGAATGGGGTTGCTGCGCCCGACGAGGGGCCACGAACGGTGGTCCGCTCAGGGCACCGAGAGCAAGAAGCGCCAAGCGCACGCCACCCTCCGCCATGTTCCACGCTCGGCTGGCGGCGTGATGCGCTGCCTCGTATGCGGTGTGCTCGACAGTTACGTTGTGTAATGGGCAGATCCATGGGCGTTAACGGAAAGGAACGAGCGCTGATGCGCGAGATCCTCGGAAGGCGACGCAAGGTCTCACTCCAGCGAAAGGGGCGGACCGCGTTGCTCAACGCGGTGCTCACTTACGCCGAGCAGTGGAAATGGCGCGTGGTGCCGGGCGTCGGTTACGACCGGCGTGGCAACTGGCGGGCTGGTGACGAACAGACGTGCGCCTGCCCGCGGCCCAACTGCCCGGTGCCCGGTGCCCATCCGCTCGACCCCGGACTGCTCGCCGCCACCCACGATCCCCGGATGGTCCGCTGGTGGTGGACCAGCCGGCCGGAAGCGCCGGTCGTCCTGGCGACCGGTGACCAGGTCTCCGCGGCGAGCGTGCCCGCGGCAGCCGGTGAACTGGCGCTGGCCGCCATCGAGAAGCTCGGTGTCCGGCTCGGCCCGGTGATCGCCACCCCCACCCGCTATGTGTTCCTGGTGGCCCCCTACTCCCTCGCCGAGCTCGGCGAACTCCTCGACAGCCAGGACTGGGTGCCGACCTCGCTGCGCTACCACGGTGACGGCGGCTATGTGCCGCTGCCCGCGGTCGTCGGCGCGGGGACGGGTCAGCCGCGCTGGGTGCGGGAGCCGGTGGCCGGACCGGACGAGAGCTCGCCGTGGCTGCCCGGGATCGCCTCGCTGGTCGACGCGCTGGTACGGGCCGGGCGGACGGCGCCGGACGGGGACCGGCTCACCTACTGAAGCAGGATCGTACGGACATACCGGCCCACCGTCGTACCGGCATACGGGCGTACTGGTGGTCGGACCGGTCGGTTGCGTCGTGTCGTACCGATAGGCGCACATATTGTCGTACGGACGGATGTATACGTTCGGGGGCGGGGCGGCCGAGTTGCCGGAACGCCCCCTTCCGTAACGCTACGTTCGGCCTCGTCGCAACCTTCCGGGCAACCTTCGAACAGAGGTTTTGAACAGAGGTGGGGCATGTGAAGTCGCATCAGCCGTCGGACGATCAGGCCCGGGTGCGGGCCGAGGGCTTGCGCCGGGTCGCGGTGGCGAGCGTCGCCGCACTCGCGCTCGTACTGCCGCTGGCGGTCGCCACCGCGCACGGCGACGGTCATCGGGGGCGCGCGGGACACAGTGCGGAGTACCGGCAGCTGGGGCGTACGGCCACGGATGCGTCGGCCGACTGACGGCCGGCCAGCTGACGGCGGACCGGCGTCCGGCCGAGGGCCGACCGGCGGGCCCGCGGGGCTCGTCCGGGCAGGAAAAGGCCCGGTCGCTGGCGACGGGGGATGCACCAGCGACCGGGCTGTTCAAACGGTAACAAGACTTCGTCCGATCGCAAATTCCCTGATCCGTGGGCTGTCTGATTCCCCTGGGGTTTCTGGGTAGTTGTGATCGGGATCACCGACCAACCGCTCAGTCGGCACCCCCGTTCGGGGGTGCCCCTTTTTTGTCGGCATGGGGCCGGTGCTGAGTCACCGTCGGGGGCCGGTGCCGGGCCGGTGCCGGGCCGGTGCCGGACCGACAGCGATTCGCTGCCGGGGCCGCCGGGCGGAGGGCGACCGCCCCCGACCGCGGCCCCCGACCGGCGGCCCGGCTCGGTTCAGCCGAGCCCGGCCCAGCCGGCTCAGCTCAGGGTGATCTGCCGGTTGGTGAAGCCGCTGCGCGCCTTGCGCTCCTCCGCGGTGAGCGGCCCGGTGCGGGCCAGCGTCTCGGCGAGCCGCTCACCGAAGGCCGTGGCCGGCTTCTCCACCTCGTCCGCGCTCATCCCGATCGGCAGGTCCCAGACCGGCACCACCAGTCCGTGCGCCCGGAAGGAGCCGACCAGCCGCGTACCGTCGCCGAGCGAGGACGCGCCCGCCGTGTGCAGCCGGGCCAGCGCGTCCAGCAGCGCCTCCTCCGGGTGCGGCATGACCCACCGCAGGTGGTTCTTCTCCGGGGTCTCGCACCAGTAGGCCGCGTCCACCCCGGTCAGCCGCACGGTCGGGATCGCCGCCTGGTTCGCCTGCTCCAGAGAGGCGGCGACCTCGCCGGTCGCCGCCTCGGCGTTCTCCAGCCAGAACTCGAAGCCGGTGTGCACCTCCGGGACGAAGGGCGCGGTCAGGTCCAGCAGGTCCTGGAGCCGGGGACCGTCCGGAGCCGGGCGGCGGCCCTCCACCGGGTTGCCGGGCTCGGCGACAAGAGCGCGCCGCAGCGTGTCGGCGAGGTCGCGGCTGACGTCGCCGGAAGTGGCCTCGTTCTGCAGGCCGAGCAGCACGGCGCCGGTGTCGCGGCGCAGCCCCGGCCAGGCCATCGGGAGGACAGTGCCCAGCGTCACCGAGGACACGCCCTCGGGCAGCCCGTCCTTGAGGGCGAGCGGTACGGTCGCGGCCGGCACGAGTTCGCGCAGGGCGACCCAGTCGCACTCGCCGGGCAGACCCTCGAACGGGCGGCGCACCAGCTCGGTCACGGCGTGCGCCGCCTCGCGGCCGTGGCAGGCCTTGTAGCGGCGGCCGGAGCCGCACGGGCAGGGCTCGCGCGCGCCGACAACCGGAACGGCTTCGTCCGACGCGGCCCTCGGGCCCTTGCTCTTGGTGGCGGTCACGCGCTTCTTGGCCATGGCTCGGTCTCTCCCGTTCCGGCGGTGTTCCGGCCGCGAGCCTAGCGGCAGGCGGACGCCGCGCCGGACCACGACGGGCGGGGCGCTCGAGCCGTTACCGGGGCGCGATCGGGGACGACCGGGGTGGGTCCGGGCGCCCGGAGCGCGGATCGCGCTGCCCTGGGCTCGGGTCGCGCGGCCGGTCCGGCCACCCTCGGGGCGCCGGTCCGGCAGCCGGTCCGGGCGCCGCCATGACTGCGATCGACCGGACTTCGGCCGACCTCAGCCCAGATCGTCGAGCGATTCCGCCAGGTCCAGCGGGAGTTCGAGCGGTATGCCCATCGGCAGGCCGATGCCGGTGCCCGCCGATTCACCCCGCCGGGCGTGCCGTCCCCGGACCGGGAGCAGCGCCCACACCGTCACCTCACCCGGCGCGTCCCGTACCCCCCAGCGCAGCGCCAGATTGCCGACGATGCCGAGTCCGCGTCCGCCGTGCGCGGTCAGCGAGGGGCTGGCCGGCCGCGGCCGGGTCGGCCCGCCGCCGTCCGTGACCTCAAGGACCAGCAGTCCGTCGGCGCCGATCGACCACGCGGCCCGTATCCCGGCCCGGTCGCGATCGTCCGGATCACCGAAACCCGGGCGCTCGCCGAATCGCGGCCGGTCGCCGTAATCCGATGGGTCGCCGGCGCCCAGCGGGCGGGCATGCCGGCAGGAATTGCTGAGCAGTTCGGAAAGGATCAGGACCGCGTCGTCCGTCACCGATTCCGGAACGTCTTGTGCGTACAGATCCGTACGCAGTCTTTTGCGTGCTTCCGCGACGCCCGTCGGACCATGGGATAGGGCCATGGTCGTGGACGTCGGCACTTCTTGCGCCACCATCAACGACACCCCCGGAGACCTCCTTCACCCCACGCCACAAGGTCAATGCCCTCTGTGACTCGACCGGAAACAGGCCAACCAGATCTATTGACGTACTCCGTACGCGCGTACGTGAAATGCGCATGCCACGGGCACGATCCGGCGCGAAGGTGCCGGGGGGCCTCCGCGCGGCCGAGCCGGGGTACGCCCCACGGGCGAGCGGCGGCGGGGCCGCAGTGGGTCGCCGCGGTGGGCCCACGGCGGTGGGCCCGCGGCGGACCCGGCGGGGCTGGGTGAAGTCCGCGCCGGTCCCGGAACGCCCCGGCGACCAGGCCCGGGAGCTCAGCGGCCGAGTTGGGACAGGACCTGCTTCGGCCGGTTGGTGATAATGGCGTCGACCCCGAGCCGTACGCACAGCTCCACGTCCGCCGGATCGTCCACCGTCCAGACGTGGACCGGGTGCCCGGCCTGGTGCAGCCGCGCCACGTACCCGGGGTTGGCCCGCACGATCCGCATGCTGGGCCCGGCGATCCCGACGCCCGCCGGCAGCCTGCCGTCGCGGTGGCGCGGGGAGACGTACTGCATGAGGAAGACGGTCGGCAGGCCGGGCGCGGCCAGCCGGACCCGGCGCAGCGAGCGTGACGAGAAGCTCATCACCCTGACCTGGGAGGGTTCGCCGGCCGTCGCGCGGTCGAGGCCGAAGCGGCGCAGCAGGTCGAGCAGCCGCTCCTCGACCTGGCCGGCCCAACGCGTCGGGTGCTTGGTCTCGATGGCCAGCTCCACCCGGCGGTCGGTGTCGACGACCAGTTCCAGCAGGCGCCGCAGGGTCAGTACGCGGCTGCGTTCGTCCGCGTCCCCGTCCTCTGCGTCCGCCGTGTCCGCCGGCCCGGCGGCCAGGGGGGTGCGCGCCGTGGCGGACAGAAGGTCGCGCTCGGGGGTCTCGGGGTCGGCGTGCTGGCCGCGCCAGGAGCCGAAGTCCAGCGCGGCGAGGTCGGCCAGTTCGAGCGAGGAGACGGCGCCGCGGCCGTTGGACGTGCGGTTCACCCGCCAGTCGTGCACGCACACCAGGTGGCCGTCCGCGGTGAGCCGTACGTCGCACTCGAGCGCGTCGGCGCCGTACTCGATGGCTTTCCGATAGGCGGCGAGCGTATGTTCTGGTACGTCCTCGGAAGCGCCCCGGTGGGCGACGACCTGGATGGGTCGTCCCGTCGGGTACGTGTCGGGGGCGGCGCGTGCGAACGTCACCGGGCCATGGTGCCACCGTGAACCTGTCGGGGACGTGAACGGGTTTGTGAACAGCTGCGGGAACGAGCCCGTGAACGTGGCGGTGAAGGTGCCGTGGACCGGTCGGTGAAGCGGCCGGTGAACGGTTTCGCGGACCGGCTCGTGAAACCGGTCGGTGAAACCGGTCGTGGACCGGCCGACCTGCGGTCCCGTCGCGACCGGTTCGTGACACGAGCCTCGCACAGCTACCGCTTACGGCGGTCCGACAGGCCGTGGGAAATGCTGTGCTCAGTCGAAATGCTTTGTCCTGACCCTGAGGAGAATCGCTGTGAGCACCGAGAACGAAGCCGGGTCGTCGCTGCCGGCTGCGGAGTCGGCGGCAGGCGCACACGAGGGTGCCGCGCCCGACGGTGCCCCGGCGGCCGCTGCGCCTTCCGCTTCCCCGTCCCCTTCCGCTCCTTCCGCCCCTTCCTCTTCGTCCGAGGCTCCTGTCCCGCCCGCGGCGCCGCCGGTCGCGCCGCGGCATCCGGTGGAGGACAGCGTGCCGGGTGCCGGCTCGGCGCCTTCGGAGGAGTCGCGGACCGAGGTGCTTCCGACGCAGGAGCCGTACGCCGCCCCCCGGCCCGTCCTCTCGTCGCCCGCTCCCACGCAGGCGCCGCCTCCGGTCGGGCCGCCGTCGCCCTACGGTGCGCCGCCGAGCGCGCTGGCGTCCTCCGGCTACGAGCCCGGCCGGCCCGCTCCCGCTCCGTCTCCGTACGAGCCGCCGCGTCCGGCGCCGTACCCGGCTCCCGCCCAGCCGCCGGTCCCGCCCCCTTATGAGGCGCCGCGTCCGGCCTACGGGGCGGAGGCGATGAGCCAGGGTCAGGAGCAGCCGGGCCAGCCGGCCGGGTCCGGCGAGCCGGTCCGGGATGAAACCCCCACAGCGGACCCCTTCGCGGTGCCGGCCACTCCTTCCTACGCGGTGCCGCCCGCCCAGCACGGCGGCGGCACCTTCGGCGGCGGCTCGGGCCCGGGCTTCGGCTCGGGGTCCGGCTCCGGCGGGGGCGGGTGGGGCGCGCAGTTTCCCGCCGCCCCGGTCGAACCGGGCAGCGGGTCCAAGCGGCGCGGGGCCGGCCTGCTGATCGTCGCGGTCGTGGTGGCCGCGCTGGTCGCGGGCGGCGTCGGCGGCGCCATCGGCTACAACGCCGCGAAGAACAACGACAACTCCGGCTCCACCACCGTCTCCGCCCCCAAGGACGCCGCGGCGCTCAACCGCGCCCCCACCTCGGTGGCCGGCATCGCCAGCAAGGCGCTGCCCAGCGTCGTCACCATCAAGGCCAGCGGCAGCCAGGAGAGCGGCACCGGCACCGGGTTCGTCTTCGACACCCAGGGCCACATCCTCACCAACAACCACGTGGTCGCCCCGGCGGCGAACGGCGGCAAGCTCACCGTCACCTTCTCCAACGGCAAGACGTACGACGCCGACGTCGTCGGCCGCGCCCAGGGCTACGACGTGGCCGTGGTGAAGCTGAAGAACCCGGGCGGCGTCAAGCTCACCCCGCTGCCGCTCGGCAACTCCGACGACGCCGCCGTCGGTGACGCCACCATCGCCATCGGCGCCCCCTTCGGCTTGTCCGGCACCGTCACCACCGGCATCGTCAGCGCGGTCCACCGCCCGGTGGCCTCCAGCGACGGCGAGGGCTCGGCCGCCTCCTACATGAGCGCGATCCAGACCGACGCCTCGATCAACCCCGGCAACTCCGGCGGCCCCCTCCTCAACGCCAACGGCGCCGTCATCGGCATCGACTCGGCGATCCAGCCCGGCGGCACCAGCGAGCCCGGCACCCAGGGCGGCAGCGTCGGCCTCGGCTTCGCCATCCCGATCAACCAGGCCAAGCGCGTCGCCGGCCAGCTCATCAAGACCGGCCAGCCCGTCTACCCGGTCATCGGCGTCAGCCTCGACACCACCTTCACCGGCACCGGCGCCAAGATCTCCACGGACACCAGCACCGCCATCACCGCGGGCGGCCCGGGCGCCCAGGCCGGCCTCAAGCCGGGCGACGTCATCACCAAGTTCGACGACACCCTGATCGACAGCGGCCAGACCCTGATCGGCGAGATCTGGCAGCACCAGCCCGGCGACAAGGTCACCCTCACCTACACCCGCGGCGGCTCCACCCAGACCACAACCGTCACCCTCGGCAGCCGCACCGGCGACTCGACCAACTAACCCGTTAAACTAACCCCCGCGCGGCCTTCCCTCCCTTCCACCGACCGGGAAGCGCCCCGCGGGGAGGCTTGCCCGAGCGGCCTAAGGGAACGGTCTTGAAAACCGTCGTGGCAGCGATGTCACCGTGGGTTCAAATCCCACAGCCTCCGCACAGGTGGGCGTACTAGCAGGTCAGAGGGGTGCCCCGAACTTCGGGGCACCCCTCTGCGTTGTGGCCGTCTCGCCTCCGGCCGCCCGTATCCCGCCGTCGACCACTGCGTGTGGACCAGGCGTGGACCGGGCTTTGCCCCGGCGGTCGCCTTCAAAGACGCCTGTGCCGCCCTTCAGTGGCTTCGGTTGTCGCCGATATGGATGCGAGTTGGTCCCTGTCCGTTCGGGTGTGACTCGCGACGCGCTCATGTGTACTGCGTCTAACAAGCAGGGCGGCGATGTCATGGCAGCGGCTGATGAGGACAAGGACGACCAGTGCCCATGCCATGGTGTGGTCCTGCAGTTGGCCTGAGGTGATGGCCACGGCGCTGGTCGTGGTGACGGCTCCGCTGCCGATCGGCGACCGCCTCAGCCATCGTGGGACCAGCAGCTTGAACTCTTGGCTCTCGCTCATCTGTTGCGCCTGACTGGAGGGCTGCCGGGGACAGCGCACGATCCGTTACCCGGAAGCCCCGGGCGAGCACATAAGTAGCTTAGCGCACCACCTTAGAATCGTAGGTGTTTTCGGCATCTTACCTTTGAAGCATTGCGTACGTCATGCCTTGAGTGCTGTGTCACCGCCTCTGCCCGCGTGGTCCTGCTCGGCGTCTGGTGACCCTGGCCGAGAGTTGTTGATCAGTTCGCGCCTCCTGCAAGTGCTCGCGCGATCCGCTCGTTGTCCTGCTGCTGGCGGCCGTTGATGACCTTCGCGTAGAAGCGGTAGAGGACGGCGACGCTGTGGCCGGCGCGGCGGGCGACCTCGGTTGCTTCGACGCCGGAGCTGAGCCAGAGGGAGACTCCGGCGTGGCGGAGGGAGTACGGCACGTTGGCGAGGGGGCTTGCTGCGTCTTCAGGTGAGAGAGCCTTCTGTCGGGCCGCCTTCCAGATGTCGGTGTACTCGGTGGAGCGAACCCGCCCTCCCCCGGCCGCGCGGAAGAGGCGACCGTCCGGCGCGGTGCCGTACGCCTTCCTGTGCTGGCGCAGCAAGCCCACGAGTACGGGCGGTATCGGTACCGAACGCGTGGCCTTCCGGGCCCGGCGCTTGAGGCCGCGCTTCTCGTAGGACTGGCCGTCGTCCGTCCAGCCGGCCCCGACCTCGGGGCGACTCTCGGCGAGGATGAGTTCGCCCCACTCGGTTTCGGGTGCGCCGTCTTCCGGCGAGTCCGGGAGTATGCAGTCGTGGTCGCCGAGGGCAGCCACCTCTGCCGGCCGCATGGCGGCGTAGTAGAGGCAGCCGAAGAACGCTTCCAGGTGCTCGCCACGCGATCCCTGCTCGCGGACGGCGGCGATCAGGCTCCGCGCCTGTCGCGGGCTCGGAACGAACCGGAAGTCGATTTCGTCGTCGGTGTCCGGAGGCCGCCAGTCCACCTTGCCCAGCGGAAACGAGGTCAAGACCTCGCGCTCCACCGCGTAGCGCAGAGCGTTGCTGAAGACGGTGTACTTCCGGTGGATGGTGGTCTCCGCTGCCTTGGCCCTGTCCTTCCTGAGCGACAGTGCGTCCAGCGCGGCGCGTAACTGGGTGGCCTTGTCGAGTTCGCTCGCGTCAACCGACTTGCGTGCCAGCCATTCCAGCGCGGCGGCCACTTCGGCGGGAGCCGTCTCCACCTCGTTTCGAGGCTTCAGCTCCCCGGTTTCGGTGTCCCTGGTGAACCGGAAGGCCCAGGCGTATAGAGCGAGCCGCAGGGTGTCGCGGCTCGGGGTGCCGCGGGAGTCGCGAACGAGGACCGGCGTGATGGTGGCGAGGGCTTCGGCGATGCTTGCCCGGTGTTTGGCGGAGGCGTTCGGCCACTTCATCCTGGCGTAGGCGCACGCGTGGGCGAACCAAGTCGGTGACTGGAGTTGACGGAACTCGGATGACGGCAGGCCGGTCGTCACGTCGAACTGCTCCCGGTCGCGCAGGGCTTTCAGGAGTTCCGCCCGCCGTCCGTCCGCCTGCTCCTTCACTCGGTAGCTCTTCGAATGCGGCTGGGGACCTACCTTCCAACGGAGTTGGTAGGGGTTTGCTCGGTCCGGGCGCTTGCGGATGCCCCAGATCTTCACGTCATAGGTGAGCATGATGAATCTCCAACAGGGCGGAGATGCGCCCCCCGGGTGAAGGGGACGCACCCCCGGCAGCGAGATCAGACGGTGTGTTCCTCGTACTGCTCAAGCCACTTGTCGAGGTCGTCGCGGCGGACACGGAGCTGACCGTTCGGGAGCTTGATGCACCTCGGCGCTCTGCCACGGGCGCGGAGCCGGTAGAAGGCGGCGCGGGACATGCCGAGTTCGTCGAGGACTTCGGGAAGTTTCAGGTTTCGACGTGCCGACGCCGTCTGATACCCGTTCGGGCGGCGGCTGGGCGAGGGCGACGAGGCGTGCTGCATCCTGTTGGGGACCTCCTGTGCCTTGTGCGGGATGGGAGGACCGGAGCAGCGGATTTCGTTGGCGCGAGGGCCGCTGCTCCGGGCTGTTCAGGCGTCCGGCGTGTGAGGTGCGACGGTGGTGGTGGCGATGAGCGAGACCGTGCCGTCGGGGTCGCCCTCGAAGGTGGTCTCCATCCATTCCCAGGTGTGGTGGTCGTCCGCGACCGGGGCATAGCCGAGAGAGCTGAGGGCGGAGCGGCGGGCGGCGGGGCTGGGGATGCCGGCGCCGATGGGGAAGGGGACGTGGGGCCAGCGGGCTTCGTCGGGCAGCGCGACGAAGACTTGCCATTCGCTGCCGTCCCACGAGGTGATCATGTGGGCTTTGAGCGGGCGGGTCAGGGGCAACGGGCCTCGATTCGCGGTGGCGGGCGCTGTGGTCAGAGGAGGTGGCGGAGTACGGGGGCGCCGGGCGCGGTGGTGAGGAGCGCGGTGCGCAGGTCGGTGCCGACGGCGGCGAGGCGGTGTTCGATGGCCTGCCAGGAGCGCGGGTCGATGGCCATGAGGGCGGCTATGGCGGTGGGGCCCTGGCCACGTTCGAGGGCGGTGAGGATGTCGCGGAGTTCGGCGACGGCCATGAGGGAGATCGGCGGTCCCGCCTCGGGCTCGGTGCACATGGGCGTTCCCTTCGGGGTCAGTTGCCGGGGACGGCGTCCTTGAGGGCGGTCATGATGTGGTCGATGGAGGGTGCGGCGCTGCTGCGGGCGAGGTAGTAGCCGAAGAGCAGGGCGACGACGGCGGCGCCGGCGCTCAGCGCGCGATAGCGCATGAGCAGGGTGACGAGGACGCCGAACAGGACGAGCGCGGAGACGCTGAAGGCCATCGGGGCTTCCTTTCGGGCGGGCACGGTCAGCGGTTGCCTTCGCGGTGGAGGCGGGTGGCGACGTTGTATATGCGACGGCCGGCGCGGACCCGCTGCCCGTACCCCCGGCAGCGGCGGCAGTTCCGGCCGCGGACGATCCGGCCGCGCCGGTTCTGGCTGACCTTGAAGCCGAAGCCGTGGCACTTGCGGCAGGCCCCGACCGGGCTGAGCGCGCAGAGCGCGGCGTAACAGAGAATCGCGACGATCACGAGCGGTATGGCAGTGGTGAGTGAGGGCATGCAGAACCCTTTCCAGAGCGGAATGAGGGTGTGCGGGAGTGGAGCCGCTAGCGGCTAGATGCCAGGTCAGGGGGCCTTCGGGCCGCTAGCAGGGGTGCTAGACCTAGCGGGGGCTGCTGCTAGCCCGAGCGGCCTACGCGGCGGCGGTCCCGGCATCTCGCTGAGCGATGGCCGCGAGCACGTCGGTACGCCGGAGGCCGCGCCGGTTGGCACCCTTGCCATCCTCTGTGGTGCCCCAGACCTGGACGGTGCGGATGCCGTACGGCCGCACCGCGGCGGCCAGTTGCTCCGGGGTCCACTGGCCGTAGACCTCCGGGCGGAGTTCGGCGAGGCGGGTGATGATGTCCTCGCTCCACGCTTTCGCCTTGCCGGAGGGGAACGCGGCGGCGAGGTCGGCGAGGAGGTCGTACGTCGGCCCGGCGCTGGCTTCGGATGCCTCGCCGAGCGCGTGGCCGGTGAGTGTGTCGGCCTTTTTCCGCAGCGCGTGGATACGTACGGCGAGAGCGTCGGCGGTGGGTGCGTTGACCTCTACGCACCGGACGATCCGGGCGTCGGCGCCCTCGCCGACGAACCAGCAGATGCCCTTGTCGCCCCACGCGAGGGTGTTGGCTCGGATGCCGCGCTTGTACGAGCCGGTACCGAGGACCATGTCGTTCTCGATCTGGCCCATGACCTTGAGGCACCACCGGACGGTGGCGTTGGCGGAGATCCCGGTCGGCAGGGACTTGGAGTCGGGGCGTTGAGTGGCCAGGAGCAGGGTGATCCCGAGGGCGGGCCCGCGCTTGACCAGGTCGGTGCAGTGCTCTTCGAACTCGGCGCCGAGCTTGGGGTGTTCGAACCACTTCTGGCACTCGTCCACACCGACCACGATGGGGTGGAGGCCGAGTTTCCTCATGTCCGCGAGGGCGGAGGTGACCTTGGACTCCGGGCAGAGGTCTTTCGGGAGTTCGCGCAGCACCTTGGCCCGGCGCCTCAACTCGGCGCGCAGCTCCCGGAGATCGGCGAGGGCGTAGGCGATGTCCTCTTCTTCCTCGCCTGCCCGGTAGCGGTGGGCGACCCGGGCGAGGGCAGACAGGTCGCCGGTTCCCTTGAGGTCGTAGGCATGGATCTCGGCGCGCAGGTCCATGGCGGCGATCAGGAGGACCAGGCGGAGGAGGAAGGTCTTGCCCATCCGGGGGACGGCTCCGACGATGCCGGAGACGTACATCAGGGACTGTGCGACCCAGCGTCCGCGCTGGTCGGTGGCGAACGGCTGGGCGGTGAAGAGGTCGAGCGGCTTGGCGTCGAGAAGCGGCCAACGCGGCTGCCGCGTCTGGGACATGTCCTGGTCGCCGGTCCAGAGGCGGAGGCGGCCGGTGTGCTCGTTCGGTACGGCTTCGGGCCAGACGCAGCCGAGCGGCCGGCGCAGTCCGGAGGCCAGTCGTTCGCGGCGGTCGATCACGTCGGTGACGGTGACGCCATAGGGGAGATCGCCCTCCGCGAGCCAGCCGGGGCCGTCGCGGGTGATGGGTGCGGTGAACGCGAAGCCCGGACCGCCCTTGGACTGGGCTTGGTTGATAGCCGGAATGCCGAGCGAGCCGAGGGCGCGGAGCACGATCTCGCTGGTGAGCTTGCTCGCCTTCGGGATTTCCACCGCCCTGTGGATGATCGGATCGTCGGCGGGTTGCCCGAGCCGGCCCAGGGCCAGGGCGACCACCGCGCCGCACGCCGCCAGCATCCAAGCCGGTGCGAGGACGTAGAACACGAGGGCGGTCACCGTGCCGAGGATCGAGGCTGCGACGGCGAGGGCCGTACGCCAGCGAACCCGGCGGTCCCGCTGGCGCGAGAGCTTCAGGTACTCCTCTATGTCCTCGTGGGAGACAGCCGTCCGCCGCAACGGCTCCCCCTCGGCGTCGGCGACCCATCGCAGCGAGCCGCTGACGAACCGGGCGACGCCGTAGGGCACTTGGAGGGTGAGGCGGAGGGTGTACCAGGGCGCGCGGAGCGCGTGATAGGCGCCGACGTGGCCCGCGTAGGCCCCGACGCCTTTCGCGGCGGAACGGAACTCTCGCGTCGATCGCGCCCATGCAGGGATGACCGGGCGCCGCTTTGAGCCGCGTACGCGATCGAACAGGCCGGGGCCCGACGGAGCACCGGGCTTGTCCACCATGACGGTGGTGTGCGGGTCGGCGGGCGGTGCTTCCTTCTTCCCGGGCGTCGCTAAGGACGCGGGCCCGGGGTCGTCTTCGATGCCGTGCTTCACGTGCACTTCCTTCCTGGCTGGAGGGATGTCGGGGGCCGGCCCGATCCGCTAAAGCAGCGGCCGGGCCCCGGTACGGGATGAGTGCGGGGCGGTCGTCAAGGCTTCGCCGGTCCGGCGTTCACCGGACGCGGTCCCCGTTCGGTGTCGAGGCGTACGAACACGCTGTGGACGTAGCTGGGCGCGCGGGTCGCTCGGCGCGCGGTCTCGCGGACGCTCAGGCCGGCGGCCCAGCCGCGTTCGATGGCCGCCAGCGCATCCGCCGTGCCGAGCTTGCCGGGCGGCGGATGTTCAGGTGATCGGTCGCCGTTGTCCGGGGTGTTCACGGGCGGGAGGTCAGTGAACAGCAGCCGGGGGTAGCGGCGGACATTCGCCGCCGCCCGTTCCATCTGATTGCGCACCTGACCGGCCAGCGCCGAGGCAGCGGGGTCGGTGGGCGGAGTCCAGGGGGACGGAAGGGCGATCGTCGCGAGCGAGGCCGCGTTCCGCCGGGCGGCGAGCTGATCGAGAAGCTTGCCGCGCTGTTCGGGGTCGGTGCCGACGGAGGCTCTGGCCACCGCCACGGACAACCGCCGGGCGATTCGGCGCCCGCGTCGACCGCCTCGCCGCTGCGGCGTGAACTCGGCGAGCCGGGCAGCGAGGGCGACGGCCCGTACGGTCGCCCGGTCCCGCGTGATCTGTGCGGCGTCGCGCTGCCGCTCGGCGATACCGAGCCGGGAGAGGAGCCGTTCGCGCAACTCCCCTGCCACCAGCGCCCCGAAGCCGTTGGACGAAGCACCGGGCTTGTGGTGCCGCAGTTCGATGCCCATGGCGAGGTGCCAGAGCATCGCCGCCATCACCGGGCCGACGAAGGCCCGGACCGTACCGCCGACCGGTCCGGACTCGGCGTACGCCGGGATGATCTGCACTCCGGTGATCGCCCAAACCAGAACGCCAGGGACGCCGGGCGCGGCGTTCGGGCCGTTCAGGTTCTGCCGGGCCATCAACGCCGTGGCGAACAGCGCGAGTTCGGCGGCACCGAACATCGCGGCCCGTTCGACCGTGCCGGCGATGTCGAGATAGTCAGCGGCGAACCGCCAGGACGTATCGGCGCTGTAGGCCGTACAGCCGACCGCCGCCAGCGCAGCGACCCGGATCGCTGGGGTGCCGCTCCTGAGCTGCCGGAGGGCGATCCACCCAAGGCAGACGGCCAGGGCGAGCAGAACAGCGAGGACGTAGGCGCCTCGGACACCGGGAGCCGCGGGAAGGGAGAGGCTCACGCTGCCTCCCGCGCCCAAACGGCCCCGGCCGTGCGCCAGTCGGCGCGCAGCAGTTCAGCACCGCCGAGCCGTATCGCGTACAGCGCGTCCTGCATGGCGATGTCGTCCGCCGCGCCCTCCTCCAGCAGCTCCGCGAGCACTTCGCGGGCTACGGCCAGGCGCGCGGTCCGTTGCTCGGGCGTCTCGCGCGGCGGACCACTGAACAAGTCGCCGAAGTGGCCCGGGAGTTCGGCTAACTCGAAGTCGTCGCCGCTTCTGCGGCGATCCGCACACGTACACATGACTCTCCTGGTCCTGGAAGCGACGGAGGGGATGGGGGTCGGCAGCGGCTCGGCGATGACCCGAGCAGGCGGGGAAACCCTGGTCACGCCCACGTCACCGATGCCGAAGGGTGACGGCGGGGTCCGCTCGTCACGACGGGACGAGCGGTCATGACCCCCGGCACCGCCAGCCGTCGAGACAGCGGTGGCCGTGCCGGGATCAAAAGCACTCGTTCGTTTCGGGCACTCTGTTGAGTTTTCAAGGGACGGGCGCTGCCTTCGAGATCGCACTGCGAACCCTCCGGGCGCTTCTCCAGTCGTTCGACTCCTCAAGAGATCTTGTTATCAGGTCATCTTGAGGATGAGACGACTATGAGGCATAACTCAGCAGCTCGTCAAGACTTCTTGAGGACTTGTATGCTGGGGCCGACCGATGATCAGGATGGTGAGCCCCGATGGCCAAGGCGTACGAACGCATCGCTGACAATCTGCGTCAGCGCATCAGCGCAGGTGAGTTGAGCCCAGGCGACCGCCTGCCGGCCGAGACAACGCTCGTGGAGGAGTACGCCAAGAGCCTCCCGACGATCCGCCAGGCGCTGGGCGTCTTGCAGGCGGAGGGCCTGATCGAGAAGCTCCACGGCCGCGGCAACTTCGTCCGCCGGCCGCGTACGCCCGTGCTGCGCACCAACCTGCGCCACCAGTGGGAGAAGGACCGGGCGCGCGACCCCGCATCGGAGCGAGCACAGACCGGGGCCACCGAACACGACACCGGCCTCGAACTGGGCGACCTCGTCTTTCACGCGGCCTATCACGAGGTCGCGGCGGAGCCGGAGATCGCCAAGGCGCTCGGCGTCCCGGTCGGAACGGCTCTGGTGGAGCGGATCTACCGCACCCGGTACCGCGTGGAGCCGGCGCCCTTCACCCTCGTACGGTCCTACCTCGTCCGCGACATGGTCGCCGCGAACCCGGACCTCCTCGACGAGAGCAAGGAGCCGTATCCGGGGGGAACGCAGAGCCAACTCTTCACCATCGGGATCGAGTTGGACCGGATAGAGGAACTGGTCACCGCCCGCCCGCCGACCGTGGAGGAAGCAGAGGAGCTGGCGACGCCAGCGGGCTCCGCGGTCATCGTGCTGCGCAAGACGTCGTACGACACCGACGACCGCCCGGTCGAACACTCCGAAGTGATCCTGCCGGGCGACCGCACCGAAATGCTCTACACCACCCACCTGGACCGGTGGTGACCGGCGTGCCGGCTCGCCGCATCGACGTCATCACGGCCGTCCATCCGCCCGCCGCGCCGTTCCTCGCGGACGCGTACGAGTCGCTGTGCGCGCAGGAGCTTCCGGGTGGGTGGGAGTGGCACTGGATCATCCAGGAGGACGGCTACGGGGACGCGGTGGCGCCCCACGTCCCCGACGACCCCCGCATCACCTTCCACCAGGGCCGACCTGGCGGGCCTGGCGTCGCCCGCACGATGGCGTTGGCTTTCGCCTCGGGGCCGTACGTCAAAGTCCTGGACGCTGACGATCAGTTGACCCCGGGTGCTCTCGCCCGTGACCTGGCCCTCCTGGAAGCCGACCCCGCCCTCGGCTGGGCGACCTCCCGCGTCCTGGACCTCCTCCCGGACGGCTCAACGGCCGGCTTCGACCAGGACCCGGAGGACGGCCCAATCGAGCGCGGAGCGGTGGTCACCTTCTGGAAGGCCAACAACTTCCGCGCCCAGGTCCACCCGGCCACCCTCTTCATCCGCCGCGACCTCCTGCTAGCCCTCGGCGGCTGGATGGCCCTCCCCGCCTCCGAGGACACCGGCCTCCTCCTCGCCCTGAACACCGTCTCGCAGGGCCACTTCACCCGCGAATACGGCCTCCTCTACCGCAAATGGCCCGGCCAGGCGACCGCCCAGACCCACCACACCGACGAAGCTGAATGGGGTGCTCGTATAAGTGTTGTGCAGGCGAGAGTACTGGCTCTGTCCGAAGCTCGGAGGTACTGCGCGCCGCTATAAGGCAGGATACTGACCTAATGCTTTCATAAGGCGGGGTGCACGGCAGCCCGAACTGATTCTCATTTTACGTTCTTGATAGCCCAGCGAAGCCGGCGGTCAATCCGGAGATCGGATATTAGATCATCGAAGTGACGTGCACTTTGTGGATGTCGAATAATTGCTTGGGCGACTGAACTGGCAGTCTCACCCTTCAGTTCCCGCAGCCATTCGGTGATCGCATCTTGAGATTCCCACTGATCGCGCAGACTGCTCCAGTAGAACATGCCCGCGCAACACTCGTCGAGAAGTTCAAATTCCCCAGAACTGGCGGCGCGCTGAGCGATGCTGAAAAACCATGGGATAAGTTGATTCGCCTCGTATTCTGGCAGATCCTTACGTGCTGCGAAAAGACTAGACATCGCACGAACAATTTCAACCGCGCGCTCGGGATCTGTCAACAGTCCCGGTATGATTTGGAGCACATCGATTTTGACTAGAAAGTCAGAATAAAGGTTAGAATCGTCAGTGTGATGGACTGCAAGGTCCAGCATTTCCTCGACGGCACCGGTTGATTCTTGGAGAATTCTCTCCGTGAGACTTTCGGCTATCCGGACTGCCGAAACAGCGGGCGAATCGACTTCGCGGATTGCAAGATCGAGAAATTCTTTGACTGACGCGGGCCTTGAATCCGGGTTTCGTTTCGTCGCTATTCGTACTACGGAGCGCCATGGACCCGACTTGGGAACGAGCGGGATATTGGCCTGTGGATTCTGTCCCGTGACGGCCCAGCCGACCAATTGGCCTAGACTGTAGATATCTGCCCGTGCGTCTGCATGATGTGCGTCATCTTGCAACTCTGGAGCAGCAAAACCGTCAGATCCCATAGCTATACCGGCTTTGGTGTGCTGAGGGTCGGTTGTCTGGCCATGGGGCCGGCGTACGATTCCCCAATCGGCAAGTACCCATCGGCCGTCAAGTAGCAAAATATTAGCTGGCTTAATGTCGCGATGAACGTAATCTCTATCGTGTGCTTCCGCAAGTACTGAGCATATTGATTGGAGAAGGGCCAGGAGTGCAGGGGTTTGCTGGAGATCAAAGTGTCTTTCTTGAGCGGTCCCCTGGGCGCGGGGCATGACAAACCAAGTGTAGTCTTGACTGAAGTCAAGAATGGGCATCGCATGCGGATGCCCGTTGAGCATGCAACCAACCTCAATTTCTCGCTTCATTCGAGCTACCCGATGCGAGAATGCTGACCGAATTTTCTTGAGTGCTACTTTCCTTCCAGTGGGTTTGTGGGTTGCCCAAAATACCTGCGCTTGACCTCCTTCTATGGGCCTAACTTCACAGGCATAGTCGCCGCGGCTGCCATGCGATGTAAGGGCCAGCGCATACGGTTGTGTTAGGTTTAGGCTCGCCGGTATTCTTTGCCCGTGCTCCACCCAATCAACCGTGAGAATGTTGTCCGGTCTATCGTCGTGTTCAAAATTCTCAGAACCTCCTATCGAAGCTTCGGCGCACACGCGCAAAAATGCCGTAAGGGCCAAGCGGGCTTCGTGAGTTGTGTAAAATTCGAGCTTCGCTAGATGTTGTTTCAGAATGTCAAAGTATGGCTTAGCTCGCGACGACAGGCGCTCGATTTCGCTGTAGTGGGAGTAGCGAAAGAACGGCTGATTATTGAGGGGTTCTCTTCCTGCTGAATTTAGGTCTAGCTTGACTTTGGTCGCCATTGGCACTAGTGCGTGATGGGCTACAAGCCTCAGGGAAAATGATCGCTCACTGTAATTTTCCTTTATTGAAAGAGGATCTACCGTGGCATCGCATGATCGAGCAAGCAACGCGGCACCCAGAGCAGGTGTATACGTACGTGGTGCCTCTTCACTTCTCAAAATTCGGGCCAGCTCTGACCACTCGTAAGGTAGCGAAACATCGCTGAGGCATTCGATGTATGCCTCGGCCAGTGTTTGACGGGCATTATCCAGGTTGATCAGCAATTTAGCCCCTAAACCACCAAGGCACACATTTGTGCAGTTTTGGACGCCCTGCTGCGGTAGGACGCGTTTGTATTCTAGTAGAATCTGGACCCGCGGCTGTCGCCGCTGATAAGACCGCCATATTGGTCGCTTTGGTACGGCGATGGAGCTGCTCTCGGAGGTGCCGCTGGTGCGGGAGGCTTCGTCGGGGTCGCCCACGGCACTGATGGTCGACAGGGTTGCATTAAGGCATTGAAGGGCGGCGGATGATCAGGAGTGGTGCCTGATTCTCCTGAGCGGGCCATTTGCGACACCTGCACGTGTTGCTGTTCATCGGTCAACTCATGGGGCGACAACTCGGTTGCAGGCTTCGCCGCTATCTCCACTGAGCTATTGACTAACCGGGACCTCGTACACAATCTCGCAGGTAGCCGCCGGTACCACGATGTCCGCCGTCTCCACCGGCCGTCCGTCCTCGGCGTAGTACGTCCGCTCGATGTGCGTGGCCAGGGTGCCTTTCTGAACCCCGAGCAGCGCCGCTTCCTCGGCGGTGACCGCCCGCGGTGAGGGCTGCTCTACCGCGCGGCTCACCCGCACCCCGATCTCGGCCATCCGCCGGACGACCCCGATGCCCGCGTGCGGTCCGCCCTCCGGCAGGACGATGAGGGTGCCGGCCGTGAGGGCGTACGGCTCCCAGCTGGTCGAGAGCTGGACCGGTTTGCCGTCGGCGAGGAACTCGTAGGCCGTGCGCACGCACAGCTCACCCTCGGCGATGCCGAGTCGGGCCGCGATGCCCGCAGGCGCCGGCACCTTCGCGTCGGTGCGGCTCTCCCACGTGCCCCGCTTGCCGAGCGCCGCCATGTCCGACTGGAAGGGCGAGCCGCCGACCTGCTCGCGGTATATCGATCGCACCATCCTCAGTCGCGAGCGCGGCTCGGCGACGTACGTACCCGATCCCGCACGCCCTTCGAGGGTGCCGACGGAGATCAGCAGCTCCTGAGCGCGGCGGATGACGTTGTCGCCGACGCCGTACTGCTGGGCGAGTTCGGCGCGGGAGGGGAGGCGGTCCCCGGGTGCCCAGTCCTGGTTCGCGATGCGCTCGCGGAGCACGTCGGCGATGCGGAGGTACGGCGGCTGATCAGGCATGTGGACAATCTAGTCCACTAGCTCTAATCTAGTTAACTAGCATCACCGAGGGTGCCCGAACGGCAACGGAGGACGCCTTGTGCCACTGCGCGACGCACGTATCGCCGACATCTCGGCACGCCTCACCGCCGTCGGACTCGCGCCGGAGCTGAAGGAGTACGCCAACCGCACGTCGATCGAGGCGCGGGTGCCTGACTCCTTCCCGGCCGAGTCCTGGCCGGAGGTGCTGGCCGTGCTCGAAACCGCCGACGGATTCGGCCTCGCCGACAGTGCGGCCCGCGGTCGTTCGCTGTGGGCCACCATCCGCAAGAGCGCGCCTGCGGCCACACCCGCCGCCTGGACGCCACACGATCAGCCATAGGAGCTGACCACCGTGTTTGACTACTTCCGCAGAATCGCCCGCTGGATCGCGCGGCAACTCGTTCCCGCGCCGGGGCCCCACCACCAACGACCGCCGGGGGCAGACCCGTTGGATACGCCGGGGAATCCCGCGCCGGCCAGGGCCTTACGGCCATTGCGCCCGCCGGCGCTGCCCCTCCGGCCGGATGACCACCCGCTCGTCCGCCCGTACGTCCTCAACGCCGAGGAATGGGCCCGGCGCCGTAAGGACGTACGGCCACGAGCGACGGTCGCCGCCGCATGACCGCCCGCCACCAGCACGTCGCCGACGACCTCCGCCGCCGCATCGTCGCGGGAACGCTCCCGGTCGGCGAACGTCTCGCCGCCGAGACCCAACTCGCCGCCCACTACCGCGTCAGTACCCCGACCCTCCGCGACGCTCTCGAAGTGCTCCGCGCGGAAGGGCTGATCGAGAAGTTCCAGGGCCGCGGCAACTACGTCCGCCGCCCACCCGAACGGCTCAGCTATCCAGGAGCCGGCGGCACCGAAGACCTCCACGTGACCGTCAGCTCCACCGACCTCACGGCGTCCGACGACCTGGCCGCCCGTCTCCGGACCGAGCCCAACGCCTCGGTCACCGAGTACGTATGCCTGAGCCACCGCGCCAACTCCCCGCAGAGCCTGGCGCACCTCTACGTTCCCCACGCCGTAGCCCGTATCCAGGCCCCCGCGATCGGGGCGTCGCCCTGGGGCGACGACATCGTCAGCGCGGTCGGCGGTCTTGGGGCAACCAGCACCGACCAGGTCACCGCCCGGTTTCCCACCGCGGCGGAAGCACAGTCGTTGCGCATCGGCGCCCGTACGCCCGTCCTCGCCGTCGAACGCACCATCGCCGCAGTCGACGGCCTGGTGGTCGCGTACGAACTCCTCGTACTTCCCGGCGACCGTGCGGAGGTTGCCCTCGCAACCCGGATCGACAAGAAAGCGGAAACGTGATGACCGAAGTCTCCACGACGCACGGGTTGAAGCCTCCCGAATCCGATCAAGCTTCCGCGCTGCGTCTTCTCCCCTGGATGAACCTGGAGGGCCGACCCGCCTACCTGAGCACCAACGGCGGCTTCCTCTCCGGTCTCGCCGACGAGATCGAGGAACTCCAACTCGGCTCGGCAGTGGACGTGTTCGACGCCGTCCATGGCGTCCTGGACAACCCCCACGCGAGCCCCGAAGAGCTTCGCTTCGCCGCTCGGCGGCTGCACGAGTCGCTTGGCGATACGTTGCGGGTGGCTCTGAGCCGGGGGTTGCGCGGCCTGTCGCCAACCGGCGAGGTGGCACCGGTCGTAGTGGAGAGGTGGGCGTACAACCCCCAATCCGTCGGAGAGGCCCGACACGAGTTGCGGCGCGCGCTTGAGGCGTGGGGGCTCGACGCGTTGGCGGAGACCGCCGAACTCGTCCTGTCCGAACTGCTCACCAACGCCGTCCGCCACGCTCGCCCCTCGCTGGAAGGGGAGATCGAGACGCGTTACGAGCGCGGGGAGGGCGGGGTACGCATCGAGGTGCACGACGCCAACGAGACCTGGCCGCTGCTCCAAAAGCCCTCAGAGGAAGGGGAGTCGGGGCGCGGGCTCGCTCTGGTCGACGCGCTCACCGCGTCGCGCTGGGGGGTGAGCGAACGTGAGGGGGCCGGAAAACTCGTTTGGGCGATCGTCGCGGATGCCGGCGCTGACGAGCCGTTCGCCGTGGCCGGATGAGGGGTGCGCATCGTATGAGCAACTCCGCTACGGCACGTTCCGGCGTGGACTCGCCCCCGGACACTCCGGTCACCGAGATTGTGCCGCCCGCCGGCACCTGGACCATCGCCACCGCCTCCGGGTTCACCGCGAGCGGCTACCTTCCCGCCTGGGCCACGGCCGATCCCAGCGAGACCGGGGTACCGCTCGACCTGCTCCAGATCCGTTTGGCAGACCTCAACCACTACGCCCTCTTCGACGGCCAGCCCATGCAGGTCCGTTCACCGGGCTGCGCCTGTGCGCCAGGCCGAGTGGGGGAGTCGGAGATCTTCCGGGGAAGCGTCGACTGCAACCCCTACGCCGAAGACCCTGAGCCATCCGTTCCGGTCGCCAACATCGCCATCATTGAGGACTTCTGGATCAACGGCCTCGATCCGGACGGCGTCGCCGAGATCGCCGCCAAGTTACGCGCCCAGGCGGACCGCCTCGACCACGACATACGCCCACAGCTCCTCGCCGCCCGCGCCGACTGGGCCGCCCACCACACCACCTGAACCCGGGTGTCCACCACCGCGCCCCGGTCGCCCGCGTCCCTCGCGGGCGGCTGGGGCGTCTTGCCGTGCGGCCCAGAGCTAGGGCAGCGTCTCGGCATCGACGCGCGAGAAGATGAGGTCGCTCTCGCCGGTGACCGGCCCGCGCCAGCGGATGGGTACGGCTGAGGTGCCGTTCAGCGCGGCGGGGTAGCTCGCGGCGGCGTACTCGTTGGCGAGCCGGTAGACGTGGAAGCCGGCGCCCCGCATCGTCTCCAGCAGTTCCCCGACGGAGTCGCCGAGCTGGGCCATCCGTTCTGGCGTGACCTCTACGGTGATCTCCGCGTCGGGCCGCAGCCTGTCGAGGAGCGGTGCCATCCCGCGTACGACGCTGCCTTCTGCCCCTTCGACGTCGACTTTGATGATCCGGGCGTTCGCGATCTCGTCCTCGTCCAGGACGTCCGGGAGCGGGAACGCCTCGATCTCGAAGGTGGACTCCGCAGGGCCGTCGTAGGGGACGATGCTGTTGGCGCCCATGTTGTTCGAGCTGGCGAGTATGAAGGTGAGCGTCTGCCGCTTGTCGGAGACGGCGGTGTGGACGGCGCGGATGTTGGTGCAACCGTTGAGGCGGGCGTTCTGCTCCAACCGGTCCTGGAAGGCACGGGACGCCTCGATCGCCACGACCCTGCCCTCGGGGCCGACGAGCTGCGAGGCCAGCACGCTGAAGTAGCCGATGTTCGCCCCGACGTCGATGAAGGTGTCGCCGGGCCGCAGCCGTCGCCGTAGCCACTGCGTCATCCGCGGTTCCCACACGCCGAACAGATACACGTACCGCTGGATCAGGTCTTGCGTGTCGACGGCGAACCGGGGCCCGACGGCCGATTCAGTCACCCGGCGCCGTGGCTCGTCCCGTAGCCGGGGGTTGAGGAAGTCGGCGAGCGGTGCCTTGGCCAGCGTCCCGGGCGCGTTGCGTACATACCACCGCCCGAGGGTGACCAGGGCCTCTGAAGTGGGGTTGCTCATCCCATCGCCTCTCCGTCGGCTGCCACGCGCACCGTAGCACCGCGCGCTTTTCCCGCTCCCACGAGCCAGAACCGGGAAGCGAGCCCCAAGTGTCCGCCGATCCTCTTAAAATCCTCAAGAGGTCTTGACGGCTCCGGGGCGGGGGATGGCTTGGACAGTTCCGAGCAGCTCTTAACGATCGTCGCCGTGCTGCTGGGCGCGCTGACCACCTACGTCACCAACTACTGGACCGAGCGCCAGCGCATCCGCCGTGAGCTGCTCACCCGCTGGGATGACAAGAAACTCGACGCCTACGAGGGCTACATCGACCGCGTGCGCGCCAGCGTCTTCATCGCGGTCGAGCTGTACGAGCACACCGAGGACATCCGCCGCAGCGATGACCCCGAATCCCAGATCCGCGCCCGCCTCACCGAAGCCGCCCACTTCCGCGGCCGAGCCTTCGAACGGGTCATGCTCCTGGGCGGCGACGACGTCGTAGAGGCCGGCCACAACCTCAACGCGGCTGCCCTCGAAGTCGACTGGCAAGCCACCGGCAAGCTCTCAGGCACCCTCGAAGCCTGGCGCGACCGCAACCGCGCCGTCTTCCGCGCCATCAACGCCTTCCACCAGGCCGCCCGCGACGACCTCGGCGTCAGCGGCACCGTCGCAGGCGACACCCACCCGGAACGGGACCTTCTGCTCCCGTCAGCACGCACGGACAACCGCGTCGAGGGTGATTCCGAGTAGGTCGAGTTCGCCGGCGCGCGTGGAAGGCAGCCGACGTTGCTTGAAGTCAGGGCTATTGACAGCTCGCGTACCGCTCCAGAGCGTCAATCGTCTGCGCTCAGATTCCTTGTTTTCACCACATCGAGCAGATCTACCGTGTACGTTGATTTGACAGAATGTACCTATGTCATGTCCTTTACGAGCTTGGAGCAGCCATGAGTTCAATCAATACCGCCTTTATTTCATCTGTTGGTATCGAAGATTTGTTCGGCGTTTATACGTACGACCTCGACTTCTCCGGCGAAGGCGAGAATGAATCGCGAGGCCGACGACTGACACTCCTATATGGAAATAATGGAAGCGGAAAGACAACAATCCTTAAGCTCTTGTGGGACACACTTTCTGCCGATCCTTCTAAGGGACACCGGGAAGGGTTGGCAAAGACGCCATTTCGGTCACTGGAGATTAACTTGACCAGCGGTGACAAGATCAGCGTTAAGAAGCGATCGGGGCTAACCGGTTCGTTTACTGTGACGGTCGCTAACCAAGATTCTGAAGAGATCAATCAAAACTACCTAGCTACCCAAAGCGGGGTCGTAGCTATTCCAGAATCTCTCTGGGCGGAAGCGGAACTGATGGACGCGACAGATCGCCATATTCGTATGCGACTGATGCGTGCAAAGCACTCGATGAAAAATGATTCGGACGAATTGGATTTCAGCGATAAATTTGTCATTTACTTGAGCCAATTGCAAGCGGTCCCCTATATGCTCGCCGATGACAGGCAGATCTATGGAGACGCTATAGAAAGTACATCGGAGGAAGATGAAGAATGGCAGTTCGAAGATGAAGACAATCCGTCGGCCACCACTCTAAAGGGAGTTACCGCAGAACTAAATCATGCCATCGAACGGGTCGACGATATGGTCAAGGACCAGGTAATTAAAGGCGGACAGCGAGGCTCTAGAAGTTCTAACGATGTTTATTTGGGGATTCTGGGGAGGGTGGCAGAGACGGATCCCTCCAAGGATGAAGAAGTTACCAAGGAGCTTCTTATCGGCAGGATTGATGAGGTCGCGGCGCGGACCCGTGTCTACAGCCAGTACGGGCTCCTTCCGAGGATTGACAGAGACCAGTTCATCAGCGCGGTGGAGGGGGTGCCTGACTCGAAGCTCGCTGTGGCGGAGGCAGTCTTGGAACCATTCTTGAGTGCACAGACAGCGCGCCTGGACGCCTTGAGCGGCGTATTCCATCTGGTGCAGACGTTCACAAACGAGATGAACAGGTTTTTTGCAAATAGCGGGAAGAGGATCACCTATCGAACTTCTGGTGGAATTCAAGTGCGATCGAAGTCGCAGCGCTTGAGTCCTGAGCAACTCTCATCAGGAGAGCGCCAGATTCTGTTGCTACTGCTGAACACTATTTTGGCCCGTGAGAATACCAAATTGTTTCTGATCGATGAGCCAGAAATTAGCCTCAACGTTAAATGGCAGAGGCAGCTGATGGATGCACTCTTGGCGTGTACGGAGGGAAGCTCGGTCCAGTTCATCGTTGCTACGCATTCCATCGAGGTAATTACAGGTCATCGAAAATCATTGGCGCGCATGATTCCAAAGAAGAAGCGACTGATTGAGGAAGAGTAGTGGTTTGTACCCGTCTATCAATCGAGGAAGGAGAATACCGGAAATGTGGCGTGGTGGTTCGGAAGACGAGATGGAGCTTCGCCAGCCCGCAGAACTTGCAACC
Source organism: Streptomyces polygonati (assembly GCF_042650325.1). Classification (NCBI taxonomy): domain Bacteria; kingdom Bacillati; phylum Actinomycetota; class Actinomycetes; order Kitasatosporales; family Streptomycetaceae; genus Streptomyces; species Streptomyces polygonati. The sequence continues at coordinate 215,647 of NZ_JBHSBB010000014.1, read as the reverse complement.
CTTTATGAACTGGAGCCCGACATTCGAGATATTATAGTTGAAGGATACAATGATAAATCGTATGTCGACTGGTTTCTCTCGCATGTTGATAATCACGGTCTACTCATCAGAACCTACCCGGTCGGTGACCGTGTTTATATTACGGATTCGGATGTGTCTGATGCGGGTTACCTTACGGGCGCTCGCGGGCGTGTCATCTATCTAGCGCAGTTGCTTGTTGATATCGCACCTGACTGCCATTCTGCCTTGCTTATCGCCGATGCTGATTATGCAAGCATTGGGCTGGATTCGAGTCCACGAATCCCGGGGCTGCGTTACACCGATTATGCCTCCTTGGAGTCTTATGCCTTGACGGAAAAGGTGCTGGAGAAGATGTTGCGCGTAGTATTCTCGGCCCCGGACTCAATAACGGGCAGAGATCTGATTGCTGAGATTCGACCTGGACTGGAGGCCATGTTTCTGATCAGCGTATGTCTTAGAGAGACCAACGTCGGGGTTTCCGTCTCTGCCAAAGCTGTGGACCATGTGCCACTCGGAGTTGAGTGTCCTAAGGACGCGGTAGTCGAGATATTTCGGACTTCGCTGCGGGAGAATATTAGGGCGCACAAGCCAGCTGATCTGTGGAACCGCTTCGTGGAGCTCCGAAAGCTAATCCTTGAGGATATCCGTTCATTTTCCCGAGGCCATGATATCGCCGTCTTCATTGTAAAATTCCTCAAAAGAAAATGTCCGCGAGTTTTCACCAAAGAAGATGGCCGCAGACGAGGATTGCAAGACTCCTCCCTACTTGAATTGGCATTGATGTCTTGTCTAGAGTACGACGAAATTCGGAATGAAGCGCTCTTTCTTCATATTGAACAATGGTTGGATGCAGATGTTCGGAGCCAATCAACAGGGTGAGCAGAATTGCCACGATTTGGATGGCTGAGTTAACGATCGGAAAACGTCTGAGTTGGAGACGCCTCAGATCGGATACGATGAACTAGCGATGGGCAATATATGGGCCAAAGTGGTGATCTCGGAGTGTTGGCTATGGCTGAAAGCGCAGATGGCTCTCTCGACACCTTGCAGCCTCATCGTCTTCGGTGACCCGATGAGGCCACATGGGAGGCTGCTGTGCGGAAGCCCTGCCCACGCAGACCTGGCGCCTTGGACCACGTGTGGACCGCAACACCGCCCAGGAGCTGAAAACAAGGGAAGCAGCAGGTCAGCCAGCCTCGGTTCCTCGATGTCCCGCCCGTCTTGAAAACCGTCGTGGCAGCGATGTCACCGTGGGTTCAAATCCCACAGCCTCCGCGGTGGTCAACGTAGTTGCACGTCAGAGGGGGTGCCCCGAGCTTCGGGGCACCCCCCTTTCTCTTTCTCGCCCTGCGGCGCCGTGGCCCATTGGCGCTGAGGGACGCCGATGGGCCGCGCTGACCTGGGCGGTCGGACCCCGCCCGGCGGTCTGCGGGGGCGGGGGCTGCGGGGGTTCGGTCAGCGCCAGGACTCGGCGGGGACGTCGCTGGTCGGGTCGAGGTCGTCGCTTTCTCCGTTCGGGGCGAGTTCGGAGAGGTAATTGTCATCGTGGCAGCCCGAGTTCGCGAAGAACTTGCGCGTGTCGGTGGTGAGGTTGACGGCGGACTGCGCGGCGGCGATGTTCCCGCACACGCTCGGGGGCTTGGGGTCCGTGTGGACCTTGAGCGTTCCCTGGTAGCCCTCTTCGGACCAGAAGCAGACGCCGTGCAGCGCGCCCGCTGCTTTGATCGCCTCCCTGCAGGTCTCCCGGGGGGTGGCTGCGCGGGCGTTGAGGGTCGGCGCCATGGCCGCGGCCGTGAGCGTCAGCGAGGCCGCCAGCAGCGCCTTGGCGAATCGAGTTGTCACCGGATCACCTATCTCTGTTGTGGGGCGGACGAACGTTGCTTGCCCACGGTGACAGATTTGTAACTCAGAGTAATGATTCGGCTGACGGGAGACCACCCGAACGGGGGCGGACCCGCCCGACGAGGCGCGGCGCATTGGTTCGTCGTCGCCGTGGGGGCCGTGGGCGGGCCGGGATTCGGTGGCTGGGCAACGGCCGTTATACCCGGGTGCCTACGACCCGGGCGATCTTCTGGCCTGTGCCGACGCGGCTGAGCAGGGGGGATCGGCGATGAGTATGTACTTCGACATCGGTGACGAGACGCTGTGGAACCCGTCGAGCGGTGCCGGCCGCCTCTTCCTGCGGCAGGTCGAGGTCTTCGCGGCGGAGCTCGAATTGCCCTCGGGGAGCGGCCAGGGCAAATACCCGGGCGACCCGGACACGCTTGAGGTCGATCCGGCCGTGTACGAGGAGTTCGCACGCCGCTTGGTCGCGTGGCACTGCCGGGCGGGCCACTCGGTGATCGTCGCTCTCTCCGAAGGGTTCGTGGCGACGGCGGTCGCACTCGCGCGGCGCGCGGGAATCGAGGTGGAGCTGTCCGGATCGGGGGACGGCCATGCGCCCGGGGGCGTCCGGCGCGACGTACAGGTCCCCGGCGATCCCCGGACCGCCTCAGCCGCCGCCTTCACCGCGCTGGACGCGCGGGCGCGGGAGGTCGACCGCTGGATGGCCCGCTGAGCCGGTGGGCCCAGGACCTGTCCCTCGCCGACCTGCGACCGTTAACTCGTAGGTAATGCAAGCCTCTTGACCGGCCCATGGATCGGGCCGTGCCAGGGATCCCTGTCGCGGGATCGGGGGGTCAGTCGCGCTCGCCCAGGAAGGGCAGGAGTTCCGACAGGGTGGTGCGGGGGTCCTCGATGAGGGAGGCGTGGCCGCCCGGGATTCGGACGAGGCGGGCGGCCGGGATTCCGGTGGCGATCTCGTAGGAGTGCGCGGGGGCGACGAAGCGGTCGCCGGTGGGGGTGAGGACCAGGGTGGGTACACGGATGCGGGGGAGGTCCTGGCGGACGTCCAGGCGCAGGGCCAGGGCGATCTGGGCGATGGTGCCGAGCTCCGGCCGTTGTTCGCGGACCTGCTGGAGGACTTCCTGGAGGCCTTCTTCCGTGAGTGCGGCGAAGTAGTCCTCGGAGAAGGAGAGCATGGCGATGAACTTGCTCGCGTCCTCGTCGCCCCTGCCGTACATCGAGGCCAGCAGTTCGAGGTTCAGCCGCAAGGTGGGCCGGGGGTGGGCGAAGCCGCAGACCGTGGCCAGGCGGGTGACGAACTCAGGGTGGCGGGCCGCGGCGCGGACGGCGAGCGGGGCACCGAGGGAGGCGCCGACCAGGGCGAAACGTTCGAGGCCCGCGTCGCGTGCCGCGCTGATGATCTGATCCGCGATGGTGTCCGGGTCGAGAGGAGTGCCGTCGGGCGGCAGGGGACTGCCGGCCGAGCCCGGCAGGTTGGGGAGCACGACGGTGTATTCGGCTGCGAGGTCGCCCAGGACGCTGCCCCAGGTGCCGAGACCGCTGCTGCCGGTGCCGTGGATGAGGACGAGGCCGGCTCCCGCACCGTGGACATCGAATGCCAATGAATCGGTCATAGGGCACCAAGTTACGCGTGGACGGGGTAGCCGGGCCTGATGCGCCGCGCAGGGGGGCGCTTTGGTGCGTCTCCGCTGAAACGGGCGCACGGTGGGTTTATCGACAGATCGTCACGCTTGCGAGCGAAAAGGATCATGCGAGGGTATTCCGGGCCGACCCCATGGGCAACTCTCTTCCTGGCGACGCCGAGTGCATCACGGTGGAGCGGTTGGCCAGCCGCTCGCCGGACCGAGATAGTCCGTTTTGTGGGAGGGAACACCATGGCAAGCATCCGTACTGCCCGCGTCCTGGCCGCCGTCGCGGCGCTGCCCCTGGCGGCGGTGCTGTTCGCCGGCACCGCCTCGGCCGATGACGGCGCGTTCGCCGGTGTCAACTCGAGGGCGACGGTGGTGAGCAACTCCGGTGGCAATGTGGTGGGCGGGGCCAATTTCGGGAATGTGACATCGAACCAGCAGGCGGCCAACGGCCCGGGGGCGTCCAACCAGAACAGCACGGCGAGCGTGGTCGGCTCCGGCTTCACCGCCATCCAGCAGGACAACGTCAACATCGCTTTCACGCCGCTCTGGTGACGGCGCCGGGCCCGGTGGCAAGGGCTTGGTGACGTGATGTGACGCCGTGTCACCATCCTGGGGCGGTGGCGCGGAAGGCGGGCGCGCGGCGGCGGGCAGCAAGGCCGCCGCGCGCCCGGCGTTCCGGAGGATTCCCGGGAGATTCCGGGCGGGCCGTGGGGGAGGCGGGGGAAGTGCGGCGCAGTTCGTCCACAGGCTGTGGATAACTTTTGCGAACTCCGGCGGCCAAGGCGGGTGTCCCGGCGGGACCCCGCCAAGCTCGCGCCAAGTCCTCCATGCTCCCGGATCAACGGTGTGGCAGACGAGTGGGTAGCGGCGTGTCTCCGTCCGGGAGCCCCTGGGCCGTCGTTCACTCACGGAATGAGCGAAAGAAGTACGTTTATTCGTTTTGTTCTTTCCGGAGTGCTCACGCTGGTCGGCCTGCTGCTGCCCGCCGGGACGGCGACCGCGACGGGCCCCCAGCCGTCGAAACGCTCCGTGGCCGGTGCCTCCGCCGAGCCCGCTCCGTCGCCGCGGATCTCGTCGGGCATCCCGTCCGGTCACCGACCCGTCCCGCACCGTCCCGTCCGCCATCGGACCACCCGGCACAGAACCACCGGCCTCTGGGCCACCCGCCACAGAACCACCGGCCACCGAGCCCTCGGCCGCTCCCTCGGCGGCCGCACCTTCAGCGGCGACGGCTTCGACACCTGCCGGGCCCCCGACCTCGCCACCATGGACGCCTGGCGCGCCCACTCCTCCTACCGCGCCGTCGGCATCTACTTCGGCGGCCGCGCCCGCGCGTGTACGACCCAGACCCAGCTCACCCCGGACTGGGTACGGCAGACCACCGCGTCGGGCTGGAGCCTGCTGCCGATCTACGTCGGCTCGCAGAGCCCCTGCGTCACCGGCTCCAACAAGAACCCGTACCTGATCGACACCAGGGACCCCGCCGCCCATGGCGCCTCCGAGGGCGCGGACGCGGTGCGGGCCGCCGGAGCGCTCGGCCTGAGTCCGGGCAGCGCGCTCTACTTCGACATGGAGTCGTACGACATCAGGGACGCGTCGTGCAAGGCCGCCACCCTGGCCTACATCCAGGCCTGGGACCGGCAGCTGAGCGCCGCCGGCTATCTCTCCGGCTTCTACAGCAGCGCCGACTCCGGCGTCGCCCACCTGGAGAGCGCCCGCCGGGCCGGGGCCGCGGACCTGCCGGACGCGATCTGGTACGCCCGCTGGGGAGTGAGCGCGAGCCTGGTGAACGAGCCGTCGCTGGCGGCCGCCGCCTGGACCCCGCACGCCCGGATCCACCAGTACCACGGCAGCGTCAGTGAGACCCACGGCGGAAAATCGCTGAGCATCGACCGCGACCTGATCGACGCGCCCGTCGCCGTAGTGGGCTGACACCGGCTCCCACCTGGGCGGACGGCGTCGCCGACCGCCCGGCGCGGCCGACATCCGGTAGCACCCCCCGGGCGTAGCAGGGGGCGATACCAGGTGCATCCCCTGCGGGACACCCCCGTCCGGCTACGCCCTCGGAAGGTGGGGAAAGCCCCCCGCCTACGACCTGAGAGTGATCCGTGGTCGGCACCTGCGGCCGATCCGCCGGACGTACGTCGGCTTCTAGCGTGGAGCCATGACCACGCCTGTGTGCACCAGCGCCAATACGACGCAGTTCACGGCCTATGTCCGCACCAAGGGCCCGACGCTGCTGCGCACCGCGCGCTCCCTGACCCCCAACCCCGCCGACGCCGAGGACCTGCTGCAGACGGCGCTGACGAAGACGTATCTCGCCTGGGACCGTATAGACGACCACCGGGCCGTCGACGGCTATGTCCGCAGGACCCTGGTGAACACCCGGACCTCGCAGTGGCGCAAGCGCAAGGTCGACGAGTTCAGCACCGACGAGCTGCCGGAGCCGGCCGGCACCGGTCCCGACCTCACCGAGCAGCAGGCCCAGCGCGACGCGCTGCTGCGGGCGATAACCCGGCTGCCCCCGCGGCAGCGCGCCATGGTCGTGCTGCGCTACTACGAGGACATGAGCGAGGTGCAGACCGCCGAGCAGCTCGGGGTCTCGGTCGGCACCGTCAAGAGCGCGGTGTCGCGGGCGCTGGGGAAGCTGCGCGGCGACCCGGAGCTGGCGCTGCTGCACGGCGACGAGGCCGACCCGGAGGAGGGCGCCGGTGCCGGAGCCGGGGTGAGCGCCGCTACGGGTGCGGGCCCCAGTGCGAGCAGCGGTGCGGGCGAGGCGCTGACCGCGGCGTGAGCCCTGGTTCCCCGGCGCCGGCCGGACAGCCCCAGGTCCCCACCAACCCCGCCGCGGCGGTGGATCGTGCCGCGCGGGGTAGTGACATACCAGCCGGTATGCCAGCACAATCACGGGCAACCGACCTCGTCGATGCCGCCGGAGGCCCGTGTGCTCAGCACGATGCAAGACACGCCGCTGCTTGTCAGCCGCATTCTGGAACACGGCCGGACCGTGCACCATCGGTCGAAGGTCACCACCTGGACCGGGGAGGGCGAACCCCGGCGCCGCACCTTCCGGGAGATCGGCGACCGCGCGTCCCAGCTCGCCAACGCCCTGCGCGACGAACTCGGCGTGACCGAGCAGAGCGTGGTGGGGACGCTGATGTGGAACAACTGCGAGCACCTGGAGGCGTATCTCGCCCTCCCCGCCATGGGCGCGGTGCTGCACACCCTCAATCTGCGGCTCCCCGCCGGCCAGCTCGTCTGGATCGTGAACCACGCCGCCGACCGGGTGATCCTGGTCAACGGCACATTGCTGCCGCTGCTCGCCCCGCTGCTCCCCCGGCTGGAATCCGTCGAGCACCTGGTCGTCGTCGGCCCCGGTGACCTCAGCCTGCTCGACGGCCACCGTCCCGCGGTTCACGCGTACGAGGCGCTGCTGGCGGGACGGCCGACCACCTACGACTGGCCCGAGCTGGACGAACGTGACGCCGCGGCCATGTGCTACACCTCCGGCACCACCGGCGACCCCAAGGGTGTGGTCTTCTCGCACCGCTCGGTCTATCTGCACTCGCTCCAGGTGAACACCACCGAGTCGATGGGGCTGAGCTCGCACGACACCTCGCTGCCGGTCGTCCCGATGTTCCATGTGAACGCCTGGGGACTGCCGCACGCCGCCTTCATGAGCGGTATCAATCTGCTGATGCCGGACCGTTTCCTCCAGCCCGGCCCGCTCGCCGAGATGATCGAGAGCGAGCGCCCCACCCACGCCGCCGCGGTGCCCACCATCTGGCAGGGCCTGCTCGCCGAGCTCACCGCCAAACCGCGGGACGTCAGCTCGATGCGGCAGGTCACCATCGGTGGTTCGGCCTGCCCGCCGGCCCTGATGAAGGCGTTCGACGAGCAGCTGGGCGTACGGCTCTGCCACGCCTGGGGCATGACCGAGACCTCCCCGCTCGGCACCGTCGCGCAGTCGCCGGCCGGGGTGAGCGGCGAGGAGGAGTGGGCCTATCGCATCACCCAGGGCCGCTTCCCCGCCTCCGTCGAACCCCGGCTGATCGGCCCGGACGGCTCGGTGATGCCGTGGGACGGCCGGTCGGCCGGCGAGCTGGAGGTGCGCGGACCGTGGATCGCGGCGGCTTACTACGGCGGCGCCGGGAAGGAACCGCTGCGGCCCGAGGACAAGTTCAGCCCGGACGGCTGGCTGCGGACCGGCGATGTCGGGGTGATCTCGGACGACGGTTACCTCACCCTCACCGACCGTGCCAAGGACGTCATCAAGTCGGGCGGCGAGTGGATATCGTCGGTCGAGCTGGAAAACGAACTGATGGCCCACCCGGACGTCGTCGAAGCGGCGGTGGTCGCGGTGCCCGACGAACGCTGGGGCGAGCGCCCGCTGGCCACCGTCGTGCTGCGCGAGGGCGCCACCGCGGACTACCGGGACCTGCTCGCCTTCCTGCGGGACCGGATCGCCCGCTGGCAGGTGCCGGAGCGGTGGGCGATCGTGCCGGCGGTGCCGAAGACGAGCGTCGGGAAGTTCGACAAGAAGGTCATACGCAAGGCATACGCGGACGGGGAGTTGGACGTCACGACGCTCTGACCCCCGCCGGACCGGTCGCCTTCCCGGGCCCGGTGCGGCCGATGTCCCAGGGGCCGGCGGCTCGCCCCCGGGCGCGGGACATCGGCCGCACCGCCGTCCCAGGGTGCGGGTTCAGGTTCTCAGGTGCCGATCTTGCCCAGCAGGTCAACGATCCGGGACTGCACATCCGTGCTGGTCGAGCGCTCCGCCAGGAACAGCACCGTCTCGCCGGAGGCCAGCCGCGGCAGCTCGGCCGGATCGATGTCGGCGGAGGTGTAGACGACCAGCGGTGTGTTGTTGAGCCGGCCGTTGCCCCGCAGCCAGTCCACGATGCCCTGCCTGCGGCGGCGGATCAGCATCAGATCCATCACCACCAGATTCGGGTGGACCTGCGCCGCCTTCGTCATCGCGTCCGTCTCTGAGTCGGCGTGCGTGACCTGCATACCGCGCCGCTCCAGCGTCGCGGCGAAGGCTTGTGCTATCGGCGCGTGGCTCTCCACCAGCAGTACGCGTGGCGGGTGCTGCTCGCTGTCGCGCGGTGCCAGGGCCTTGAGCAGTACGGCCGGGTCGGCGCCGTAGGCGGCCTCCCGGGTGGCCTGGCCGAGGCCCGCGGTCACCAGCACCGGTACGTCGGCGGCGGCCGCCGCCTGGCGCAGCGACTGCAAGGCGGTACGGGTGATCGGGCCGGTCAGCGGGTCCACGAAGAGCGCGGCGGGCGGTTCGGCGATCTGCGCGTCCACTTCTTCGCGCGATCGTACGATCACCGGACGATAGCCCCGGTCGGTCAGCGCCTGCCGGGTGGAGATGTCCGGCTCGGGCCACACCAGCAGACGGCGCGGCTCGTCGAGCGGCTCCTCCTGGTGATCGTCGGTCACGTCGACGGCGCCATTGGGGCCGTCCAGCAACTCCGGGCCCTCGGCGGCGCCTTCCGCGGGGGCGCCTATCGCGTACGAGCGGCCCGGCGCGTGCGGCGGGAGGGGGTTCGACTGCGGGGTGGCGAGGCGCGGCGGGGCGATCTCCGGGCCGGGGGGCGGGGAGGGCGGCTGCGACTGCTGCTGCGGTGGAGGTTGCTGCTGGGCGTGCTGCGCGCGATGAGGGTGCTGCGGCTGCGGGGCCGGCGGGGCGGGCTGGGCCTGCGGGGGTTGATGCGGCTGCGTCGGGGGCTGCATCGAGGGCGGCGTGAGCGGCTGCATCGACGGCTGGACCGGCGGTTGCGGCTGCTGGTGTACCGGCTGCTGGGGCCCGTCCGGCGCGCGGGTCGGCAACTGGCCGCTGTCCGGGTCCGCCTGCGGATGCTGCCGCGCCTGCGCCTCGCCGCCCGGGCTGTGCAACTGGCTCGGCACCTGCGGCAGGATGTGGCTCTGCTGGGGCTGGCTGTTCTGCGGCGGGGCGAGCCTGCGCCGCCGGCCCGAACCGCCGGCCGCGACCTGGGCCGGGAGGCCGTGCGGATTCTGCGCCTGTACGGATTGGGTCGGCGTCTGCGTCTGCCCGGGGTGCGGGTCCATCGCGAAGGGCACGCCCTGGCCGAGTGTGCGGACGCTTATGGCACGGCCGTGGCTCTGGTGGGACGGGTCCTGGGAGCGGGAGGGTGTGCCGGCCGTGCCGTGCGCGTTCGCGGGCGCGTTCGGCGGGGTCGCGGCGTCGGCGTTCGTCCCGTTCGGGGTGTCCGGCGCGCCGCTCGCCGCGGGTGGGCCGGCGGGGGCGGCGGAGTTGGCGGCCGAACTCAGCGGGGCGGAGGGCCCGACCTGGGGCCATGAGGGCTGGGCGGGCAACTGGGCGGCGGGCAGCGCCGGACGGCCCGGGGGCTGGTCCGGGGTGGCGGAACCGGGGGTGGGCCAGGTAGGGGCGCCGCCGGGCGCCTGGGGCGGTTGCTGCGGGCCGGACTGCGCGGGGTGCGGGGGGTGCGGGGGGTGCGGGGCCTGCGGGGGTACGGGGGCGGGGCCGCTGTCCGGTGCGGCCGGTTCGAGGGCGCGGCGGGCTCGGCGGCCCGTCCCTTCGGGCTCGGTCGGCGCGGCGGACGCGGCGGCGGGGAGGGCGGGTTGGCCCCCGCCGCCCGGGGTGCCCATGGGGTCGGGCTGCGGGGCGGGAGGCGCTGCCGGACCCGAGGGACTCGCCGGGCCGAGCGGAACGCCGGGGACGCCGGGGGCGCTGTGCTGGCCGGGCTGTTGGCCGGATTGCTGACCGCCCGGGGCGCCCGCGCGGTCGGGCTGCTGGTTTCCCGGGGTGCCCATGCCGTCGGGCTGGAGCCCGCCGGGGTTGACCGCGCCGAGCTGGCCGCTCTGCCCGAAGGGATCGCTGGGGTCGGGCCGCTGCTGCTCCGCCTGGCCGAAGGGGTTGCCGGGGGCGCCGTGCTGACCGCCGGGGTTGCCCTGCTGAGCGGCCGGGTTGCCGTGCTGGCCCCCTTGCCCGAACGGCCCGCCCGGGTTCCCCCGCTGACCCGCGGGGTTGCCCTGCCCACCCCGCAGGTCGAGTTCACTGCCGGGATTGCCCTGCCGGCCGCCGGCCCCGGCCTCACCCGCCGGAGTGGCCGCCTGGCCCCGTGCCCCGCTCCGGCCGCCCGCGTCCGCCGCCGGCAGGGCGTTGGGGCCCGGGCCGATCTCCCGGCGTCGTTCGGGCTCCGCGCGGTCCTCCGCCGGGGTCTCGCCGCGCTCCTCCGAACGGGCCCGGCGAGCCCTGCGCCCGGTCGGCTGGACGCTCTCCGCCGCGGCGCCGGCGCCAGCGCCAGGGCCGCCGCCCGCTCCCGCTCCCGCCGCGGGCGTTTCCTCCGGCCGCCGCAGCGCGCGCCGCCGCCCGGTGGGAGCCTCGCTCTGATCCGCCGTCGCCGGAATCGCCCAGGGCGCGACCACCGTCTGCGTATCGTCCGCCGTCGACCGTCCCCGCGTACCGGAGGACGTACCGGCGCCCGGCGACGTACCCGTTTCCGTACCGTCCGAAGGCCCGCGTCCCTCCGAGTCCGTACCCTCCGCCGCGGCCCTGCGCCCGCCGCCGGAACCGGACCCCGGGCCGACCGGGACCTCCAGCACATACGCGCTGCCCTGCCCCGGCACCTCGTGCGTCTGCAGCACGCCGCCGTGCCGCTCCACGATCCCGCGCGCCAGCGGCAGATGCACCGGGTCGCCGCCCGCGCTCGGCCCGCGTACGTCGATCCGCACGACATCGCCGCGCTGGGCCGCCGCCACCACGATCGTCGAATCGCCGGAGAAGGCGATCGCGTTGCCCGCCGAGTCCACCCCGGCCACGTCGGCGATCAGGTGCGCCAGCGCCTGCACCATCCGCGGCGCGTCCACCGACGCCTGGATCGGCGGCGCGTGCACCGCGTACTGCGCCCGGCCGGGCCCGATCAGCTCCACCGCGCCGTCAACCGCCGCGCCGATCACGTCGTCCAGCCCGGCCGGCGCCCGGTTGAGCTTGTCCTCGCCGCGGTCCAGCCGCTGGAAGGCCAGCACATTGTCGATGAGCGTGGTGATCCGGGCGTATCCGGCGGAGAGGTGGTGCAGGATCTGATTGGCCTCGGGCCACAGCTGCCCGGCCGGGTCCGCCGCCAGCCCGGTCAGCTCGCCGCGCAGTTCCGCCAGCGGCCCGCGCAGGGATACGTCGAGCAGTGCCCGCAATTGCATCCCGCGCGCCGCCAGCGCGTCGTACTGCGTCCGGTCGGTGAACGTCATCACCGCGCCGACCAGCTGCTCCCCGTCCCGTACCGGCGCCGTCGTCAGGTCGACCGGCACCGCCTTGCCGTCCTTGCGCCAGAGCACCTGGCCGCGCACCCGGTGCTTGCGCCCCGAGCGCAGCGTGTCGGCCAGCGGCGTCTCCTCGTAGGCCAGCGGCGACCCGTCGGGGCGGGAGTGGTGCACCAGCGGGTGCAGCTCCTTGCCGCCGAGGTCGGTCGCCCGGTGCCCCAGGATCTGCGCGGCGGACGGGTTGACCAGCACGATCTTGCCCGCGGTGTCCACGCCCACCACGCCCTCGGCGGCGGCCCGCAGGATCATCTCGGTCTGCCGCTGCTGCCGCGCGAGTTCGGCCTCGGTGTCCACCGTCCCGGACAGGTCGCGGACCACCAGCATCAGCAGTTCGTCACCGGTGAAGTGCGGGATCCCGTCGCCGAAGTCGTCGTACGGGGTCCGGCCGTCCTCCAGATTCGCGCTGGTCACCTGCACCGGGAACTCGGTCCCGTCGGTGCGGCGCGCGGTCATCCGGGTCGGCTTCGTCCGGGTGTCCTCCTCGGCCTCGCGCGGGCTGCGCATCGACCCCGGGATCCGCTTCGGGTCGAAGGAGGGCAGCAGGTCCAGCAGCCCCCGCCCCACCAGCGCCGTACCCGGCGTCTCGAACGTCTCCAGCGCTATCGCGTTGGCGTTGACCACCGTGCCGTTGGCGTTGACCAGAAGCAGCGCGTCCGGGAGGGCGTCGAGTATCGAGGCGAGGCGAGCAGCGCCTCGGGATGGCCTGCTGCTCACGGACGCGTCCTCCTTGTTACCGCATGTGTTGCCACGCTGCCCTGCGCTCCCGGGGCGGCCCCGCGCGCGTCCCTTTCACGCGGCGCGGTCGGCTGTCGTCACGGGCGGCCCATCTTGCCGCCACCCCCGGGACATGTCACTAGCCGAGTGTACGGGTCGGGCCCCGTGCCGGTGGCTCGGATGCCCATGTGCGGCTGCCCGCTTCGGCGTTGGGGGTCGCGCGGGAGGTGGCGGGGGTGGGTGTGGCGTACGTCACGGGGGGCGCGGGACGCGTCAGCGGGGCGCTGGCTGGGGGCTGTCGGGAGGTTGGCGGGGGTTCGGCGGCCGGATGCGCCGGGCGTCCTTCGAGGTCTGCCAGGGGTTTCAGCCTTTGAGTTCCCTGTGCGGCGACTCCTGGCCGGGAGCGGGGAGCACCGGCACCATCCGCGACCAGCGGGCCACCTCGCACCCGTTCGTCCGTCGGTACGACTCGGCCACGACCTGCCCGGCCCATCGCCCCCTGACCTCGGCGCTCTGCGGCCCTCCGTAGATCATCGAGCACAGCTCGCCGCCCGCGACCGGACCCACCGGCCCACCGATCTCCCGCAGCCGCCGGCACGCCTGCGTCCAGCTGGTCCTTCCCCCGCAGACGACGTGGTACGTCCGGCTGTGCCCGGAGCCGTCGTCGTACGTGATGACGAGGTGCCCGCCGGGGGCGGACCACGGCAGCCCCACCGCTTGGGCGGCGGCGCCGGGCGTGGCGGCGAGCATCAGGGCGGCCCCGAGGATTCCGAGGACCCTGAGGACGACGCTTCCGAGGGGGGCGCGGTGGGGGGTGCGGCGGGGCGTGGGGCGAGCGGTGCGGGTGGAAGACATGTCCCCTCCCTACCGGGTGAGGGCCCCGGCGCCCCGGCAGTCACTCTCCCGTGGGCGCGGCGAACTCCCGGCGAACCCCTTTGCCCTGCCCAGTCACCGGCTTGTACCGTAGTCTGCGATTGGTCGCGGCCCTCCAGGCTGTGTCATCATTTCCCCGCGCGCCCACTCACCACCCGGGCACGCACCCAGGAGGCGTCGCCTAGTCCGGTCTATGGCGCCGCACTGCTAATGCGGTTTGGGCTTTACCGTCCATCGAGGGTTCAAATCCCTCCGCCTCCGCTGTCCGATCAGGGAGTTCGTACCTTCGGGTCCGGGCTCCCTGAGGTGTTTCCCGGGGGCCGTTCGGCTGCCCCGGCCGGCCTGGCCGCTTCCATCGGCGCCCGGCGCCCCGCGCGGTGAGGCCCTCGCCGCGCTGTCGGCGAGGGCCATGCCATCGCACAGCCATGTGGATGGGAGGTTTCACCGTATCGGCAGGCACTGACAACGCCTCCGCATGCGGGACACCGCGGTCGGCGGCAGGGTGGACGCATGGACACTCCGCAGCCCCGCGTCGTCGTGGAACCCGTCGTCGGCGCCGGCCGCACCGTACGGATCGACGCGGAGACCCTCGGCATCGCCTACGGCCCGGCCGACGTGATCGAGTTCCTGCGCCGCGCCGGCCTCGACCCGGACTCCGTCCTCCTCGACGACCCCACCCTCATCGACTGGCACGGCGGCGGCCCCGCCACCTGGGCCTGACGCCTCCCGCCCCACCCACCCCCGAAAAAACAGCGTCTCCCCAGCTCACCCCGCCTCCGCCTTATCGATTTCACCTCCCGCGCCACCTCATGTAAAGTTGTCCACGCAGCGCTGACCGGCCCAAAAACGCCGCAAAGCACCTCGCACTCGTAGCTCAACGGATAGAGCATCTGACTACGGATCAGAAGGTTGCAGGTTCGAATCCTGCCGAGTGCACAGCAGGTCGGAGCCCCCTCGGGATTATCCCGAGGGGGCTCTTTCGTGCCATACAGGAGCGTGTCGGAGCCGGACCGGGCGCGCCCTCTGGCGAAAGACCGCGCCGTCGTTGGTGGGGTCCGGCGCGCCGAGATGGTCGGAGCGGACCGTGCCTTTGTCGCTACGGTGGAGAAGCCCAGCCATCCGGAGGGATCAGGGACGTGCCGATCGACCGCCCGCACTCTGTCAGCGTCGCCGGAGTCATCGTTGATGACGCCGGGCGGGCACTGCTGATCCGGCGTCGGGACAACGGCCACTGGGAACCGCCGGGCGGTGTCCTGGAGGCCGGGGAGACCATCCCGGACGCGCTCCAGCGCGAGGTGCTGGAGGAGACGGGCATCACGATCGCGCTTCCCGCGACCCTGACCGGTGTCTACAAGAACATGACCGGACTGATCGTCTCGCTCGTCTTCCGCTGCGAGGCGATCGACGGCCGGCCCGCCACCGGCAGCGAGACCAGCGCGGTGCGCTGGGTCACCCGAGAGGAAGTCGGCGAACTCGCGGACGAGGCATATGCGATCCGCGTCCTGGACGCCCTTGACCGCCTCGACGCCGCATCCCCACCCGCTGTGCGTGCGCACGACGGCGTGAGACTCATCCAGCGCGAACCCGCTGCCCCGGGCGGTCCACCAGCACGAGGATGACTGCCGCGCCCGCCGCCGGACGCACGACGCCCGCGCTGACAACCGTTGACGGACCGCTCGCCTACGGGCGGGGCACTTCGCGGGCCGCGGTAGGTCCGAAGCTTCCGAGAGATGCTCGTCAGGCAGGCGGCAAGAAGGGCGTCAGCCCTCCGCGTTGGCCTCCAGGCAGGTCAGGTCGATGTCGTCGAGGACCGCTTCGAAGGTGCGGCCGGAGAGTTTGGCGTCCTGTTCGATGAGGACGGCGGCCCAGCCGGTGAGGCTCATGGTGAGGATGCGGAGGCCGTCGGGGCCGTGTCGGGCGAGGACGCGATCGGCGGTGGCCAGGGCTTCCTCCGGGATGTGTTCGGCGGGTTCGAGGCCGACGACCCGGCGGAGCAGGTCGACGGTCGTCCGGGAGATCTCCGGGGTGAGCGCCGAGAGCCGGCGTTCCTCTTCCTTGTCCACCTGGGGCTCCCCTCGACTACGAAGCGTGCTGGCTCCATCACAGCAGAAGGGGAGGGGTGGTGGCGGCGCATTCCGGGTTCTGGCCGGTCGACGGGTCGTCCCCGAAGGGGTGTTGAGCGGGGGCGGCCAACTGCCGCCGCAGGCGGGCGACATCGCGAAGTCCCTTGCGCGGCGGGCGCCGAGGGCTTCGCGACACGGGTCGGATCAGGCGGAGTCGGTCGGCAGGGGCGGGCGCGGCCGGGCGCACCGAATCCAGGGGTCCAGGCTCCGGCCGGCGGTTGACGCGGTGAGCGTGGTTGACGCGGTGGGCGCGGCGGCGCCGGTCGGGCTCAACGGGGCGTATCCCGTGATCTGCGGGCGGAGCGCCCGGCCGGCCGCGTGCGTACCTCGACGATCGACTGGTCGCCGCCGGCCGCGCCGCACAGTTCCAGCAGCCGGTACTGCGCCGTCGTGCACTCCAGGGTCACACCGCCGAGCCGCAGCAGCGTCCGTACGCAGTAGGCGTCGACGAAGGCGAGGCCGGTCAGATCGATCGTGGTCAACCCCGCCTCCCGGACCGCCTGTTCGAAGGGGATCCGGGTGGCCAGGTCCGCGTCGCCGGCCAGCCGCAGCACATTGCCGTCCCGGGAGGAGTGCAGTCCGCCCGGCACCGGCATGACGTTCAACGGGTGGGCGGCCAGCACCTGTTCCAGCCGCCCGTCGAGGCGTCCGGCCGTGCTGCCCGGCTTGTCCCCGACCGGCGCGTCCAGAGCGTTCGGCGTGCGCGCCTCATGGCTGTGAGCGCTCCGCCAGCCCACGCCGCCCCCGGGCTCGTCCACGAAGGGGTCCGCCACGGGCACTGTCCACGGTCTCGTCAGGTCCAGCGCCGAACCCGCCTTCCCCGCCGGGGAATCCGCCCCGTGGGACGACCCCCCGAACGCCCCGCGGTCGTACTCGCACACCCCGGTGAAGCCCAACTTGGCCAGCAGCGGCGTCAGTCCGGCCTCGTATGCCGCCAACTGCCCGCCGTCCACGTCCGGTCGGGCCGCCCAGCTCATGTCGCCGGTGGCCCGCAGCCCGGTGAAGCCGCGAGCCCATGTCTCGCGGATCACCGTCACCCAGTGCGCGTTGCGAGCGGCCGCGTCGAAGCCGCGGCCGGGTTCGTAGCCGGGCACGGTCCCGACCACCTCGACCCGCCCGCCGCCGTCGGCCGCGTCCACCGGCACGCCGAAGGAGGCCAGCCGGTCCAGTGCCTCGTCCTCGACCGTGTCCGGGTCGGTGAAGAAGATCACCCGTTCGCCGCGGGCCAGCCCGTCCGTGGCGAAGGCGGCACGCAGCGCCCATCTGTCCTCATGGCTGTCGAACCACAGGCATGCGTGATCGCCTGGGCCCAGCCGCTCGACGGCGACCATCCGGGGCGCCCGCGCGCCGGACGTGCCCGGGGGTGCCTCCTCGTCGCAGGTCTCTCCCGCCATAGCGACGAACATACGCCGGGACGTGGGCCTCTCAGCACAGCCGACCGCTTCTTCCCAGGTCATGACCGGAACTGGCCCTCGGCGACAGGAAATGTCCGCGCGCCGGACCCTGCTCGACCGATCTTCCCGCGTGGATTCTCAGACGTTTCACAGAAACGGCCAAGATTTCTTTCATAGCGGGCCCACAGGGTGAACATCATGCCTTCCACCTCATCGCTCACCGGTACCGAAAGCCCCCAGAGCCGCCGGACCCCGGCGGCCGCCGCCCCGGCCCCCGCCCCGGCCCCCGCCCGGCCCCAGGGCCGGAGCCAGGGCCCGGCCCACCCGGCGACGGCCCCCCAGCCGGCGGCCCCGCAGTCCGCCGTCCCCCAGTCCGCGACCGACCTCGCCCGCCCCGACGGTTCGCCGGTCCGCGTCCTCGTTGTTGACGACGAGACTCCGCTCGCCGATCTGCTGTCGATGGCCCTGCGCTACGAGGGCTGGCAGGTCCGCACCGAGGCCGACGGGGCGAGCGCCCTGCGCGCGGCCCGCGAGTCCCGGCCCGACGCGGTCGTCCTGGACGTGATGCTGCCCGACATGGACGGCCTCGAAGTGCTGGCCAGGCTGCGCCGCGAGACCCCGGACGTGCCGGTGCTGTTCCTGACCGCGAAGGACGCGGTGGAGGACCGGATCGCCGGGCTCACCGCGGGCGGCGACGACTACGTGACCAAGCCCTTCAGCCTGGAGGAGGTCGTGGCCCGGCTGCGCGGGCTGCTGCGCCGCTCCGGCGCCGCCGCCGCGCGCAACGAGTCGCTGCTGGCCGTCGGCGACCTCGTGCTCAACGAGGACAGCCACGAAGTCAGCCGCGGCGGCACCAACATCCACCTCACCGCGACCGAGTTCGAACTGCTGCGCTACCTGATGCGTAACCCTCGCCGCGTGCTCAGCAAGGCTCAGATACTGGACCGCGTCTGGAGCTACGACTTCGGCGGCCAGGCCAATGTCGTCGAGCTCTACATCTCCTACCTGCGCCGCAAGATCGACGTCGGCCGCCCCCCGATGATCCACACCCGGCGCGGCGCCGGCTACCTGATCAAGCCGGGCGAACCGGCGTGATCCGCCGGGGCCGTCCGGGCCGGGGCCGGACCGGGCCGAGGGTGCGCCGCCGCTGGTCGCTGCGCCGCCGTCTCGTCCTGTCCTGCGTGGCCCTGGTCGCCGCCGTCTGCGCGGTGATCGGCTCCGTCACCATCTTCGCGCTGCACGATTTCCTGTACGGGCAACTCGACGGCAAGGTACTGGAGTCGGCGGTACGGACGGCGATGCCGTTCGCCCACGGCCAGGGCGGCGGGCGGGGCGCCCCGCCGGCCGGACCGCCGAGCGGCAGGCCCGGTCCGGCTCGCATCGGCTCGTTCGACCAGCTGGGCTTCCTGGGCGGCGGCGGACAGCCCGGTGAGACGGTCGGCGCCGTCCTCGATCCGAGCGGCACGGTCGAGCGCGCGGCGGTCAGCGCCGCCAGTTCCGGCAGCCCCGTCCTCGCCCCGCGCGACCTCAGCGCGGCCCAGGCCGCCGCCTTCTCCCGGGTCCCGCTGGACGGCAAGCCGCACACCCTGCACATCCCGGGGCTCGGCGACTACCGGGTGGCGGCCGCGCCGGCCGAGGCGGACGGCATCACCCTGGTCGGACTGTCCACTTCGGGCGCCGAGGACACCTTGTCCACCCTGCTGTGGGTGGAGCTGTCCGTCACCGCGGCCGGACTGATCGGGGCCGCGCTGGCCGGCGCCGCTCTGATGCGGATCTCCCTGCACCCGCTGCGCCGGGTCGCGGCGACCGCTACCCGCGTCTCCGAACTCCCGCTGCACAGCGGCGAGGTGACACTGCTCGAACGCGTGCCCGCCTCCGACACCGACCCGCACACCGAGGTCGGACAGGTCGGCGCGGCCCTCAACCGCATGCTGGGGCATGTCGGTTCGGCGCTGGCCGCCCGGCAGGAGAGCGAGACCCGGGTCCGGCGGTTCGTCGCCGACGCCAGCCACGAGCTGCGCACCCCGCTCGCCTCGATCCGCGGTTACGCCGAACTCACCCGCCGCGGGCGGGAGTCGATCGGTCCCGACACCCGGCACGCGCTGGGCCGGATCGAGTCCGAGGCCGCCCGGATGACCACCCTGGTGGAGGATCTGCTGCTGCTCGCCCGGCTGGACGCGGGCCGGCCGCTCGACCTCGCCGAGACCGATCTGTCGCCGCTGGTGGTCGACGCGGTGAGCGACGCCCGCGCGACCGGCCACGGCCACCACTGGCGGCTCGACCTGCCCGACGAGCCCGCCGCCGTCAGCGGCGACCCGCAGCGGCTGCACCAGGTCCTCACCAATCTGCTGGCCAACGCCCGCACCCACACCCCGCCGGGCACCACCGTCACCGCCCGGGTGCTGCGACTCGGGGTGCGGCCGGGGGCGCCAGTGCCGGGCCCGCAACCACGACCGGGGCAGCACCCGGAGCCCGCCGCCCCGCCCGCCGTACGGGAGCGGCCCGCCGTCCTGCTCCAGGTCGAGGACGACGGCCCCGGCATTCCGCCCGAGCTGTGCCGGCACATCTTCGAGCGCTTCGCCCGCGGTGACGCCTCCCGGTCGAGGAACGCCGGGAGTACGGGACTGGGGCTCGCGATCGTGCACTCGGTGGTCAGCGCGCACGGCGGCGAGGTGACCGTGGAGAGCGTCCGGGGCCGTACGGTGTTCACCGTCACGCTGCCTGCCACGCTGCCCGTCGCGCGCTCACAGCCGCTGCCCAGCCTCGCCACACCGTCATGACAGCGGGACTGCCGATGGTCGCCGTATGGATACGAACCTCGGCGAACTGCCCGCCCGGCAGCACCTGCCGGTCACGGCCGCCGCACCGCGTCCGGCGGCCGAGGCCCTCGACCCGGCGGCCCACGACCCCGCGGCCCCCGCCCAAGGGACAGCGGGCCGCGCGGTCCGGGCCGCGCCCGCCCAGCACGCCTTCGACCGCGGCAGCGCCGACGCGGGCGTGCCCGCCCCCGTCCTCGATGTCGTCATCCCCGTGCACAACGAGCAGGACGACCTGGAGCGCTGCGTACGCCGGCTGCGCGCGCACCTCGCGGCCACCTTCCCGTACCCCTTCCGGATCACCGTCGCGGACAACGCCAGCACCGATCTGACGTCCGCGCTCGCCAAGGCGCTGGCCGCCGAACTGCCCGAGGTCGAGTCCTTCCGGCTGGAGCAGAAGGGCCGCGGCCGGGCGCTGCGCACGGTGTGGACCGCTTCGCAGGCGCCCGTACTGGCCTATATGGACGTGGACCTGTCCACCGACCTCAACGCGCTGCTGCCGCTGGTCGCGCCGCTGATCTCCGGCCACTCCGATCTGGCGATCGGCTCCCGGCTGGCCCGCTCCTCGCGGGTGGTGCGCGGCGCCAAGCGCGAACTCATCTCGCGGGCCTACAACCTGATCCTGCGCGGCTCGCTCGCGGCCCGTTTCTCCGACGCCCAGTGCGGCTTCAAGGCGATCAGGGGCGATGTGGCGCAGCGGCTGCTGCCGATGGTCGAGGACACCGGGTGGTTCTTCGACACCGAGATGCTGGTGCTGGCCGAACGGGCCGGGCTGCGCATCCACGAGATACCGGTGGACTGGGTGGACGACCCGGACAGCAGCGTGGACCTGGTGCGGACCGCCGCCGACGATCTGCGGGGTGTGCTGCGGGTCGGACGGGCCCTGGCCACCGGGCAGTTGGCGCTGGACCGGCTGCGGCGGCCCTTCGGGGACGATCCGCGCGACCGCGAACTGTACGGAGTACCGGTCGGGTTGGCCCGGCAGCTGGTCGGCTTCTGCGCGATCGGCGCGCTCAGCACGCTGGCCTACCTCGGCCTGTACTCCTTCTTCCGGCAGGGCCTCGGGCCGCAACCGGCCAACGCCCTCGCGCTGTTGCTGTCCACGCTGGCGAACACCGCCGCCAACCGCCGGCTGACCTTCGGGGTGCGCGGCCGGGACCGGGCGGTACGCCATCAGGCCCAGGGTCTGGTGGTCTTCGCCATCGGCCTGGCCCTGACCAGCGGTTCGCTCGCCGCGCTGCACATCGCGGCCCGACACCCCGCGCACAGCACCGAGTTGGCCGTGCTGGTGGCCGCCAATCTCGCCGCGACCGTGCTGCGCTTCCTGCTCTTCCGGGCCTGGCTCTTCCCCGAGCGGACCGCTGCCGCCCACGACCGGACCGACCCCGACGACGTCAGGAGTGCGCGATGACCGCGCCGAGCGACACGCCCCCACCGCGCTACGCCCCGGCCGGGGTCGTCCGCACCCCGGTCCCCGGCGCCGCGCCCCCGCCGGGCGCCCCGCGCCCGAGCCGTCACGCGAGCCGGGATACGAGCCGTTATCCGAGCCCGCGCGCGAGCCTGGCCCGGCTGCGGCGCGGCCGTCCGGAGGACCCCGCCTGGGCCCGCCCGGCCCTGCTCGCGCTGCTGTTGGGCACCCTGGTGCTCTACCTGTACGACCTCGGCGCCTCCGGGTACGCCAACTCCTTCTACTCGGCCGCGGTGCAGGCCGGCAGCGAGAGCTGGAAGGCCTTCTTCTTCGGCTCCTCCGACGCAGGCAACGCGATCACCGTCGACAAGCCGCCCGCCGCGCTGTGGCCGATGGCGCTGTCGGTGCGGATGTTCGGCCTCGGGTCCTGGCAGATCCTGGTGCCCGAGGCGCTGATGGGCGTCGCCGCTGTCGGGGTGCTCCACGCGGCGGTACGGCGTACGTTCGGCGCGGGCGCGGGTCTGCTGGCCGGCGCGGTGCTCGCGCTGACCCCGGTGGCCGCGCTGATGTTCCGCTTCAACAACCCGGACGCGCTGCTGGCGCTGCTCATGGTGACCGCTGTGTCCTGCGTGCTGCGCGCCCTGGAGGACGCCCGCACCAAGTGGCTGCTGTGGGCCGGCGCGGTGTTCGGCCTGGCCTTCCTCACCAAGACCCTCCAGGCGTGGCTGATCCTGCCCCCGCTCGCCCTGGTCTACGGGGTCTGCGCGCCCACCTCCCTCGGCCGGCGCCTGCGCCAGCTCCTCTACGGCGGGGGCGCGATGCTGCTGGCCGGCGGCTGGTGGGTGGCGATCGTCCAGCTGTGGCCGAAGTCGTCCCGCCCGTACATCGGCGGCTCGCAGGACAACAGCTTCCTGGGGCTGACCTTCGGCTACAACGGTTTCGGCCGGATCACCGGCGACGAGAGCGGCAGTGTGGGCGGCGGCGCCCCGGGCAGCGGCGGGCGATGGGGCACCACCGGCGTCGGGCGGCTGTTCGGCAGCGACATGGGCGGTCAGATCGCCTGGCTGCTGCCCGCGGCGTTCCTCTTCCTGCTGGCGGGGCTGTGGATCACCCGCCGGGCCCGGCGCGACGATCCGGGGCGGGCCGCCTTCCTGGTGTGGGGCGGCGCGCTGCTGATCACCTTCGCGACCTTCAGCTTCATGTCCGGGATCTTCCACCAGTACTACAACATCGCTCTCGCGCCCTACATCGCGGCGCTGGTGGGGATGGGCGCGGCGCTGCTGTGGCGCGGCCGTACCCGTATCGCGGCGGCGGCGACGCTGGCCGCCGCCGTACTCGGCACGGCGGTCTGGGCGTGGGTGCTGCTGGACCGCTCGCCGGGCTGGCACCCGTGGGTGCGGGTGGCGGTGGTGGCGGCCGGGGTGGTCGCCGCGGCCGGGCTGCTGGTGGCGGCCGTGCCGGGCCTGACGCCGGCCGGGCGGGCGGGGACGCGCTTCGGTGCGCGGACCGGTGCCCGGGTCGGCGCCGTCGCGGCGGTGGTCGGCCTGGGCGCGGCGCTCGGCGGACCGCTCGCGTACACCCTCGACACGGTGACGACACCGCACGCCGGCTCCATCGTGACGGCGGGGCCGGCGGTCCAGGCCGGCTTCGGCGGGCCGGGCGGACCGGGCGGCGGTGGCGGCCGGATGTTCGGCGGCCGGGGCGGGGCGCCCGCCGGGGGCTTCCCGGGCGGGCGGGGCCAGGGGCCGGGTCAGGGTACCGGCGGGTTCGGGGGGTTCGGCGGACCCGGTGGCACGGCGGGTGGCACCGGCGGCAGCTCACCCCGGTTCGTCCGCCCGGGCCAGGGCGGCGGCGCCCCCGGCGGCGGTGGCGGCGGCATGAGCGGCCTGCTCAACGGCACGGCGGTCAGCCCCGCGATGAAGTCCCTGCTCAGCGCCGACGCCGGGCGGTACACCTGGGTGGCGGCGGCCATCGGCTCGCAGAACCAGGCCAGCTACCAGCTCGCCACCGGCAAGCCCGTGATGTCCATCGGCGGCTTCAACGGCAGCGACCCGTCGCCGACCCTCGCCCAGTTCCAGGGCTACGTGTCCGCCGGCCGGATCCACTACTTCCTCGGTGGCGGCACGGGTCGCGGCGCGGGCGGTGGCGCCGCTGGCGGGACGGGCGGCAGCGACACCGCCGCGCAGATCACCAGCTGGGTCGAAGCGCATTTCACCGCGAAGACGGTCGGCACCACCACCGTCTACGACCTGACGGCGCCCGCGTCCTCGCCGTCCACCACGTCCGGGACCGCCACCGCCACCGCGAGCTGACCGCGACCTGACGGCGCAAGGGTCCCGGGCCGAACACCGGCCCGGGACCCCGCTTCGTAAGACCCCTGAACACCTAGGCGAGCCGCGCAGGGAAACCGCCGGTGGCCACCGGCCCCCACCGCTCGGGGGTGATCCGGATCAGCGACTTGCCCTGGCGGACCATCGCCTCGCGGTACTCCGCCCAGTCCGGGTGCTCGCCGGAGATGTTGCGGAAGTACTCGACCAGCGGTTCGACCGACTCGGGGGAGTCGATCACCTCGGCGGAGCCGTCGACCTGGACCCAGGGGCCGCCGAAGTCGTCGGACAGGATGATGACGCTGACCCGGGGGTCGCGCTTGGCGTTGCGGGTTTTGGCCCGCTCGGGATAGGTGGACACGACGATGCGTCCGGAGTCGTCCACCCCGCAGGTGAGCGGGGAGCCCTGGGGGCGGCCGTCCGCGCGGGTGGTGAGCAGGATCGCGTGGTGCCGCGGCCGGACGAAGTCCAGCAGCTCTTCCAGCGTGACATCGGTGTTCGTGGCGATGTTGGGAGCCATGCGGGCACTGTACGACGCGCGGGTGGTCCTACCGACGAGCAGGTGGGCCCGGTCGCCAGGCGCGTCGGAACCGCACGTCGCGGGGTCACGGCGAGCCGGGGTCACGGAGAGCCGGCCGTAGACGCGGGAGCCCGCCCGCTTCCGGTCGAAGGATGCGGGCGGGCTTCCTGCGCACCGCTCAGGCGGAAGCCGCGGTGAGGGCCGCGATCTCCTCGGGGGTCAGCTTCAGCTCGGCCGCCGCGAGCAGCGCTGGCACCTGCTCCACCGTACGGGCGCTGGCGATCGGCGCGACCACGGTCGGCTGGGCGCCGAGCCAGGCCAGCGCGACCGAGGCGAGCTCGGCGTCGTGCGCGGCGGCCACCTCGTCCAGGGCGGTGAGCACCTTCGGGCCGCGCTCCTGGGTGAGATAGACGCCGGCGCGTGCGGACCTGACGCTCTCCACGGCCGGGCCGCCCGGGCGGTACTTACCGGTGAGGAAGCCGAGCGCCAGCCCGAAGTACGGCGCCGCCGACAGGCCGCGGGCGGCGGCCAGGTCCGCCAGCGGGCCTTCGTACTGCTCCCGCTCGACCAGGTTGTAGTGCGGCTGGATGATCTCGTAGCGGGCCAGGCCCTCGCGCTCGGAGAAGTCCAGCGAAGCGGCCAGCCGCTCGGGGGAGATGTTGGACGCCCCGATGGTGCGGACCTTGCCCTGCTTCACCAGGGCGTCCAGCGCCGTGATGATCTCCTCGACCGGGACCTCGGGGTCGTCGAAGTGCGTGTAGTAAAGGTCGATGTGGTCCGCGCCGAGGCGGCGCAGGGACGCTTCCGCGCCCTTGGTGATGGTCTCGGCCTTCAGCCCCTTGAAGTCGGCGTGCCCGCCGACCTTGGTGGCCACCACGATGTCGTCGCGCCGGCCGCGGCTGTCGAGCCACTTGCCGATGATCGTCTCGGACCCGCCGCCGTTCCCGTAGAGGTCGGCGGAGTCCACGAAATCGCCGCCCCCTGCCGCGTACGCGTCAAGCACCGCGAACGACTGCGCCTCGTCGGCGGACATGCCGAAGACGTTGCCGCCCAGGGAGAGAGGGAAGACATCCAGTTCGGAGTTGCCAATACGTGCCATGACCACTCGCAACCGGTGGGGGGTGCACGGTATTCCGCCGACACGCTAGGGTCAGGCCCCATGTCGAATCCCACGCCGCAGCCGGACAACAACTACGACCCCGCGGGCAACACCCAGATGTTCCGCGCCTTCGTCGACGAGCAGCCGCCGCCCGCCCAGATTCAGCAGGCCCAGACCCGCAGCCGGGCCGGGCTGATCATCGGTGTGGTCATCGCCCTGGTGGTGATTGTCGGAGTGGTCGCTCTCGCGATGAAGTAACGCGGCCGGATCGGGCCGGCGACCACTCCCCTCACGTCCTCAGGCTTCGGCGGTCAGGCCGTCCCGCAGCTGGGCCAGGGTGCGGGTCAGCAACCGGGAGACGTGCATCTGCGAGATGCCGACCTCCTCGCCGATCTGCGACTGCGTCATGTTCGCGAAGAAGCGCAGCATGATGATCTGGCGCTCGCGCGGCGGCAGTTGGGCCAGCAGCGGCTTGAGCGACTCGCGGTACTCGACGCCCTCCAGGGCGGTGTCCTCATAGCCGAGGCGATCCGCGAGGGTGCCTTCGCTGCCGTCGTCCTCCGGGGGCGGGGAGTCCAGCGAGCTGGCGGTGTACGCGTTGCCGACCGCCAGGCCGTCGACCACGTCCTCCTCGGACACCCCGAGGCAGGTGGCCAGTTCGGCCACGGTCGGGGAGCGGTCGAGCCGCTGCGACAGCTCGTCGCTGGCCTTGGTCAGCGCCAGCCGCAGCTCCTGGAGCCGGCGGGGAACGCGCACCGACCACGAGGTGTCCCGGAAGAATCGCTTCACCTCACCGACGATGGTGGGCATCGCGAAGGTCGGGAACTCCACCCCGCGCTCGCAGTCGAACCGGTCGATCGCCTTGATCAGGCCGATGGTGCCGACCTGGACGATGTCCTCCATCGGCTCGTTGCGACTGCGGAAACGAGCTGCCGCGTACCGCACCAGCGGCAGATTCAGCTCGATCAGCGTGTCACGTACGTAGGTGCGTTCCGGGCTGTCCATCGGCAGTTCCGCGAGGCGCAGGAACAGCGAACGGGACAGCGTACGGGTGTCGATGGCCTCGGTGTGAAGAGACTCGTGCGGTGCGTCTGCGTCATGACGTTCGTGACGGAGCACCTTGGGACTGCCCACCTGTACGGACATGCCACCCCCTTGAGGTCGCGGACGGGTGTCGCGAGCGACGGTTGTTTCCTCCACTGGAATACCGGAGGCTCGCTCGCGACAAACGCGGTATCCGCAGAATGTCACATGTCGGCAACACGCTGTAGCGCCAAGTCGACATATCTGTGCAGGTGGCTTAATCCTCAAAGGTTACGCTTCGAGCTGGTTTGCGGACCGCAGCCGGGCGAAGCTGCGGGAAAGCAGCCGGGAGACGTGCATCTGGGAAACTCCCAGCTCAGCGCTGATCTGCGACTGGGTGAGGTTGCCGAAGTAGCGCAGCAGCAGAATGCGCCGCTCCCGCTCGGGAAGTTGGACCAGCAAGTGGCGTACCAGGTCCCGGTGTTCGACTCCGTTGAGAGCCGGATCCTCGTAGCCGAGCCGGTCGAGCAGGCCGGGAGCCCCGTCGCCCTCCTGGGCCGCTTCCAGGCTGGTGGCGTGATAGGCCCGGCCCGCCTCCAGGCAGGCCAGCACCTCGTCCTCGGAGAGCCTGAGCCGCTCGGCGATCTCGGCGGTGGTCGGGGAGCGGCCGTGCAGCACCGTCAGGTCCTCGATGGCGCCGCTGACCTGGACCCACAGCTCGTGCAGCCGGCGCGGTACGTGGACGGTGCGCACATTGTCCCTGAAGTAACGTTTGATCTCCCCCACCACGGTCGGCATCGCGAACGTGGGGAACTGCACCCCGCGCTCCGGGTCGAACCGGTCGATCGCGTTGATCAGGCCGATGGTGCCGACCTGGACCACGTCCTCCATCGGCTCGTTGCGGCTGCGGAAGCGCGCCGCGGCGTACCGCACCAGCGGCAGATTCACCTCGATCAGCGCGGCCCGTACCCGGGTGTGCTCGGGGGTTCCGGCCTCCAGCTTGCTGAACTGCTCGAACAGCACCTGGGTGAGCGCCCGGGCGTCCGCCGCGTTGGTGCTGGGCGTTCGCGTCCGGCCGCGGGGATACGTTGTTGACGCCGTACGGGCCGACATCGGCACTCCACACCCCTTATCGGTCCACACATCCGTCAAAAGCGGTCATAGCATCACAATTCATGTGCGCTTTGCGCAAGCACCGCATATTGCCGTGTTGTAGGACCCAGGGGCGCCGGGACCGCCCGCCCGGCCATGACGAAGCCCTCCGGCGGGGTGCGCGGAGGGCGGTGGGGGCGGCTGGGAGCGGGACCGGGGTGGGCGTGGCGTGGGTGTGGTGCGGGTGTGGCGTGGCGGGGCCGAGGAGGGCTGTGGGGCCGCTGTACGCGGTCCCGCGTCAGATCTCGTAGTCCGCGATCACCCAGGTGGCGAACTCGGTCCAGGGGGCCACCGCGGCCTGATGCGCCGGGTGCTCCACATAGCGCCGCAGGGCGTCCGTGTCCTCGACCGAGGAGTTGATGGCGAAGTCGTAGGCGATCGGCCGGTCGGAGACATTCCAGCCGCACTCCCAGGAGACGACCTCCGGTACCAGCGCCCCGAGTTCGGCGAACGCCTTGCCGCCGGCCACCACCCGCGGTTCGTCCCGGGCCACGCCCTCGTTGAGCTTGAACAGCACCAGATGCCGGATCATGGAACCCTCGACTCTTCCGTGCCGCTCAGTGGTTGGCCAGGTCGTGCATGAACTTCCCGACACTCTTGGCGGCGTTCGATATGCCTTCGAACCCTACCTGGACAAGATCCGCGGCCCGGGCCGGCTGGTCGATGATCGTGTAGAGCACGAAGATCACCAATATGTACATGGTGATCTTCTTCGCCTGCGCCATGCTCCTTGCCCTCCCCAGCCGCGGGTCCGCACCGGTCACAAGTGTGCAATCCATGGAGTCTATCCACCGATCGGCGTACGCAGACGGGCGCCACCCACATCATCGTTCAATACGACGAGCTGCCTTCGCAGGTGGGGACCACGTGCGCGGACCCCACGCGAAAGGCGCCCGCCTCCTCACCTGGAGGAGACGGGCGCCTTGCTGTTCGGAGCGGTAGCGGTGGGATTTGAACCCACGGAGGAGTTGCCCCCTCACACGCTTTCGAGGCGTGCTCCTTAGGCCGCTCGGACACGCTACCGAGAGGAATCCTAGCCCACCCGGAGGCGTGCTCAGAAATCGTTTGGCCGGAAGAATCCGCTGAGCAGGGTGGAGGCGGGGGCCGGGAGGACTCCGCAGATCACCTCGGGGCGGTGGTTGAGGCGGCGGTCGCGGACCAGGTCCCACAGGGAGCCGGCCGCGCCCGCCTTGGGGTCGGGGGCCGCGTAGACGACGCGGTCCAGGCGGGACAGCACGATCGCGCCCGCGCACATCGTGCAGGGTTCGAGGGTCACCGCGAGCGTGCAGCCGGTCAGTCGCCACCGGCCGAGCCGGTCGGCGGCGCGGCGGATGGCGAGCACCTCCGCGTGGGCGGTGGGGTCACCGGTGGCCTCGCGCTCGTTGTGCGCGCGGGCCAGCACCGAGCCGTCGGGGCCCAGCACGACCGCGCCCACCGGGACGTCACCGGTGAGCGGGGCGTGCTCGGCCTCCGCGAGGGCGAGCCGCATCGCGGGCACCCAGCGGTCGCGTACGGGGTCCGGGGTGTCGGCTGGGGTCAGCGGACCGCCTCCAGTACGTCACCGCAGCCCAGCGAGTCGGCGATCTCACCGAGTGCCTCGCCGGTCAGGGCCCCGTCGCCGCTGAGCGCCAGCAGCTCCTTGCCGTTCATTCCCAGGTCGGCCAGCAGCTCGGTGTCACCGAGGGGGCCGACCGGTACGTGGTCTTCGGAGTGGTCGGCGACCGAGGCGTCGTCATCGTCGCCGTCCTCGGTGCCGTCGAGATCGACCAGATCGTCGAGGTCCTCCGGGTCGCGGCCGAGCACCTCGTCGGTGAGCAGGATCTCCCCGTACGAGCTGCGGGCGGCAGCCGCCGCGTCGGACACATAGATTCTGGGGTCCTCTTCACCGTCGATCCGGATGACGCCGAACCAGGCGTCCTCCTGCTCGATGAAGACCAGAACCGTTTCCTCCTCGTCGCCGGCCGCGCGGGCCAGATCGCTCAGATCGGCGAGGGTTTCCACATCGTCGAGATCAGGTTCGCTCGCTTGCCAACCGTCCTCGGTGCGCGCGAGCAGTGCGGCGAAGTACACCGTGACTCTCCCACAGGTCTCAGGCCGTCCGGACCGGGTAGGACCGCTCGGCCGTTCTTGATGGCCTCTTCATGGTCCCACCCACTCGGCATCGTGGCAGAAACCGGGGCGTCAGGAGAGGTCTTCCGCACCGCGACGTGCCAGGTCTTCGTCAGATCCAGGTAAATCCTGGATCGAGACGGGCCGTTGTGGCACCGGAATGATCGTCCACCGTCACCAGCGGAAGGTCCGCATCCGCATCTGTTGGCGCATGCGGGCCGCCCGGGCGCGTCGCGGCTGCACCCGCTCCCGCAGCGCCTTGGCCTCGTTCAGTTCGCGCAGGAAGACGGCCCGTCTGCGGCGCCGCTCCAGGTTTCGCTCGTCCTCGCGCTGAACCTCTTCGCTTTCGGGCATGTCCGGCATACACCTCACCGTCCTGGCCGTTCGGGTCGCCCGGGAGGCGCACCCGGACGTGCCGGTCCACTTCCCCCCAACGGGCGGTTTATCCGGCGCCGGGCGCAGAAGGGCGCTGGGTCGAACACCTGGACGCTCCGGCGCGGGCGCCGGATACAGTCGTGCCCATGCGTCTCCACGTTGTCGACCACCCGCTGGTCGCGCACAAGCTCACCACCCTGCGCGACGAGCGCACCGACTCCCCGACCTTCCGCCGGCTGGCCGACGAGCTGGTCACCCTGCTCGCCTACGAGGCCACCCGGGACGTGCGGACCGAGCGGGTCGACATCCGTACGCCGGTCGCGCCGACCGCCGGGGTGCGGCTGTCCTATCCGCGCCCGCTGGTGGTGCCGATCCTGCGGGCCGGGCTCGGCATGCTCGACGGCATGGTGCGGCTGCTGCCGACCGCCGAGGTCGGCTTCCTGGGCATGGTGCGCGACGAGCAGACCCTGGAGGCGAAGACGTATGCCACCCGCATGCCGGACGACCTGTCCGGGCGGCAGGTGTACGTGGTGGATCCGATGCTGGCCACCGGCGGCACCCTGGTGACGGCGATCAAGCTGCTGATCGAGCGCGGCGCCGACGACGTGACCGCGCTGTGCCTGCTGGCCGCCCCGGAAGGTGTGCAGGTCATGGAGCGGGAGCTGACGGGACAGCCGGTCACCGTGGTCACCGCGGCGGTGGACGAGCGGCTCAATGAGCACGGCTTCATCGTTCCGGGCCTCGGGGACGCGGGCGACCGGCTGTACGGGACGGTCGGATAGCCGGGACGGTCGGACAGCGCGTTACGCGGCTTTACGTACGGCCGTACGGCCGGTCAGTGGACCGGCTTGACCGCGGTCTTGCCGGTGTTCTTGTCGGTGGCCTTGCCCTCGCCCTTGATCTCGCCCTTGCTCTTGCCGTCGGAGGTCGCCGCGGCCGGTGCGCACACCGGCTTCGGCGGCGGCGGATTGGCCGCGACCACCCGTGCCTTGGCGGCGTCAGCCGGGGTGGCCAGCGCCGAGAAGCCGTCGCCGATCAGCAGATCGACCGTCTTGTCCTTACGGGCCGGGTCGATCTTGATCGTCGAGCCCGCCACCTGCGTGCCGGCCTCGCGGGCCGCCGCCTCGCCCGCCGGGCCCGCGACCAGCAGCGCGGTCTGGGTGACCCGCTGGTCGTAGCCGGTGGGCGCGTTGCCGAACTTGGCCACCTTGAAGCCGCGGCCGGCCAGTTGGTCGGCGGTGGTCTTGGCCAGGCCGCCACGTGAGGTGGCGTTGAGGACGTTCAAGGTGATCGCGGTCGGCTGCGGCATCGGCGCGAGCTTGCCGGTGTGCGTCGGTACGGGAGCCGGTTTGCAGCTCGGCCGGTTCAGTGGCGCGGCCTGCGCCTGAGTGCTGCCGTTCTCGCCATGGAAGACATGGAAGAGCTGCAGCGCCCCCCAGCCGAACAGGCCGAGGACGACCACCGAGGCGACCACCGCCGCCACGATACGGCCGCGACGTCTGGGCCGGCGCATCCTCGGATACGCGTTACCGGTGACCCGGTACTTCCCACCCATCCCGGAGGGGGTCAGCATGCTCATGAGCGCAGCGTAAGCGGATTGTCAGTCCATCTCCAGGACCCGGGCATGCAGCACCTGCCGCTGCTGGAGCGCGGCACGAACCGCGCGGTGCAGACCGTCCTCCAGGTAGAGGTCGCCCTGCCATTTGACGACGTGGGCGAAGAGATCCCCGTAGAAGGTGGAATCCTCGGCCAGCAGGGTTTCCAGGTCGAGCTGCCCTTTGGTGGTCACCAACTGGTCGAGCCGCACGGGACGCGGGGCGACGTCCGCCCACTCGCGCGTGCTGACCCGGCCGTGGTCCGGGTACGGCCGCCCGTTTCCGATGCGCTTGAAGATCACACGGAAAGCCTACCGGCCAAGGTTGTCCGGGCGCAGCAGTAGGGCGGCTTGTGCCGCAACGTGCCCGGCTTTCCCTCCCGCACCACTCGCCCGCACCACTCGCGTGACCGCGCCCGCACCCACCTCCGTAGGGCGGCTGCCGGTCCGGGCCCGGGGCGCCGCCGGGGCACCCCCTCGCCCCTCCTGAATCGCCGATCCGCCGCCCTGCCCCCACTGTGGAAGCTACGGACAGCCGAAGAGGTACGGCCAGCGGAAGCCGGCAGCGCGAGGAGGAGGGAGACCGATGCCGCCCATCGACCCTCCGCCGGGTCCGGCCGGCGGTCCGCCGTTCGGCGGCTGGCTGTGGGAGGCGCTGCTGCACGGCACCCAGGCCGGGGTCGCCGTCCTCGACCCGGACCTGCGCTACCGGTATGTCAACCCGGCCCTGGCCAGGATCAACGGTGTCCCGGCCGAGGAGCACATCGGCCGGACGATCGCCGAGGTCGTACCCGGTGTGGAGGCCCGGGAAGAGGTCCTCCGGGAAGTGCTGGCCGACGGGGTGCCCAGGGAAGTGGTCTCCACCGGGCAGACCCGGGCCGACTCGCCGCACTCGCAGCGCTACTGGCAGGGCAGCTACCACCGGCTGGTGGACGCGGAAGGCACGGTGGTGGGCATCGGCGCGCTGGTCCTGGAGGTCAGCGCCGACCGCGAGATCCAGCGCGAGCTGGAGCGGACCCGGGAGCGGCTGCTGCTGCTGGACGCCGCCGCGGTCCGGATCGGCTCGACCCTGGAGATGGACCGGACCTGCCAGGAGCTGGCGGATCTGCTGGTCGAGGTGATGGCCGACGCGATCGGCGTGGACGTCCTCGCCTCGGGCCTGGGGGAGGGCCAGTCGTCGCCGCCGCCCGGGACCCTGCGGCTGCGCCGGACCGCGCTGGCCGGCCGGCCCGAGCTGTGGGCGTACGCGGATGCCTTCATGCAGCCGGGCGAGTATGTCGACTACCGGCTCGGCTCGCCGGTGCCGCGCTGCCTGGAGACGGGACTGCCGGTGGTGCTGAACCTGCTGCCGGACGAGGAGCTGAGCCAGACCACGCCGAAGGCGGAGCAGGTCGCCTCCTATCGGGCCGCCCACATCCACTCGGGGCTGATCGTGCCGCTGTCCGCCCGGGGCGATCAGCTCGGCACGGTCACGCTGATCAGGGCCGGGAGCTCGCCGGGCTTCGACGACGAGGATGTGGCGGTCGCCCGCGCGCTCGCCGACCGGGCCGCGATCAGCCTGGACAACGCCCGCCGCTACAGCCGCGAGCACGGCATAGCCGTCGAGCTCCAGCGCGCGCTGCTGGCCGCGCCCGGCGACCCGCACCCGCGGATCGACGTGGCCACCCGCTATCTGCCGGCCGGCGAGACGGACCTGGTGGGCGGCGACTGGTTCGACGTGCTGGCGCTGCCGGGCGGGATGACCCTGCTGGCCATGGGCGATGTGATGGGGCACGGGGTGGAGGCCGCGGTCGAGATGAGCCACTTCCGCTCGATGCTGCGGGTGGTCTCGGGGATGGCCGACCGGCCCGGCGACATGCTGCGGCGGATGGACGAGGTGCTGTCCGCGGCCGGCACCGACCGGCCCGGGACCTGCCTGCTGGGCCTGGCCGACCCGCGGCGCGGCGGCGCCTGGTTCGCCAGCGCCGGGCACCTGCCGCCGGCCGTCATCGAGCCGTCCGGCCACATCAGGCTGCTGGACGTGCCCCCGGGACCGCCGCTGGGGGCGGACCTGAACGGCGAGTACGAGACGGTGTACGTGCCCTGGCGCCCCGCCGACATCCTGCTGCTGTACACCGACGGCCTGGTGGAGCGCCGCACCGAGGACATCGACACCTCGCTGTCCCGGCTGGCCGGCCTGAGCATGGCGCACGCGACGGGTCCGCTGGACGCGCTGCTGGCCCGGATCGTGCACCGCCTCGCGCCGGCCGCGGCCGAGGACGACGTGGCGCTGCTGGCGGCCAGGGCCCGGTCGTAGTCCTCGGGGACGGACTCACGATTCCGGTCGGCGGGCGCGGCTTGTAGCCTCGAAGACGGCGTCGCCGGTCCACCGAGCCGAGGAGTGCGAGATGACCGAACGCAAGCCGCCCGGTATCCCCTTCGAGTCCTGGGTGGACAAGCAGATCCGCGAGGCGGAGGCGCGCGGCGAGTTCGCCGAGCTGCCGGGCCGGGGCAGGCCGCTGCCGTCGCTGGACACGCCGTACGACGAGCTGTGGTGGATCAAGGGCAAGATGCAGCGGGAAGGCCTCTCGGTGCTGCCGCCGACGCTGGTCCTGCGCAAGGAGGCGGAGGACGCGCTGGCCGAGGTCGCCGCCGCCGGCTCCGAGCGGCAGGTGCGCGTCATCCTCACCCGGGTCAACGAGAAGATCGAGGCCGCGATCAGGCGCCCCCCGCAGGGGCCGCCGCTCAATCTGCGGCCCTTCGACATCGAGCGGGCGGTCGCGGAGTGGCGGGAAGCGCGGCGCGCGGCGGAGCGGGACGGGCCGCGTGACGGGCACCCCGACGGCGGGCGGGAAGAGGACCGGGGCGTGAAGCGGCTCGGGAAGCGGGACGGGAAGCGTCTCGGGAGGTGGCTCCGGAAGCAGCATGGGCGGGACGGGAGGCGGAGCGATCGTGCGGTTTGAGGCGGTGCCGATGCCGCCCGCCGTGGAGGCCCGGCCGCGCGATTCCCGCGGTTATCCGGTGCCGGCCATCACCCCCTGGGAGGGGGGGCAGCCGCAGTTCGCGCTGACCGACTACGCCCGCAGCGCCGACTGCGCCCGGGAGCGGCGGTGTTCGGTGTGCGACGTGCTGATGCCGCGCGGTCCGGTGTGGCGGGTGGTGGGCGCGGCGGAGAGCGCGCAGATCGGCGCGGCGCGGGCGGCGGGGCGGCCGTACCGCAATATGGCGCCGACCCTGGAGGGCCCGGGGCACCGGGCGTGCATGCTCTACGCCTCGATGGTCTGCCCGTATCTGGCCCGGCCCAACGCCCGGCGCGGCCTGGGCGCCGCCGCCCCGGACGACCTGACGGCGCATGTGGTCCGGGGCGCGGCGCGCGGTGCTTCGGGGGCGGTGGTCGGATACGCGGACTACGAGTTCGCGGTCACCGCCACCCAGGTGCTGTTCCGTTTCCTGGACGTGGTGGAGTTCCTGCCGCACGACACCGGCGACGCCCATCTGGAGGAGCTGCGGGCGGAGTTGGCCGCGCGCTGAGGCCCCCGCGCTGAGGCCCCGGCGCGGGCTCAGGACGCGCGGTAGGCGGGCAGGCCCTGGTAGCCGGACACCTTGACCGGCGCGTGCGAGCCGTCGGCCGGGAGCGTCACGATGCCGGCCGGGGTGCGGGCGGCGATCGTCGTGCCGTTCGGCGACCAGGCGGGCTCGGTGTAGTCGGTGGCGGCGCCGGGGGTGAGGTCCTTGACGACCGGGCCGCTCTGGGTGTCGCGCTCCAGGAAGAGGTGGTCGTGGCCGCCGACCGAGCGGACGAAGACGATGCCGTCCCCGGCCGGGTCGGCCGCGGGCTCGGAGCCGGCCGCGATGGCGCTGCCCTGCTGCCGCACGTTGTCGTCGCGGATGTAGACCTGTCCGTCGGCCGTGTTGGCGTACACCGCGTCGCCGTACTTCCCGCCGCCGCTCGGCCATACGTTGCCGGTCTGCGGCAGCGGCCCGATGCCCGGACCGCCCTCGGCGTTCAGGCGGAGCACCCGCGGGGTGCCGTGCACGGAGCCGGAGGGGATGCCGTACAGCTTGGAGACACCCGCCGCGGTGCGGACGGCGAAGAGGAGATTGCTGAGCGCGGGCATCTGGTACTCGGCGTCGTAGGGCCGCACCTGCCAGGCCGGGTGCGACCAGTTCTGATCGCCCGGGTTCTCGGCGACGACGACCCGGCCGCCGCCGTCGGGGCCGGCCGTCACGAGGTCGCCGTCGCCGTCGATGAAGGCGGCCTTCTTGCCGTCGGGGGACCAGGCCAGGTCGCGGACGGGGGTGCCGAAGTCGACGCGGGTGCCGTTCATCACCACGAAGCGGGTGCCGTCGCTGATGGTCAGGCCGTTGGCGGAGGTGCCGTTGAGCACCGGGGCCGAGGAGGCGGCGGGGCGGGCGTCGGCGGCTGTCGTGGAGCCGCCGGTCTTCGAGCCGCCGGTCTTCGAGCCGCCGGTCTTCGAGCTGTCGCCCTTGCCCGGGCCGCCGGAGCCGGTGGCCGGCGCCGAACCGGGCTTCGCCGTACCGCTGTCGACGGCCGAGGGGCCGGCGGAGCCGTCGGCCGCCGGGGTGTTGGGGTCGCAGGCGGACAGCAGCAGGCAGGCGCCCGCGGTGAGACCCGCGGTCAGCGCGATCGCGATGGCCGTACTGCGGCGGTTACGGAAGCGGCGGCTTCGCTCGGGCATGACATATCCCCCTGGAACGGTGACGTCGGCGTTCGCGCCGACCGTGTTGGGACGAGGGTGCCAAGCCAACGTCGCCAGCCGGTGCGGGCGTTGTCACGGCCGCGCAACAAGGGCGAGTACGTGCTTCCCGGGCGCTACAGCACCCCGCCGACGACCGCGCCCGCCGCCTGCGCGAGGGACCGGCGGGCGCCGGCTCCGTCCAGATAGCCGCCGACCATCGCGCCGTCGCGCAGCAGGAAAAGGGCCCCGGCGGCGGCCTCCGGGTCGGAGTGGCCGCAGCCCGCGGCCAGTTCCAGCAGGGCGGCGCGGAACCACGCGCGGTGTCCGTCGATCAGCGCCCGTACCGGGTGGGCGGCGTCCGGATACTCGGCGGCGGCGTTGATGAACGGGCAACCGCGGAAGCCCGGGCCGCAGACCTCCTCGGCCAGGCCGTCCAGCAGCAGGCCGAGGGTCTTGCGGGGGTCGTCGGCGACGGAGGTGGCGGCGGTGGCCAGCCGGCCGCGGACGGCCTCGTCGCGGCCGCGCAGATAGGCGACGACCAGGTCGTCCTTGGTGGGGAAATGGCGGTAGAAGGTGGCCTTGGTGACGTGGGCCTCGGCGATCAGCCGGTCCACGCCGATCGAGCGGATGCCCTCGGCGTAGAAGAGAACCGAGGCCGTTTCCAGTAGCCGCTCGCGCGGCTGCGGCCTACGGTTCTCGTGGTGCTGCGCCGTCGGGTCGACGGCTGTCTCTCCGCTCATAACTCAAACGTAACAGGACGTTCTGTCTCCCTGATTGACACCCAGGTTTTCGGCCCGCATTCTTGGGACAGAACGGTCTGTCTGCTAGCGGTCGGACCGCGCCAACAAGGAGAACCACATGTCAGAGCAACCGACTGAGCAACCGACTGAACAGCCGACCGGGCAACCGACGGTGCCGCCGGCGACCATCGTCCTCATCCACGGCCTGTGGATGTCCCCGCACAGCTGGCAGCCGTGGATCGACCGCTTCACCGCCGAGGGGCACACCGTGCACGCCCCGGCCTGGCCGGGTGTCTCCGAGCTGGACCAGCCGCTGGACCACGACCGGGCCCCGGCCGACATCGGCGTCACCGAACTGGTCGACCACTACGACGCCTTCATCCGGTCGCTGCCCGAGTCCCCGGTCGTCATCGGGCACTCCTTCGGCGGGCTGATCACGCAGCTGCTGCTCGACCGCGGCCTGTGCACCGTCGGCGTCGCGCTGCACCCCGCCCCGCCGCGCGGTGTGCTGCGGCTGCCGCTGGCCACGCTGCGGTCCTCCTTCCCGGTGCTGAGCAACCCGGCGAACCGCAAGCGGGCCGTCGCACTCAACGACAGCCAGTTCCACTACTCCTTCGCCAACACCGTCTCCGCCGAGCAGGCCGCGCAGGAGCGGGCCCGCTTCGCCGTCCCCGGCCCCGGCCGCCCCCTGTTCGAGGCCGCGCTGGCGAACTTCACGCCGAAGGGCCGCTCCTCCACCGAGGTCGAGTACGACAACGCCGACCGCGCGCCGCTGTTGCTGATCTCCGGCACCGAGGACCATGTCGTCCCGGCAGCGGTCGTGCACGAGAACTTCACCCGGTTCGGCAAGTCGAAGGCGCTGACCGAGTACAAGGCGTATCTGGGCCGCGACCACGGCACCGCCTTCCACCAGGGCTGGGAGGACGTCGCCGACTACGCGCTGTCGTGGGCGCTGGCCCACCGGGCTCCGGCGGAGCCGGTCGTCGCCGAGGAGCCGGTCGTCCCGGCGGGACCGGCGGCACCGGTGGACCCGGTCGGTGCGGCCGACCCGGAGGTTCCCGCCGCTCCGGAGACCGCTCCGGAGGCCGCCCCGAAGAGTGCCCCCGAGGCCGCCGCGGAGCCGGAGGGCCCGGCCGACCCGCCCGCTCCGCCCGCGCCTCCCGCTCCGGCCGGTGAGTGACGCGTCCGCGCGCCCTCACCCGCCCCGAGCCCTGCCCTGACATCCGCCCCGACCTCCCTGAGCGGGTGAACGCGGCCGGCGAAGGGTGACGGATGAGGGCCGGGAGCGTGCCCTCGGCGGGGTCGGTGACGTTGTATCGAGCATGAATATTCGCCGTATCCTCACCACCGCCGCGGCCGGCTCCTTCCTGGTGGCCGCCGCCGGGTCCGCCGCACAGGCCGCCGACCTCGGCTCCACCCTGGCCAGCACCGCGCTGACCGCCCAGACCGCCGGCCAGCAGGCCGGCACGGCCACTGCCGGGGTGATGAACCAGACCGGTGTCGCCAAGAAGGTCAGCGCCGTCAAGGACGCCGTACAGGCCGGCGCGGACGCGGTGAGCGCGGGCAATCAGCTGGTCAACGGCTGATCACCGACCGGTCGCCGGCTGATCACCGACCGGTCGCCGACCGGCGTCCGTGCCCGTACGCCGAAAGGGGCGCCCCCGGCGGGAGCGCCCCTTTCCGTATGCCGTGCTCAGCCCCGCAGGCTGCTGACCGGGACGAGGAAGTGGGCCGCGCTGCCCAGCACTTCCGGGTCACCGGCGAAGTCCCGCAGCGTCTGCTCGCCGACCACGGTGCCGGGGGCCGCCTCCGGCCAGGGGCGGCTGGCGAGGATGACGTACACCGCCTTGCGCGCGCGGGCCGCCGCGGTCCACTGGTCCGGCACCGGGCAGGCCGCGTGCAGATACGGCATGGTCAGCACCGCCTTGCCGCCTTCGACGAGGACGGTCACGGCGGCCTTCGAGGCGCGGGACACATCGAGGATCGCGCCGCCGACCGGCAGCCCGATCTCCTCGGCGGCGGCCAGCACCGCTTCCTCCCCGGCGACCGGCCCGTCCACGCCGTCGCCGAGCGAATAGGCCATCAGAAACGGCATGTCGGCGCCGTCCTCACTGTATTCACCGGCCCATGGGATCACCGCGAGGGTGCCCAGGCGGCTCTGGAGGGAGGACTTGGCGGACGCGGCAGCGGTATTGGTCTGGCTCATGCGCCGGACCCTAACGGGCGACCGGGCCCGGCAGCCGCGGATATCACCTCAGCGGAGGACCGCGGCGCACCGGATTCCCCCGTTCGTGGGGTTCTTGCCGCAGCCGCGTTTCCCAACGGCGCGGTGGTGCAGGGCGGTCGGCGCCCGTCACCCCCTCGGCTGATTCTGACGCGCTGTCACTGATTCAGCTCAACTTGCGTGACTATTGCTGATCCCGGTCCGTTGCGCAGAGCGTCAAAAGCCGCAGGTAGTGCGGCTGGTTTTTCGTCTCAAGGAGATCTTGATGTCGCGTATCGCGAAGGCTGCGGCTGTCACCGCTGCCGCGGGTGCCGTTCTTGCCACCGGTGCTGGAATCGCCTCGGCGGATGCCGGTGCCGCGGGTGCCGCTGTCGGTTCTCCGGGTGTGCTGTCCGGCAATCTCATCCAGGTGCCCGTGCACATCCCGGTGAACCTCTGCGGGAACACCATCGACGTGATCGGCCTGCTGAACCCGGCGTTCGGCAACACCTGCGAGAACATCTCCGCCCACCTCGGCGCCCCGGCCGCCTGGTAGTCCGCGTCAGCGAGCGGCCTCCCGCCCCGCCGGGGTGCGGGGGCCGTCTCGCCCGCAGGGCCGGTTTCCCTGCTTCGCACCGGTTGCCCTAGTTCTCCTCGTAGAGATAGAACGGCCGGTGGTCGAAGACCGCCGACGGGTGCAGGCTCCACGGTGGCATCGGCTCTTCGGCGCTGATCACCCGTCCGTGCTCGGGGTCCTTCGCGCCCAGCGGCCGGTCCGGGAGGTAGGAGGACTTCGGGTGCATCCGCTGCCAGCGCGTCCAGATCAGGTCGATGAAGGCGTGATGCAGCCAGAAGACCGGGTCATTGGGGGATGAGGCACCGGTCATGTGCCCGCCCACCCATTGGTGCACCCGGTTGTGCAGATAGCCGCCCGCGGAGTCGCTGACCGTCCAGCCCTCGATCTTGTTGCGGAACCCCTGAGTCTTCGGCGCGGAGTTCCACGGCGCGGTGTCGTACTGCGCCATGGACAGCGCCCCCTGCAGTTCCTCCTTGGTGGGCAGCTTGATCGGCCGGTCGGGCCGGCCCATGTTCCGGGTGAGGTATTTCTCCTTGGTGACGCCGTAGGTGATCGGCCAGTCGCCGTTGCCGTACGCGAACGGGCCGGTCATCACCTGGCCGTCGCTGTCGCGCCCGTCGCCGCCCATGAAGTCGGCGGCCCACAGCGCCGCCGACTTCGAGTTGTCGCGGGTCCAGTCCCAGTACGGAATGGTGACGGTGGGGTCGATCGTCCGCAGTTCCTGTTCGAAGGTGATGAGGAACTGCCGGTGCCAGGGGAAGAAGGTCGGCGCCATGTGCGCGACCCGCAGACCGCTCTCACCGTCCGCCGCGAAATACTTGCTGTGCAGCTTCACATATTTGTCGTAGCCGCCATTCCGCTTGACCTCGATGACGGCCTGGACGAATCGCGCACGCTGGACGCTGGTCAGATTTCGCTGATTCCTGCGGATGTACACGGGTGCGGACCCCTCGGCGTCGTCAGTGGTGGTGGCCTGAGTTCATGGCGGAGTCGTCCGCCATCGCGTCGTCCAGGGACAGCTCGGCCCGCCCGATGGCGTCGACGGCTCCCCGGGCGGTGGCGATCGGGGTCAGGAACGGCTGGAAGTGGTTGGCGACGCTGATCCAGCTGCCGTCCACCCGCCGCATCAGCCGCAGCGGCCGGCCGTCGATGAAGAGGTCGAGGCCGATCTCCGCGTCGGAGGCGAAGCCCTGGATACGGCGGTCGCGGTACACCTCGTCGAACAGCGGGGCACCGCCGCCCTCGTCGTCCTGCCGGGACGGGTCCGGCAGGACGGATGCGCCGGTCACCGTGCCGTGGCCGCCGGCCGCGAGCATCGGCCGCAGCGCCGCGGCGGTCCCCGACACGGCGGCCGCGGAGATCAGGCCGGTCCTGAGCACTCTTCTGCGCGTCACCATGGCCCGGCTCCTTTCACCCGCTTGTGTTGACCGATCAGCGTTTACCGCGCAACGCGGCACATCATGCCGCCGCAGCGGCGGGAGACAGCGGAATGCCGGTACGACCGGTGGTAAATTCATCCGCCCGAGTGATATCGCGGACGTCTGCACCGCCCTTTGGCGGGTGGTCGGAAAGCTGCGGCAAGCTGGCTGGGCACATAATCAGCCGGAATCCTTATCGGACGACACGCATACGGTCCCATCAATGCGCGTGTCAATTCGGCGTACGTTATGACTGGCCGTCAGAAGGCGCGCAGGCGCGCCACCGCTCGCGAGTGAGGAGTGACATGGGGGACCGACGCCACTGGTTGACGAGGACGGGCTTCGCGGCGGCGGTGGGCGCGCTGGTGCTCGCGGGTCTGACGACGTCCGCGCTGGGCGAGGAAGTGCTTCCGGCGGGGATGCCGGCCCGGTCCGGCGCCCCGACCGCGGGAGCCTCCGCGTCCCCCGCGCCTTCCGCCGGCCTGCCCGGTACGTCCCCGGACCCGTCGGCGCCGACGGCCGTGCCGGACGGTGCCCGCCTGTCCGTACCGCCCCTGATGGGCGCCTTCACCGACTCCGGCCCGGACGGCATCCACAGCCTCGCCGCGCTGGAGACCTGGCTCGGCGGCACCGAGCTGCGCGTCGGCCACACCTATCTGCCGGGCGACCACTGGGACGCCATCGAGGGCGACGGTCCGCTGCTCCAGCCGTGGGCGGACTGGAAGCGGGCCGGCCGCGACCGGCTGTTCGTGCTCAATGTGCCGATGCAGGAGGACAACGAGGCGCATGTGTCCGACCGCGAGGTGCGCGACCGGATCAG
Organism: Streptomyces polygonati; assembly: GCF_042650325.1. Taxonomy (NCBI): domain Bacteria; kingdom Bacillati; phylum Actinomycetota; class Actinomycetes; order Kitasatosporales; family Streptomycetaceae; genus Streptomyces; species Streptomyces polygonati. Next base: position 173,876 of record NZ_JBHSBB010000014.1, on the reverse strand, counting down.
GGCCGGGGCGAGCGGCGCGTACGACGCGCACTTCACCGCGCTGGCCCGGCGGCTGGTCCGGCTCGGGGTGCCCGACACGGTCCTCGTCCTCGGCTGGGAGATGAACGGCACCACCTACACCCACCGCTGCGCGCCCGATCCGGCCGGCTGGAAGACGTACTGGAACCGTATCGTCACCGCCATGCGCGCCGTCCCCGGCCAGCACTTCCGGTTCGACTTCGCGCCCAACCGCGGGCAGGACGCGATCGGCTGGACCGCGTGCTACCCCGGGGACAAGACGGTGGACATCATCGGCATGGACTCCTACGACCAGCCGTCCGGTGAGTCCTTCTACGACCAGGTGATCGAGCCGTTCGGCCTCCAGGCGCAGGTGACCTTCGCGGCCGAGCACCACAAGCCGATCTCCTACCCGGAGTGGGGGCTGTTCCGGCGGGGTGACGACCCCGACTGGATGAGCCTGATGGTCGCCTGGATGGCCGAGCACCAGCCGCTCTACGAGACGATCACCGACTACTGCCCGCACGGCGTGTGGCAGTGCGCGGACAACCCCAAGTCCTCGGCGGTGTACCGGGCGCTGATGTTCGCCCGGACGGCGGTCGCGGACCCGGTGCCGGCTCAGCCGGCCGGGCCCACCGCGCCCACCGCGCCCGGCACCGCCACCCCGGCGCCGACGGACCTGCCCACGGCCGTACCGGTGCCGCCGGTGCCGACGACCGAGCCGCAGCAGTCCGGGGCGGTCGGCTCCCCGGCCGAGACCTGTGTGCCGATGCCGCTGAGCGAGGCGCTGCGGCAGAGCTACGACAGCGGTCAGGTCTGCCTCCGCCTCCAGCCGAAGAAGAAGGAGAAGTCCCCCTGACCCGGCCCGCCGGGCGGCGCGGGCCGGGTCAGGGGGAGACCGGTCCCCGGCGCGGGCGGGCGGCCGGGAGGCGGTCGCGCCAGCTCCGCACGGAGCGCAAGCGGTCCCGCCAGTCGCGCAGCCGCGGGGAGGCACCCGCCGCCGTCCGGCCCCGCGCCAGGCCGTAGCGGAGCAGCAGCAGCGGCGCCGCCGGGCCGCCCGCCAGCAGCAGCCGCTGATTGGCGCGCGGGTCGGGGCGCCAGTGGGACTTGTACGGCTCCGCGCCGCGCAGCAGACTCAGCGCGGTGCGCCCGCCGCCGGCTGCCTGCCGTACGCCGTGCCGCATCAGCAGCGTGGTGAGATCCAGTTTGGTCCGGCGCAGACCCGGCTCGGCGCCGTACAGATAGCCGCCGGCCAGGCCCGGTCCGAGCACGGTCAGATTGGCGGCGACGACCTCGCCGTCCAGGCCGAACTCGGTGATCACCGCGTCGCCCGAGGCCACCATCAGCTGCGTCGCCCGGGTCAGGTGCTCGGCGAAGCGCGGGCGTTCGTGCTCCGGGTTCACTCCCCGGTCGCGCCACTGGAGAAGGTGCAGCCGCAGCATGTTCGCCACCGCGGCCGGCGCCTCGGCGGCCGGTACGTCGCGTTCCACCACCCCGGCCGCCTCCAGCTTCCGCAGCGAGGAGCGGATGCGCTGCCCGCGCGAGCTGCCGACCCGGGCGATCAGGCCGTCCATCGGCAGTCCGGGCAACTCCAGGCACATCGAGTCCGGCAAGCGCCGCTTGGGGCCGCGCCAGCGGTCGTACAGCGCTTCGGCGGCGGCCCCCGCCCGTACCTCGCGCAGATCGACCACCGCGCCGCGGGCCGCCCGGCGCACCCCGGCCGCGAGCGCGGCGGTCACCTCGCCGCCGGCGTCCGCCAGGGCGTCGACCAGGACATCGGTGTAGTCGGTGATCGTCCCGCCGAGCGGCAGCAGCACCGGATACGGCCGGTGGGCCAGCGTGAGCGGCGCCGCCCCGGCCAACTCGGGGCCGCGCCAGACCAGGACCAGCCGCAGGCGGCCGGGGACGCCGTAGGAACGCCACCAGGAGTACAGCCAGGCGTGCGTCTGGAAGGGCGTGGCCGCCGGGCAGCGGTGGTGCAGCCGGGTCCAGACGGGGCCGAGGGCGGCGAACGTGCCGGGGTCGCGGCAGACGCTGGTCAGCAGGGCCGCGTCACCGACGGCCGGGGGTTCGCCGGCCGGGCCGGGTCTCGGGGCGGTGGCCGGCGGGGCCGTCACACCGCCGCCCGGGCCTGCTCGTTGTGCTGCTCGCGCCGGTCGTCGTGGGCGGGAGCGGGGACGGCGGGCGCCGGGCGGTCGCGCTCGTCGCGCGGGCGGACCAGCAGGACGAGGGCGCCGAGCAGGCCGCCCGCGCTCGCGCCGACCGCGGCGGCGAGCGCTACGGAGGGCGAGGAGGGAGCGGAGGGGGCGACCGCCGGGGAGAAGACCAGCAGGCGCACACCGGTGGCGGCGGCGTTGCGGTCGGCGGTGCCGGTCAGCGAGGTGGCCACCGCGTTGGCGATCGCGGCGGCGGCCGGGCCGTGGTCGGCGGTGCCGGTGACGGAGATCATCGGGGCGTCCGGTGAGGTGGCGGCCCGCACGTGTTTCCGCAGTTCGGCCTCGCCGGTCCCGGCCGCCGTCCGCGCTCCGGCCAGTACGGCGGAACCGGTGACGATCCGGCCGTAGGCCTGCGCGAAACCGAGGGCGGTCGCGGAGTCCCCGGCATGCTGCGGTACGACCATGACATAGCTGGTGGCCGCGTACTGCGGTGTGGCCGCCAGGCCGTACCCGAGCCCGCCGACCAGCCCGATCCCCACCCCCAGCGGCAGCGCCACCCACTGCGGCACCCCCCACCGCCGACTCGGACGCCCGGGGCGCTGCGGCTCGCGATTGTCGTCCATGCGGTCTCTCATTTCTCGGCGGGACGGGGCAGGGCCTCGGCGCGGGCGGCCTGGGGGGCCGGCGCGGCGCCGGCGGTGTGCGCGGGCGCGCCGGGTTCGGCGGTCGGGGCGCCCGGCAGCGGTAGCGCCCCGGCCGCCGCGGTGGCCTGGCCCGGTACGGCCGCCGCGCCGCCGGACTGGGCCGTCGCCGTGATGTCCCTGTACAGGGACATGACCTGCTCGGCGGTGCGGGAGATGTGGTAGCGGTCGACGGCCGGGGGCACCGGCAGGCGGCGCGGGCCGGTGGACAGTTCCTCGGTCAGCGTGGTCCGGAGGTCGGACAGCCTGATCCGGCGGGCACCGGGCGCGTCGGCGGGCGGCAGGTCCTCCACGGCCGGACAGGACACATACCGCGCGGGCAGTCCGGCGGCCAGCGCCTCGATCACGGCCAGGCCGAAGGTCTCCTCGGCGCTGAGCGAGACGAAGAGGTCCATCGCGGCGAGCAGGCCGGCGAGTTCGGCCCCGGTGTCCGCCCGGTCGGCCAGCCGGACGCGGTCGGCGACGCCGAGATCCTGGATGAGCCGGAGCAGCGGGACGCGTTCGGGGCCGTCCCCGACCAGCAGCAGGTGGGCGCCGGGCAGGGCCGCCACCGTGCGGACGAGGACGTCGAAGTTCTTGCCCCGGACCTGCCGCCCGACGCCGCCGACGACATACGCGTCCTCGGGGAGATTGAGGCGGGCGCGGGTGGCGGCGCGGGCTTCGGGGCGGTGGCGGAAGGCGGCCGGGTCGATGCCGTTGGGGGCGAGGCGGATACGCGCGGCGGGCACGCCCCAGTTGCCCAGGCGGCGTTCGACCGTGGCGGACACGGCCAGCGTGCCGGCGCCGAGGCGTTCGGTGGACCGGTAGAGGGCGCGGGTGCCGAAGGACAGCGGCCGGCCCTCGATCTGGGTGGCGCCCAGCGAGTGCTCGGTGGCGACCACGGCCCGGACACCGGCCAGCCGGGCGGCGATCCTGCCGTAGACGCACGCCCGGTAGAGATGGGTGTGCACCACGTCGAAGCCGCGCGAGCGGATGAACGAGGTCAGCCGGGGCAGCACGGACAGGTCGCGGTTGCCGGACATGCCCAGGTGGGTGACCGGGACGCCGTCCTCCATCAGCCCGACGGCGACCGGGCCCGGGTGGGTGAGGGTCACCACCTCGCTGTGCACCGGGAGCTGGCGCAGCAGCAGGCGCAACTGCTGCTCGGCGCCGCCGATGCCGAGCCCGGTGATGACGTGCAGAACTTTCATGGGTGCCCTCCGGGGCGTTCGGTCAGCGGATCGGACCGGTCCTCGGCCGGCCGGTCGGGTCGTTTCCCGTGTTCGGCCGGCTCCGGGTCCAGCGGGTGCGGTCCGTACGGCCGTGGTTCGTCGTCCCGCCATGCCTCCAGGTCCGGCCCGCTCGCGGGCCGCCGGTCGGGCCGCGGCTCCCCCGCCGGCCGCCGCCGGTCCGGCCGCGGCGGCCTGTCCTCCGGTCGCCGGCGGCCGTCCCGCGGTCTCGCGTGGCCTTCGGGCGGGCGCCCGGCCGCGGCGAGCGCGGCGGCCTCGGCCTCCCGCAGATCGGTGAGGCGGCGGCTGCGCACCCCGTGCAGCAGACGCTTGGCGTGCAGGCGGGGGGCCGTTTCGCGGTTGCCGATGTGGGTGCGGGGAAGGGCGAGGACGGAGGTGAGCGGGCCGGGCGTGATCGCGCAGCCGTAGATGTAGCCGGCCCGGCGGACGGCCGCCACCGAGCGGGCGTCCAGCACGCCGTACGGATAGCAGAAGCCGATCGGCGGGGCACCGGTGATCTCGGCCAGCAGGCTGCGGCTCTCGGTGACTTCGGTGGCCAGGGTGGCGTCGTCCACTGCGGTCAGGTCGCGGTGCATCAGGCCGTGCGAGCCGATCTCCATCCCGGCGCCGATCGCCTCGCGGATGCCGTCCGCGTCGAGCAGCGGTTTGCGCGGGCCTTCCGGGTCCCAGTCGTTGCCGCCGCCGAGCCGGCCGGGCAGCACGAACACCGTCGCCGTATGGCCGTGTTGGCGCAGGGCGGGGACGGCGAGCTGGAGGAAGTCGGCGTAACCGTCGTCGAAGGTCAGCCCGACGAGGCCGTGGTCGCGCCCGGCCGCGCGGGCGGCGAGGAGTTCGCGCATGCTGACGCCGGTCAGGCCGTGCCGGTTGAGCCAGCGCAGCTGCGCCGCGAGCCGGTCGGGGCCGACGGTGATCAGATAGGGGTCGTCCCGGGTGTCGCCGACGGAGTGGTACATCAGCGCCCAGGGAGCGCGCCGAGTGGCGCGGCGGTTACGGGGAGCGAGCAGATCAGCGGTCATCGGCGAGCCTTCCGTGTCACGGTGGCGAGCAGATACGGCAGTTCCGGTACGCGTACGGCGACGGCCGCGGCGGTGAACGCGGCTGGTACGACCACGCCGCAGACAACGGCCGCGGACAACGCACCCGGCATCCGGGTGGCCGTCAGCCAGCCTGACACGGTCGCGACAAGCGCGGAGAGCAAAGTACGAGTCAGGCCAGGGACGATCGCGCGGGCGCGGACCGCGATGCTGTGGGCGCCCAGCCCGCGCAGCAGCAGCCAGGCCGTGACGGTGATCCCGGCCGCGTTGCCCGCCGCGATCCCGTACGCGCCCCACCGGCCGACCGCGAGGGCGTCGGCGACCGCCGTGACCAGCAGCCCGACCGCCATCGACGCGGCCGGATACCAAGTGGGCCTGGCTGTCGAGAAGTACGGCCGCACCAGCGCGCCGACCAGGCTCTGGCCCAGCAGTCCGAGCGCGTACACCCGCATCACGGCGGCGGTGGCGGCGGTGTCGGAGGACGTGAACTCGCCACGCTGGAAGAGGACTTCGATGATCTGCGGGGCGCACGCGATCACGTAGGCGGTGCCGATGAGCACCACGACGCAGGCGAGGGTGAGATCGCGTTCGACGCGCCGCCGGGCCCTGTCCCGGTCGCCCTCGGCGAGGGCACGCGAGACCGCGGGGAAGGTCACCGTACAGATGACGACGGACAGCGTCATCGGCAACTGCGCCACTTTCTGTGCGTAGTTGAGATGGGAGATGGCTCCGGCGGGGAGCGGAGCGGCGAAGTGGCGTTCGACCAGCACCTGGGCCTGACGGCTGACGGTGAAGAGGACGACCGGCGCGAGCAGGGCCAGTCCGAGAGCGCGACGCGGGGCGTGGGGAGCGTCGCGCGGCTTCTTGAGGCTGCCCATCTCGCGCAGCGCCGCCGGGAGTTGGACCACGACCATCAGGCAGCCGCCGACCGCGACACCGGCCGCGGCGGACTCGACGCCGTAGCGGGTGTGCAGGGCGGAGAAGGTGGCGATGATGCCGAGGTTGTAGGCCAGGTAGATGGCGGCCGGCGGGACGAAGCGGCGGTGCGCCCGCAGGGCGGCGGACAAGTAGCCCGCGAGGCCGAAGGTGAAGACGGTCACCGCGGTCAGCCGCGTACACGCCACCGCGGCGGACGGGTCGGCGAGTCCGGGCGCGAGCGCCGCCACGACCCAGGGGGCTCCTGCCATCAGCGCGGCCGTGAGCGCGGCCAGCAGCGCCAGCAGACGTGGCAGCGTGCCCCTGACCAGCCCGGACACCCCGCCACCGCGAGCCAGCGCGCCGCTGAAGGCCGGCACCATCAGCAGCGCCATCGCGTCCTCGATCAGCACGGTCGCCGCCACCTCCGGCACCGTCCACGCCACCAGGAACGCGTCCGACTCCGGCCCCGCGCCGAAGAGATGGGCGATGCCCTGATCCCTGACCAGCCCGAACACCGACCCGGCCACACTCAGCCCGACGGTGACCCCGGCGGCCCGGGCGAACCCGTGGGAGGCCTGGCCGGTGTCGGGCGCGGGAGCGGGGGGAGGCGCGGTCGCCGGACCGGGGGCGTTCGGCGGAGCAGGCAGAGCAAGCGGAGCAGGCAGGGCAGGCGGACCTGGCAGCCCCAGCCCGCTCGGCGGGTCCGGCGCGGGGACCGCGGGCCGCGTCTTCGGGTCGGTCATCGCGCCGCGCCGTTCGAGGGGTTGAGGGCCCACCAGGCGGCCAGGCCCAGCAAGGTGGCGGTCAGGACCGTGCAGGGGCCGCCGATGTCGGCGTAGAGGAAGTCCACGCAGGTCCACAGGAGAAGGCCGATGGCGGCCAGACCGGTGGCCGAAGGGCCGCCGCGCAGCAGGCGGGCGGTGCCGGTGCCGAGCAGGGCGGCCCAGGAGCCGGTGAGCAGGGCGCAGCCGAGCAGGCCCTGTTCGCTGAGGGCCAGCAGATACATGTTGTGCGGGGAGAGCAGCGGCTCGCGCCGGAAGGCCTGCCCCGCGCCCGCCGTGTCGCTGGCCGAGGACAGCGCGAGGGAGGCGTGGCCGTCCCGCTCGTCGGGGAAGCGTTTCAGGCCGACCCCGGTGACCGGACGCTCGCGCCACATGGACAGCGCGGCGGCCCAGAGCGTGTAGCGGTCGGTGACGGACGGGTCCGGCGCGTCGGTGACCCGGGTGATGCTGGCGAGTCGCTGGCCGATCAGCTGCGAACCGGTCCCGACCCCGCCGACCAGCAGCACCGCGCACGCCGCCAGCACCCCGAGGATCCGCACCGCCTGCCGCCGCCCCGCCAGCACCGTCATCGCCGCGCAGGCCACCGCCGTCGCGATCCACGTCCCCCGGCTGAAGGACACCGCGAGCGGTACGGCCAGCGCGCCCGCGCAGGCCAGCGCGGCCAGCCGCAGCCGGGGCGGGCCCGGCGCCAGCGCGCGCCCGACCGCGATCACCAGCCCGTACGCCACCACCGTCGCCATCCCCATGACGTCGGAGGGCCCGAAGGTGCCGACCGCCCGGATGTCCTCACCCATGTACGAGGCGCCGGTCGCGGTCGCGTACTGCCACACCCCGACCGCTCCCTGCACCAGCGCGAGCGCGACGATGCTGCCGGCCACCACCGCGAAGTCCCGCCGGTCGCGCAGCAGCAGCACGATCGAGGCGGGCACCAGGACGAACACCTGGGCGTAGCGCACGAATCCGGTCAGCCCGGCGCCCGGGTCGAGCGACGTCGCGGCGGACAGCGCGAATCCCAGCACCGGCGCGCCGAGCACGATCGCCGCCACCGGGCTCAACACCCGCCGCCGGGAGCGGACCAGCCGTACCGCGCAGGTCAGTACGAGCACGGCGGAGGCGGCGTCGGCCGGTGTGACCTTCCCCGACCTGCTGACATCACCATTGGTGACCGGCACGGCCAGCAGCAGCACGGTGGCCAGGGCGGGCAACAGCGGTGCCAGCCAGCGCAACTGACGGAGAGTCAGCTGGTCACCGGGCCGCGTCCTCCCGAAGAGTCTCCCGGCCGAGGTCAGGGTCATCAGCTGCCGCCGAACCGGAACACCGAGAAGGCGGTGCGCAGCAGCAGCGCCACGTCCGACCACAGTGACCAGCTGTCGATGTAGTGGTTGTCGAAGCGGGCCCGGTCGGCGATCGAGGTGTCACCGCGCAGCCCGTGCACCTGGGCCAGCCCGGTGATACCGGCCGGCATCCGGTGCCGGTCGCGGTAGCCGGGGTGCTCGGTGCCGAACCGCTCGACGAAATGCGGCCGTTCGGGCCGGGGACCGACCAGGCTCATATCGCCGCGCAGTACGTTCCACAGCTGCGGCAGCTCGTCGAGCGAGGTCCGCCGCAGCAGCCGGCCGACCCGGGTCATCTGCCCGTCGTGGGCGATGTTCCAGCGGGTCGCGGACTCGTGCTCCCCGCTGGGCCGCAGGGTGCGGAACTTCAGGATGGTGAACGGCCGTCCGCCCAGGCCGATCCGCTGCTGCCGGAAGATCACCCCGGGCCCGTCGCCGAGCCGTACGGCGAGGGCGCAGCCGGCCAGCACGGGTGACAGGCAGAGCAGCGCGGTGCCGGACACCGCGGCGTCCAGCGCGCGCTTGGCCCACCGGCCCGGCAGCCCCGGCATCCGCTCCGGGTCCGAGTCCACCGGATGGGCGGCGAATCCCCACAGATGGCCGGACGGCACGGGGCCGCGTGCGGGGCCCAGCTGCCAGACCTGGCAGCCGTGCGCGGCCAGCAGCCGCAGGGCCGCGGTGGTGGGCGGGTCCGACGGGATCGGGGCGGCCACGACCGCGTGCCGCACCGAGTTCTGGATCAGGGCGCGGGTGATCTCGCCCTGCCCGGCGAGCACCGGCAGGGGCGGCTCGGGCAGCGGGGCGGCCGGGTCGCGGACCGGCGGGGCGACCGGCTCGGCCGCCGGGCCGGGGGCGATGACACCGACCGGGCGCAGGCCGTACTCCGGGTGGGCGCGCAAGGTGGCGGCGATCCGTGCCGAGGCGGTGTCGACGCCGACGACCAGGGTGGACCGGGGGTGCCGGCGGGCGTCGGCCCGGCGCCGGCGGTAGGTCAGGGCGCGCAGTCCGCAGGCGACCGCCACGGTCGCCGCGACCGCGCCCACCAGCGCGTCCCGGCTCGTCCCCGCGCCCAGCAGCGCGACGGCGAATCCCCAGGCGAGCATCGCCCGCGCGCCGATCGAGGGCACCTCCAGCAGGGCCCGGGGGTCGAAACCGGGCCGGTACAGGCCCGCCTGGCGGCACGCGACCAGCAGCACCCCGAGGGCGAGCGCCCCGCAGCGCACGGCTCCGGCCCCCGACCCCGCTCCCGCCCCCGCGACGCCCGTCCCGGCCAGTACGGCCACGCAGTCCGCGGCGACGAGGGACCGGGTGGTGCGCCGGGGCGAGTCGGGGCGGGCGGGGCGCTGCCGGGGCGCGGCGGTGGGCGCGCCGGGCTCGGCGGGGGCACCGCGCTGCGGCGGAGTGGTGGCGGGGGCGTCGGGGGTGCCGGTGCCGGGCTGCGGGACCTGGCGGGTCGTGGCGCCGGTCGTGGCGCCGGTCATATCGTCGTCGAGGTCCTGATCGAGGCCCTGATCGAGGCCATGGCCGGAGCCGTGCGCGTAGCCAGGGCCGTAGTCATGGCCCTGCCCTGGTCCGGACTCGGCGGGGGCCCCGGCCGCTTCGGCGTCCGGAAGCGGTTCCGAGGCCGGCGGCTGCGGGCCCGGGCCGGTGGCGCGGCGGGTGGAGCGCGTCATCGCACCGCCCTCTCCGCGGGGCGCGGGCGGGGGAGGGCGAGCAGGTCGCGGTAGAGGACGGCGATGTCGGCGGTGGTCCTGCGCACCTCGTGCCGGGCGCGGACATGGCCGAGGGCGCGGGACGCGACGGCGCCGCGCAGCCCCGGGTCGGTGAGCAGCCGCAGCAGCGCGTCCGCCAGTGCCCGAGGGTCCTCGACGGGGACGACGCATTGCTCCGTGTCGCCGGGCGGCAGGCTCTCGCGGGCCCCGGCCACATCGGTGAGGACCACCGCCCTGCCGCAGGCCATCGCCTCCAGCGGGGCGAGCGCCATGCCCTCCCAGCGGGACGGCTGGACCACCAGGTCCGCCGCCTGATACCAGGGGCGCGGGTCGGCGGCGGCGCCGGCCAGGATGACGCCGGGAGGCGCGTCGAGGAGCAGGCGGCGACGGTCGGGGCCCTCGCCGACCAGGGCGAGTCGCGCGCCGGGCAGCCGCGCGGTCACCCGCGGCCAGGCCCGCAGCAGCAGATCCTGGCCTTTCTGCGGGCAGAGCCGCCCGACGCACACCACCAGCGGGGCGCCGGGCAGGAGGAGGCTCAGCGCCGGCAGCGTCGCCCGGACCGATGCGCGGTCGGCGGCGGGGCCGAAGCGGTCGGTGTCCACACCGTTGGGCACCACCGCCCAGCGCCCCGGGACGCGCTGGCGCTCCCCGCAGGCACGTTCCGCCTCGCTGACGCACAGCACCCGGTCCGCCCAGCGGGCGGCGTACCGCTCCCAGCGCACCGCGGTCGCGGCCAGCGGGCCGGTCGCGGCCTCGAAGGACCAGGCGTGCGGCTGGAAGACGGTGGGCACGCGGCCCCGGGCGGCGAGCCGGCCGGCCAGTCCGGCCTTGGCGCTGTGCAGATGGAGCAGGTCGGGGCGGGTGGCGCGCAGGACGCGGGCGGCGTCGGCGACCTCGCGGGCCAGACCGGGGCCGGGGGAGCGGCGCGCTGGCCACCGTACGGCCTCGGCGCCCGCCTCGGTGACCGCGCGGGCGAGCGGGACGGGGGCGCCGGGACGGCCGGCCGGGCCCGGTGGGGAGGCGACCACCACCCGGGCGCCGGCGCGCACCTGGGCACGGACCAGGTCCAGGACGACGCGGGCGACGCCGCCGTCGACCGGCTGCGTCATATGGAGCACCGTCAGCCCGGCCAGTTCGTACTGGTGTTGCGGCATCGCGCGCCGTTCTCTCTCTCGGCCACCCGGAGAAGCCGAAGTCCGGTCAAGTCCCGCTGCCGCGCGATCGGGCGGCGATCGGCGGCTGCGTGCGGTCAACGAATCCCATGCCGATCAGGTAATCGCCACGGCTCAGGAATGCACGCTGGCAGACCGGACGGCGGGAATCACGGAAGGCGCGCGGGCCGTTGACCAGGCCGAATTCTTATGACGATCACAAGTTCGAGGATGACCGGACGTCAACACGCGTACGCGCGTCTCACCCTTTCCCCCGCGTCAGCCACACGCCGCGCCGCCCGTCTCCATTCGGGTGAACGATCATTACCAACCGGCTTTCGCGCTGTTGGGCAGGGCGCCCCTGGTACCGGGGGCAGCCTCTCGTCAAAGGACCAACCGTGATCAAGAAGATCCTCGCCACGGCCGCGGTCGCGGCCTCCCTCGCGGGCGTCTCCGCGGCCGTCGCCCCGCAGGCGATGGCCATCGGTGACTCCGCCGGGACCACCACCGCCAATGGCAACGGCTCGGAGCAGGCCTACGGCAACACCTACACCGGCGGCTACATGAGCCCGTCGTTCGCGCTGATCCAGGGCTCGCTCAACAAGCCGTGCATCGCGCTGCCGGCCAAGGCCAACCTCGGCTCGCTCATCGGCCTGATCCCGATCAGCGTCCAGGACATCAATGTGCTGTCCTCGCCGCAGAACCAGCAGTGCACGGAGAACTCCACCCAGGCCAAGGGTGACGAGGCGCTGTCGCACCTGCTGGACAACATCCCGATCCTGTCCGGCAACGGCACCGCGAACCGCTGACGCGGACGGTCTTCGGCCGGTCCGGATGATCCGGCCGGTCCGGCCTCACCGCGGCGCGGTCCTTCGCGGCCCCGGACACCGGCAGTTCGCGGGTGGACCGGGGCCGTGGCTTTTTCCGGCACCGAATTCGGGCGGAGCGCCCGTTCTTTTTCCGGCGGCCGATTTTCCTCCCGCTCGGTTCGGGTTCATCCGGGTCCATTCGGGTGGATAGTACGTATCCGGCCGGGCCGGGGAGTTGCTTCCGGTGACCGGTGGTCGTTAGCCGGTCGTAACCGCGTTCAGGGCACGGAAATACGTGTCCGACCACCGCGATGGCCGTGGTGGTGCCAGACGTCGCTTACGGAAAAGGAGCCAACCGTGAAGTTCTCGAAGGTCGCGGCCGCCGCCGCCGGCACGCTGCTCGCGATGGGCGTGGCCGCTCCCGCGTTCGCCGACTCGGGCGCCGGCGGTGTCGCCGCCGGCTCCCCGGGCGTGGTGTCCGGCAACGTCATCCAGGTGCCGGTACACGTGCCGGTCAACCTGTGCGGCAACACGATCGACATCATCGCCCTGCTCAACCCGGCGTTCGGCAACGCGTGCGTGAACGCCAGCTCGTGACATCCGCCTGTCAGGCCGTGAGGTCCTGAACAGGTACCGCCCCGGAGCGCCGACCGCGCCCGGGGCGGTGCGTCTCCATGGCCGCGGAGCCACCGCGCGCCGCGGAAATGACGCGAACGACTGCGAAAGATGCGGAGAAGAAGAGTCGATGCGACAGATCCTGAGCCGGAGCCTGCTCACCGTCGCTGCCGCGGGCAGCGTCCTCGCCGCGGCGGGGGGTTACGCGAGCGCGGACGCCGGCGCGGAGGGCGCCGCGTCCGGCTCGCCCGGCGTGCTGTCCGGCAACAACGTCCAGGTGCCCGTACACGTACCGGTGAACGCCTGCGGCAACACCGTGGACGTGGTGGGCGTGGCCAACCCCGCCTTCGGCAACCACTGCGCCAATGAATCGCACAGTGCCGGTTCCGGCACAGGGTCCGGCGTCGCCGGCGCGGGTGCGGCCGGAGTGGCCAAGGGGTCGCCCGGCGTGCTCTCGGGGAATTCGGTGGCCGTTCCGGTGCAGGCGCCGGTGAACGCGTGCGGAAACACCGTGGACGCGGTGGGCGTGCTGAATCCGGCGATGGGGAATTCCTGCGCCAACGACGACCGGACCTCCTCGGTCGCGACTCCGCGCACGCCCGTCGCTCCGCCGCCCCCGCGGCACGCCACGCCGCCGCCCCACACCGGGACGCCCCGGATCCCGGCCCAGGCCGGGCCGAGGACACCGCGTATGGCCGACACCGGCGTCGGCGGCCGGGAGCTCGGTACGGCCGGCGCTGCCAGCGCGGCCCTGCTGCTGGGCGGCGCGATGCTCTACCGCCGGAGCAGGCGCCCGGCATACGTGGGGCGTACGCGGTAAGCGGGTCCGAAACCCGGCAGCGATATCCGGCGATGAACGGCGAGGAGCGGGCGGGACATGCGGTCTTCAGAAAATCATTCCGCGAATCGCAGCCACGCTTCCTCACTTTCGGGTGATTGTCCCCCGGGCGGTTTACTCGTCGTTTCCGTTGCTCTCCGTGGTCGTTGTGCATGCGAAAGACCGCCGAGGCACTTCGGCGTCAGCTACTGAAAGGGTGGCCAGTGAAGTACTCGAAGGTTGCAGCGGCCGTGACCGGTTCCGTGATGGCGGTCGGCGTGGCCTCCCCCGCGTTCGCCGCCAGCTCCCCCGCCCCCAGCTCCCTCGCCGACAACATGACGACGATGCCCACGAGCATCAACGGCGGTGTCGACCAGGCCCTGGCCCAGCAGCCGCTGCAGAAGGCCGTGGACGACGGCAAGGTGGGCGACCTGCTGGGCAGCGTCACCGGCGCCGCCCAGAAGCTGCGTGGGCAGACCTCGGCGGACTCCCTGCTCGGTCAGACGACCGGCGCCGCCCAGGCCGGCCTGCTGTCGACGCTGACCGGTGCCGTGCCCGGCGCGTCGCTGCTCGGCGGCCTCCCGCTCGGCGCCCTCGGCGGCTTGGGCCACTGAGCCACCCGGCTCCGGCCACTCGTCGGAGTGAAAGGCCGGAACCAAACCTCGCGTGAGCGGTTGATCAGATCGCTCCAGACCTTCCGAAAACCGTGCATCCAAGCACCAAGCACCATAAAAAAGGACAACCATGATCAAGAAGATGCTCGCCGGTGCTGCGCTCGCCGCCTCCGTCGCCGCGATCGGTGCCACCGCCGCCCCGCAGGCGATGGCCCTCGGCAACGACAGGGACACCACCACGGTGAACGGCAACGGCTCCGAGCAGGCCTACGGCAACACCCGCACCGGTGGCGTCCAGAGCCCGCAGATCGGCCTGGTCCAGGGCACCCTGAACAAGCCCTGCATCGGTCTGCCGCTCAAGGCGAACGTCGGCTCGCTGATCGGCCTCATCCCGATCACCGTCCAGGACGTCAATGTGCTGGCCAACCCGCAGAACCAGCAGTGCGCCGAGAACTCCACCCAGGCCAAGGGCGACGAGCCGCTGTCCCACATCCTCAGCAACATCCCGGTCCTGTCCGGCAACGGTGCGGCCAACGGCTGATCCCAGCCCTGACCCCCGCCTCATCGCGGGCCGCCGGCCTTCCCCCCCGCCGGCGGCCCGTTCGGCGTATCCGGCCCCGGACCGGCCGGGTGCGCCGTTACGCTGCCGCGATGGCCAAGACGACATATTTCACGGCGACGAGTATCGACGGCTTCATCGCGGACGAGCGGAACTCACTGGACTGGCTCCTCGCCGCCGACGAAGGCGGCGAAGGCGGCGACCGCTTCGGCCCCTTCTTCGCCGGGGTGGGGGCGTTCGCGATGGGGGCGACCACCTATGAGTGGGTGCTGGCGCACGACAGCATGCTGGAGCACCCGGAGAAGTGGCACGGCTACTACGGACAGACGCCCTGCTGGGTCTTCACCCACCGCGATCTCCCCGCCATCCCGGGCGCCGATCTCACCTTTGTCCGCGGCGAGGTGCGCCCCGTGCACGAGGCGATGGCCGCGGCGGCGGGCGACCGGGCGATCTGGCTGGTCGGCGGCGGCGAACTCGTCGGCGCCTTCGCCGACGAGGGACTGCTGGACGAACTCGTGCTCGGCGTCGCCCCGGTGAGCCTCGGCGCCGGAGCCCCGCTCCTCCCCCGCCGGCTGGCCGCGGACCCGGCCCCGGACGGCGCCCTCCCGGACAGCCCCGTCCCGGACAGCCCCGCGTCGGACGCCCCCGCTCCGGATCGACCCGCCTCGGACCGGCTGGAATTGACCGATGTCGAGCGGGTCGGGGGCTTCGCCTATCTCACCTACACGGTGCGCCGCCGCTGAGCGGAACCAGGACTGACCTGCGGCTGCCCGCCCAGCCCTCCGGGCAGGTATGTTGCCTAGGGCAAGCAAAGACCCTGGAGGAAGAGTCCCCATGAGCGCCCAAGCAGATGCCGCCTCGACCGGCACCGCGGCACCACCGGCGGCGTACTCGCACCGGCAGATAATGGTCATCCTGTCGGGGCTGCTGCTGGGCATGTTCCTGGCCGCGCTGGACCAGACGGTGGTCTCGACGGCCATCTACAAGATCGGCGAGAGTCTCAACGGCCTCACCGCGCAGGCCTGGGTGACGACCTCGTTCCTGATCACCTCGACCATCGCGACCCCGCTGTACGGCAAGCTCTCCGACCAGTACGGCCGCAAGCCGTTCTTCCTCTTCGCGATCGCGGTCTTCATCGTCGGCTCGGCGCTGTGCATGCTGTCGACGTCGATGTACATGCTGGCCGGGTTCCGCGCCTTCCAGGGCATAGGCGCGGGCGGTCTGTTCTCGCTGGCCTTCGCGATCGTCGGCGACATCATTCCGCCCCGGGAGAGAGCCAAGTACCAGGGCTACTTCATGGCGGTCTTCGCCACCTCCAGCGTGCTCGGACCGGTGGTCGGCGGCGCGCTGGCCGGCCAGGACCAGCTGCTGGGCATCGACGGCTGGCGCTGGATCTTCCTGATCAACGTACCGATCGGCGTCGTCGCCCTGATCGTGGTCGGCCGGGTGCTGCATGTGAAGCACGACGCCCGCAAGCACCGGGTCGACTACGCGGGCGCCGTCGCGCTCATCGTCGCGCTGGTGCCGCTGCTGATCATCGCCGAGCAGGGCCGCGAGTGGGGCTGGGCGAGCGGGACCGCATTCGGCTGCTACATCCTCGGCGCGATCGGCATCGTGAGCTTCCTGTTCGCCGAGCGCCGGGCCGGTGACGAGGCGCTGCTGCCGATGCGGCTGTTCCGCAACGGGGTGTTCGCCCTCGGCTCCGCCCAGTCGGCGATCATCGGTATCGGCATGTTCGGCGGCATCACGCTGCTGCCGCTCTACCTCCAGCTGGTCAAGGGCAATTCGCCGACCAAGGCCGGTCTGCTGACGCTGCCGCTGGTGCTCGGCATCATGATCCTGTCGATGGTCTCCGGCCAGATAACCTCCAGGACCGGCCGCTACAAGATCTTCCCGATCATCGGCTCGGTCCTGCTGGTGGTCGGCATGCTCATGCTGTGGCAGATGACCGCGGACAGCGGCCTGGTCTACGTCGACGCCGCCATGTTCGTGGTCGGCGCCGGCCTCGGCTTCAATATGCAGACCATCGTGCTGGCCATGCAGAACGCGGTGCCGCCCCGGGACATCGGCGTGGCCACCTCCTCGACCACCTTCTTCCGGCAGATGGGCGGCACGCTCGGGGTCGCGGTCTTCCTGGCCATCGTCTACTCGCTGGTCGGCGGCAAGATCGGCTCGGCCTTCGCCGCCGCCCGCGGCACCGCGGCCTTCCAGGCGGCGGCCAAGGCGCACCCGGACCAGCTGAAGACGCTCACCTCGGCGTCCTCGGGCGGCACCGGGACGCTCAACGACACGTCCTTCCTCAACCACATCGACCCGGTGCTCGGCCACCCGTTCAAGGTCGGCTTCACCGAGGCCATCAACGTCGCCTTCCTGGTCGGCGCGGCCGTCCTGGTGATCGCCTGTGTGCTGGCCTGCCTGATCAAGGAGGTGCCGCTGCGCACCACCGCCGCGGCCTTCGCCGAGAAGCCGGGCGGCCAGCCGGGCCCCGCGGCGGACGACACCACCGCCCCGGCCTCGTAGCCGATCCGTCGCCGAGCGGGCAGAGCAGCAGAGAAGCGGCGGAGCGGTGGGTTTCGACCCGATCCCGGGCGACGGCGGCCGGGTGGTCGTGGCGGGCGTGGACGGCTCCGACTCGTCCTGGCGCGCCACCGCCTACGCGGTGGGCCTCGCCCGGCGTCAGGACGCGCTGCTCGTCCTGGTCCACGTCCTGCCCGCGCACCCGACGGCGGCGCTGGCGGGTGTGGCGTGGATGCTCGCCGACGGCGATCTGGCGGTGGCCGACCAGCTCCGCCGCCGTATCGCGGCCGGCCTGGCCGCCAGTACCGAGGTCAGCTCGCTGCGCTGGCAGTTCCATGTCCTACGCGCCCCTGACGTGGTGGCCGGCCTCGCCCGTACGGCCGACGAACTGCGCGCCGACTCGGTCGTCATCGGCGCCTCGCGGGGCCTGCGCCACCGGCTGTTCGGCTCGGCCGGCGTCCGGCTGGTCAAGGGTGGGCGATGGCCGGTGATCGTGGTGCCGTGAGCCGGGCCGGCGGTGGCGAGCCGTTTCCGCGGGTACGTCACCGCGGGCCCCGGTCAGGACGGCTGCTGGACGAAGTCCTTGGTGCGGATGGTGGCGAAGGAGACCACGCCCGCCGCGAGGGCGATGATCCCGCCCACCAGCAGGATCTCGTTCAGGCCCGAGGTGAAGGCGGAGGCGGTCAGTTCCTTCACGGGGGCGCGGACCTTCGCCGGCAGGCTGCCGAGGGTCCGGGTGACCGTGCCGGACTGGATGGCGGTGGAGATCTGCGGACCCCGGTGGCTGAGACCGGGGATCGAGCCGATGTGGTCGGTCACAAAGGACTTGATCTTGCTGGAGAAGAGCGTGCCCAGCAGGGCGATACCGGTGGCGATGCCGATCTGGCGGAAGGTGGAGTTGATGCCGGACGCCATGCCCGCGTGGGCCGGCTGGACGACGCCGACCGCGGTCGAGGCGAGGGGCGGGTTGACCAGGCCCAGCCCGGCGCCGGACATGATCATGCCGGGGATGAGATGGGTCCAGTGGCTCGACGCGTCCAGGCCCCGCATCCACAGCAGTCCGCCGCCGACCAGCAGCAGTCCCGGCCCGATCAGGAACCGCACCGGCATCCTGGACGAGAGCCGGCCGGAGACGGTGGACATCACCAGGATCCCGGCGGAGATCACCAGCAGCCGCACGCCGGTGCCCAGCGCGCTGAAACCCAGCACGTCCTGGAGGTAGAGCACCAGATAGAGCAGCAGCGACAGCAGTGACGCGCTGAGGCCGAAGGCCGCGACCAGGCCGCCGGTGAAGGTGGGTTTGCGGAAGAGGGACAGGTCGAACATCGGCTGCCGACCGCGCGCCTCCACCACCACGAAGGCCGCGATGAGCACCGCGGACGCGGTGAGGCAGCCGATGACGACGCCGCTGTCGAAGGACTTCTGGCTGGACTCGATCAGCGCGAAGACGAGGGCGGACAGCCCGGCGGTGAACAGCACGAAGCCGGGCCAGTCGGGCCGCCGCGCCTGCGGATGGCGGGTTTCGGCGACCTTGAGCAGGGTGATCACGACGGCGACCACCCCGATGGGCAGATTGACGAAGAAGATCCACCGCCAGGACAGACCGGTGGTGAGGACACCGCCGAGCAGGGGTCCGATGGAGACCGCGAGCCCGATGATCGTGCCCCAGACGGCGAAGGCCGTGCCCCGGTCCTTGCCGCGGAAGGCTTCCGCGAGCAGTGCCAGCGACACCGAGAACATCACGGAGCCGCCGATTCCCTGCAGCCCCCGGGACAGTTGCAGCATCAGGATGTCCTCCGACAGCCCGCAGAGCAGCGAGGCCACCGTGAAGATCACCAGACCGATCACATAGAGCAGCCTGCGGCCGTACATGTCGGCGAGGCTGCCGGCGGTGAGCAGCAGGGCGGCCAGCGTCAGCGCGTAGGCGTCCACGACCCACTGGAGGTCGGAGAAGCTCGCGTTGAGCACGTCCTGGATGTCGGGCAGCGCCACATTGACGATGGTGATGTCGAGCAGCAGCATGAACGTCCCGAGGCAGACCGCGGTCAGCGTCCACCACTTGTTCGCCTCGGGCGGGGCATGCCCGGTGCGGTGCCGGCCTGCCGGGGCGGGCGGCGGGTCCGCCGGGTGGGAGCCGTGCGGTACGGGCGCGTCGGGCTCGCGGTCGGACATCTGGACGACTCCTATTTCTCGGCCCGACAGCGGAGGCGGGACGGCCGGATTCCTGAGGGAACCGGACCGGATTCCGCGCGCCGAGCGTTTTTCGCGTCAACGCGGCGGACCGAAGCGCGTGGCTTCCGCATCCGTCCTGCCGACTATCTCCTGCCGGAACTCCGGACGGTCCGATCCCGCACGGCGCAGTCGGGGGAAACCTGGCGGGATGGGGGCGGAGGCATAAGGTGTGCGCGGTATTGCGTGACGTTGCTCGGTGGAAAACCGGAGGGTGTCCGTGGCGGCTGGCACGAGGGACGACGAGCGGGTCGGTGATCCGGCCGCGGAACTGGCCGGGGAGCTGCGGCGGGCCGGCCTGGGCGAGGTGGAGACGGGCGTCCGGCGGCGGGCCGAGTACGGGGCCGACGCGTCGAACTACCGGGTGGTCCCGCAAGTGGTGGTCTTTCCGCGCGAGACAGCCGAGGTGCTGGCCGCACTGGACGTCTGCCGGCGCCGCGGGGTGCCGCTCACCGCGCGGGGCGCGGGGACCTCGATCGCCGGCAACGCGGTGGGCGAAGGGGTGGTGCTGGACTTCTCCCGGCACATGAACCGGGTGCTGGGCGTCGACCCCGAGGCGCGGACGGCGGTCGCGCAGCCCGGGGCCGTGCTGGACACGATCACGGCGGCCGCCGCGCCCTACGGCCTGCGGTTCGGGCCCGATCCCTCGACCCACGCGCGGGCCACCCTCGGCGGCTCGCTGGGGAACAACGCCTGCGGGGCGCGGGCGTTGGCGTACGGCCGCAGTTCGGACAACACGGTGGAGCTGGACGTGGTGACCGGCAGCGGGGTGCGGTTCACCGCCCGGCGGCTGGGCCGGGCGGGGCTGCTGGGCGGCGGGGCGGGGCCGGAGCGCGAGCTGCTGGCCGGCCTCGGCGCGGTGGTGAGCGACCGACTGGCCCTGATCCGGACCGAGTTCGGCCGCTTCACCCGTCAGGTCTCCGGCTACTCCATGGAGCACCTGCTGCCGGAAAACGGCGCCGACCTGGCGAAATTCCTGGTCGGCAGCGAAGGCACCCTCGCGCTGCTGCTCCAGGCGACCGTACGGCTGGTCGAGGCGCCCCGGCACACCGCGACCGCCGTGCTGGGCTACCCCGACATGGCCGCCGGGGCCGACGCCGTGCCCGCGCTGCTGCCGCACCGGCCCATCGCGCTGGAGGGCATGAACTCCCGGCTGGTGGACGTCCTGCGGCGGCGCCGTGGCGAAGGGGCCGTGCCGGCCGGGCTGCCCCGGGGCGACGGCTGGATCTTCGCCGAGACGGCCGGCGGCAGCGAGGCCGAAGCGGTCGCTGCGGCCCGGCTGCTGGCCGCCGACGCGGGCTGCCTGGACGCCGCGGTGGTCACCGGCGACGCGGCCCGCGCGCTGTGGCGGATCCGCGAGGACGGCGCCGGGCTCGGCGGCCGCACCCCGGCCGGCGAACCGGCCTGGCCCGGCTGGGAGGACTCCGCGGTGCCGCCCGGGCAGCTGGGCCCCTACATGCGCGAACTCGGCTCGCTGATGCGGGACTTCGGTCTCGACGGGCTGATGTACGGCCATTTCGGCGACGGTTGCCTGCATATGCGGATCGACTTCCCGCTGGCCGAACGCCCCGCCGTCTTCCGGGACTTCGTGCGGGACGCGGCTGTGCTGGCCGGCCGCTACGGCGGCTCGGTGTCCGGCGAGCACGGCGACGGGCGGGCCCGCGGCGCCCTGCTCGGCCATATGTACTCCCCCCAGGCGCTGGAGACGCTCGCCGCCGTCAAGCACGTCTTCGACCCCGGGGACGTCCTCAACCCCGGAGTCATCGTGCGGCCCCGCCCGGTGGAGGCCGACCTGCGGCTGCCCGCCGCGAAGGCCTCCCTGGGCCCGCTCGCCTTCGCCTACCCGCACGACCGGGGCGACTTCGCCACCGCCGTGCACCGCTGTGTCGGCGTCGGCAAGTGCCGCGCGGACGGGACGGGTTCGGGGACGGTGATGTGCCCGTCGTTCCTGGCGACACGGGACGAGAAGGACTCCACCCGGGGACGGGCCCGGGCGCTTCAGGAGTTGGCCAACGGCACGCTGATGACCGGTGGTTGGAGCTCGCCGGAGATCGCCGAGTCACTGGACCTGTGCCTGTCCTGCAAGGGCTGCGCGAGCGACTGCCCGGCCGGGGTGGACATGGCCACCTACAAGGCGGAGGCGCTGCACCAGCGTTACCGCCGGCGGCTCCGGCCCGCCGCGCACTACGCGCTGGGCTGGCTGCCGCGCTGGGCCCGGCTGGTCGCGCGGACCCCCCGGCTCGTCAACACGCTGCTGGCGATCCGCCCGCTGGCGGCGCTGGCCAAGCGGGGCGGCGGCCTCGACGCCCGCCGGCCGCTGCCGCGTTTCGCCGCGCGGACCTTCCGGCAGTGGTTCGCCGAGCGGACCGCCGCGAGCGCGGCCGGGCAGCCGGTGCTGCTGTGGGTGGACACCTTCACCGACCACTTCTCCCCCGAGGTCGGGCAGGCCGCCGTCCGGGTGCTGGAGCAGGCGGGCTACGACGTACAGGTCACCGGGCGGGCGGTCTGCTGCGGCCTGACCTGGATCTCCACCGGCCAACTGGACGCGGCCAAGCGGAGGTTGACAGAAACCCTGGACGCGCTGGGGCCGGCGCTGGCGGCGGGCTGGCCGATCGTCGGCCTGGAGCCCTCCTGCACGGCGGTGCTGCGCGGCGAGCTGACCGGGCTGCTGCCGGACGACCCCCGCTCGGCCCGGGCGGCGGCGGCCACCCGCACGCTGGCGGAACTCCTCACCGCCACTCCCGGCTGGACCCCGCCGGACCTCACCGGCGTCCACGGCGTCGCCCAACCGCACTGCCACCAGCACGCGGTGCTCGGCTGGGACGCGGACGCGTCCCTGCTGCGGGCGGGCGGCGCGGAGCTGACCAGGGTCGGCGGCTGCTGCGGCCTGGCCGGCAACTTCGGTGTGGAAAAGGGCCATTACGACGTCTCCGTGGCGGTCGCCGAGACGGCTCTGCTGCCGGCCGTGCGGTCCGCCGCCCCGGACGCGGTGATCCTGGCCGACGGTTACTCGTGCCGCACCCAACTGGCCCATCTCGCGCCGTCGCCGGGCATCCATCTGGCGCAGCTCCTGGCGGAGCGGGGCCCGGCGGCGCCGACGGAGTAGCGGACCCGGGCGGGATGGCCGGCCTGCCGTCGGTGGGCCGGGCGCCGCCTGCCGCCTGCCGTACGGGGGCGGGGACGGGCCCGGCCCGGGCCGCCCGTCGTGGGTGGCGCGGGCCCGACCGGCCGGGGTCGGTGCGGGCGCCGCAGGGGGCGCCGCTCGGGCTGCCGGCGCCCGTCCGGGGCGCCGAACGGTGGGCCGGGACCTCCGGCCCTGACGGGCGACCCCGGCCCGGTCCGCGCGGCTCCCCGGAACCCGGGCGCGTAATCTGCTCACACGGGAACGGACGGCCCGGATCGCCGCCCCACCCCGGTCTTCCGGGGCCGGCGCGAGCCGGTGCCGGCGCGAGCCGGCGCCGGATGTGCCGGACCGGGGCCGGGTGCTCCCGGCCGCCGCGTTCCGCCGAGCGTCACCGCTGTGAGGGAGAAGCCGTCGTGTCCGTCCGTATCGCCGTGCTGGACGACTACCAGCGGGTCGCCCCGACCATGGCCGACTGGTCCGGGCCGCTGCCCGACACCGCCGTCACCTTCTTCGACCGGCACATCGCCGACGAGGCCGAACTGATCGCCGCGCTGGACCCGTTCGAGGTGATCGTGGCCATGCGCGAGCGCACCGCCTTCCCGCGCGCGGTGCTGGAGAAGCTGCCCCGGCTACGGCTGCTGGTCACCACCGGTATGCGCAACGCCGCCATCGACTTCGCCGCGGCGGCCGACCTCGGCGTCACCGTCTGCGGCACCCGCACCTACGAACCGGGCACCGCCGAACTCACCTGGGCGCTGATCCTCGGCCTGTTCCGCGACGTGGCCGCCGACGACGCCCGGATGCGGACCGGCGGCTGGCAGGCGACCGTCGCCGGTGACCTGGACGGCGAGATCCTCGGCGTGGTCGGCATGGGCCGCCTCGGCGCCCGGGTGGCCCGGATCGGCGCCGCCTTCGGCATGGACGTCGTCGCCTGGAGCCCCAGCCTCACCGCCGAGCGCGCCGCCGAACACGGCGCCCGGCTGGTCGGCAAGGCCGACCTCTTCGCCACCGCCAAGGTCGTCACCGTGCATGTGGCGCTCAACGACGGCTCCCGCGGCCTCATCGGCGCCCCCGAACTCGGCGCCATGCGCGACGACGCCTACCTCGTCAACACCTCCCGCTTCCCGCTGATCGACGCCGAGGCGCTGCGTACCGCCCTCACCACCACCGAGCGGCCGGCCGGCCTCGCCCTCGACGTATACGAGATCGAGCCGCTGCCGGCCGACCACTGGCTGCGTACCGCCCCCCGCACCCTGCTGTCCCCCCACATGGGCTACGTCACCGCCAACACCTACCGCCTCTTCTACGGCGACGCCGTCGACGACATCGCGGCCTACCTCGCGGACCCGTCGGCGCCGCTGCGCCCGCTCGGCTGACCGGGTGCGGCGCGGGCGCTCGGCCGTCCGGACGCGTTGGCCGCGACCCGGGGCCCCTCGGCCGCGTAGCGTGCGTACCGCCCGCGGTCGGGTTCGGGGACATACGGGGTTCGGCGGTGTTCGGCGTGGTTCGGAGGAGTGAGGACGCTTGGTGACGCACGTGTGGAAGGAGCTGGACGCCGCGGTGGCGGGCCGGCTGGCCGGGGCGTCGGAGGGTGAGCGGGCGGTGTTCGCCGCCGGGGTCGCGCAGCGGCTGTTCCAGGCGCACGAGGCGCTGCCCGCCGCCGAACAGCGGGGATTCACCCTGGACCTGCGGCCGTTGCTGGCCGCGGTCTGGTCCGGGGTGCTCGGTGACGCGACCGCCTTCGCCACCATCAAGCAGGGCCTCGGGGCCTTCTATCTGAGCGACTACTGCCACAACGACGGCCAGGACGGCCCGGACGACGCCGACGAGCCGGCCGCCGCGGCCGTACTCCACGCCGCCAACGCGTACATGCACGGATGCAGTGACTTCGCGGTCTTCGCCAGCGGCCGGGCGGTCGAGGCGGTCAACGAACTCGCCCGGGACTCCGAGGACCACGCCGACGATCCGGACGAACTCCTCGCCGAGGAACTCCGCCGCCAGCTCCGGGACCTCGACCTCATCGCCGGGCACGCCGCAACCCTGCGCCGCGCCCGCTTCGGCCTCGACCGCGCGACGAGCGCGGATCTGCGGACGGCGCTGCACCTGCCGCTGTCCCGCGCGGACGATCTCACCTAGGCCGGGGGCGGCGGACATGGAGACCGAGCAGGAGGACGGCACCGCCCGGTTCCTCCGGCTGCTGCGGGCGCTGCCCGCGCCGCCGGACGCGGAGGCGCTCTTCGGCCCCGACGGCGCCGGGCCGCTGCGGAGCCGGAATCTGACCCGGTATCTCGGCCTGATGCGGGAGATCGGTCCGAAGGTGCTGCTGGTCGCCGAGGCGCCGGGCTACCGGGGGATGACCATCAGCGGTGTGCCCTCCATGAGCGTCCGCCAACTCACCGCGAAACCGGGGCTGATCACCGGCCGTCCGCAGGGCGACGGCTTCGAGGTCCCTCCCGACCCGGCCTTCGGCTGGGAGGCGTCGGCGGCGGCGGTGTGGGGGGCGCTCGCCTCCTGGCAGGGGCCCAAGCCACTGCTGTGGGGAATCTACCCGCACCATCCGCACGCGCCGGGCGACCCGCACACCAACCGTACGCCGCGCGCCTCGGAGGTGACCGCGGGCGCCCCGGTCGCGCTGGCGCTGGCGGCGGCCTACGGCATCACCTCGCTCGTCGCCGTCGGCCGCAAGGCGCAGGGCGCGCTGGCCGCGAGCGGCGTCACCGCCCCGGCGGTACGCCACCCGGCCCAGGGCGGCGCCCGGATCTTCGCCGCCCAACTCGCCGCGCTGAACGCGGAACAGGAGCAGGACTGACGGCAAGTGCCCTGGTACGCCGGGGGCGTACCAGGGCACTCGGGGTCGAACGCGGCGGATCAGCGGTGGTTCAGTGCCGCGTCGCGTTCCGTATCAGGTGCCGAAGACCTGGAACTCCCAGAGCGAGTAGCCGTACTGGGTGGACCGGGCCGTGCCGTACAGCCGTACGTAGCGGCCGGAACCGGTCACCGGCAGCGTCTGGACGCCGCCCGTGGCGGTGGTGGTGGAGTAGACGGTGGTCCAGTTCGTACCGTCCGCCGAGGTCTGGATCTGGAAGGCCTTGCCGTAGGCGGTCTCCCAGTTCAGCACCACCTGGCTGATGGTGTGGGTGGCGCCCAGGTCGACCTGGAGCCACTGCGGGTCGGTGAAGGCGCTCGACCAGCGGGTGCCGGTGTTGCCGTCCACCGCGGCGCTGGCGGGGGTGCCGACGTTCTCGGTCGAGGAAGCGGTGGCCGTCTTGCCCTGGGACAGCAGGGTGGCCGTGCCGCCGCCGCCACCGCCGCCACCACCGGTCGACGGCGTTCCGTAGAGGGCGAGTTCATAGAGCGAGTCGCCGTACTGCGAGGCTCTGGCGGTCGCCAGCACCCGGACATAGCGTCCAGTGGCGTTCAGCGCGGTGTCCTGGATGTCCGCCGGGCTGTTGTTGTTGGTGTAGACGGTGGTCCAGTTGGTGCCGTCCGGCGATGTCTGTAGCTGATAGGCCGATGCTGAGGCCGCCTCCCAGGTGAGGGTGGCGTGGTTGATGTTGTAGGACTGACCGAGGTCGACCTGGAGCCACTGCGGGTCGGAGAAGGCGCTCGACCAGCGGGTGGTGATGTTGCCGTCGGTGGCGTTGGACGCCGGGAAGGTGGCGCTCTCCACCGAGGAGGACGTGGTGGGCTTGCCCTGGGCGATGTTGGTGCCCGAGATGGCGCCCGGCGCCTTGTTGTAGACGGCCACGTAGTCGATGTTCATCTGGCCGCCGGAGACGGTCGCGGCGTTGGGGCCGCCACCGAACGCGGCGGGGAAGCCGCCGCCGATGGCCAGGTCGAAGATGATGTAGTAGCTGTGGTCAACGGCGTTGGCCCAGGCGGTGGCGTCCACCTGGTTGGAGTTCAGGGTGAAGAAGTTGGCGCCGTCGAGGTACCAGCGGATCTGCTCGGGCGAGGTCGACCGGTCGACCTCCACCGCGTAGGTGTGGTAGCCGGTCTGGCAGCCGGCGCAGGCCCGCTCGCCGCTGCCGACACCGCTGGTCTCGTTGCACGGACCGCCGCTGCCGACACCGCAGTGCAGCGTGCCGAACACCGAACTGCGGCCGTTGATGTCCTCAAGGATGTCCACCTCGCCGGAGCCGGGCCACGGCACGCCGACCCGCAGCGGCGAGCCGAGCATCCAGAACGCGGGCCAGTATCCGGCCCCGTTGGCGGTGGTCACGTTGGGCTGCTGGATCGACGCCTGGATCCGCACGACGCCGCCGGGCTGCGCGCCGAAGCCGTCGGCCTGCGTCTCGACGCGGCCCGAGGTCCAGTTGGCGTTCGGGTCGGTGCCGGTGTGCAGGGCCTTGAGCACCAGGTGGCCGTTGCCGTCCTGGTAGACGTTGGCCGTGCTGTTGGTCATCGTCTCGATCTCACCGGTGCCGAACGTCCAGCCGGCCCCGGCGTCGTAGCGCCATGTGTCCGTGTTCAGACCGGTGTTGGCGGCCCCGTTGAAGTCGTCGCTCCAGGTCGTGCTGAAGCCGGCCGGCGCCGCGGGCACGGCGTTCGGCTGCACGGCGGCGGGCTTCGCCTGCGCGGCGGCGGCGTGCTGGGCCGCCGGCTGGGCGGCTGTTGCCCTTGAAGCGGACCCGGAAGCGGACCCGGACGTGGACGCGGTGGCGGCGGGCGTACCGGCCAAGGTGACCGCCGCGACAGCGGTCACGGCCATCAGCCCGATCGTGAACCGTCGGTCGAGCCTGCGGCGCAACGCGTGCAACCGCGTGCCTCTGATCGACATGCCTACTCCTTCTCCTCTGTGGGGGGCGGCGCGTCCGGGTCTGGCCACGACCCGGCGGGCGCTGTAGTGGGGGGTGGAGGTGAGAGCGCTCTCAGGAGAGTCTTCCTCCGGTCCGAGCGCTGTCAAGAGAACCGGCAACGTTTACGGAACATCGGGGGGCCTGGGTTGTCTTGCTTGTGTGGTAACGGGGCCGCCGTCCGACCGGGCGGCCGCCGCGTCGGCCCGGGGGCGCCGCGGGGCTGACCAGGCCTGAACGCGAGGGCGTTGGCCGGCGGCGCGCGCGGCGCGCTCCCGTCGCGGCCAACGGGGCCGGGCCGACCGTTCCGCCGACCGCCGCCAGACGACGGACCCGGCGGTCAGCCAGGTCGCTCACGCCGGGCGAAGCGCGCCGCCGACCGCTCGCGGGCCGGATCGAGCGTGCTGGGAAGGGAACGGGGGCCGGCGCTCATCGCAGGGGAACCGGCCCGGCCGAGGGTCGCCCGAGCGCCGGGGAGTACGGAGGGGCCGGAGGAGCGCCGTGCGTGTCGACCACGGGCGGATCGTCCGGGAAGCGTGGACCGAAGGCGTGCGGAGCCGTTTTCCCGGAGGGCCGAAGGCGGGCTGTGCCGTACCCGGGACGAGCCGCCGCAGGGGGAGACAGCGGCGGGCTGCCGCGATGCGGGGGACTGCCCGGGCCTCCGGGATTCGCTGAGGGGCCGCCGCGCGCTATTTCCTGCCGCGGGTCCACTGGATGGCGAAATCGTAATCGCGGGAGATGACCTCCTGGATGCCGGCGCCGCCTTCGGGGGTGAACCAGCGGACCTCGCGCTCAATGATGAGTTCGCCCTTTTCCCGGGTGATCAGGGCGATAGCGCAGGCGTTCGAGTCGGGCGGAGAGTCGTCGAGGTGGAGCTCGAAGCTTTCGCCGCTGTCGGAGGTCAGGGTCACTTTCGCGTCGAGGCCGCGGAAGTCGCCGGAGCCCCCGTAGATGTAGACGAAGAGCAGCAGTTTGGAGAAACGGGCCTGCTCGCTCAGGTTGATCGTGAGGTTCTCGCCGGCCAGGCCGCCGGTGCGGTCGTCGGCGTCCAGGGCCACGAACGGGGGGCGGTCGAGGGCGCCGAACGCGTTGCCGAGGGCCTGGACGACCGCTGTGCCGCCGTCGCTGAAGCTGATCAGGCAGCCCAGGTCGAGATCCACGTCCTTGGTGGCGGCCGTCTGCAATGACGCCCGGACCTTTCCGAGCAGCCCGTGCGCCTGGCGTGCCTGGCTCTGGGCGGCGGCCCGCGCCGAACTCCACTTCAGATTGACCCGGACCAGGCCGGAGGTCACGCCGTGCTTGTCCAGGGAGACGGTGGGTGAGGATTTGGTCAGGATGACCGGGCCGGGCTCTGACATGGTGGGGCCTTTCATCGGTCGGGGGCCGGTGCCCCGGGTCTCCCCGGGACCGGTCGGCCCGGACGCCTCCAGTCTCCGCCCTTTCGTGGCGGACCGGACATGCGTGA
Organism: Streptomyces polygonati; assembly: GCF_042650325.1. Taxonomy (NCBI): domain Bacteria; kingdom Bacillati; phylum Actinomycetota; class Actinomycetes; order Kitasatosporales; family Streptomycetaceae; genus Streptomyces; species Streptomyces polygonati. Next base: position 145,317 of record NZ_JBHSBB010000014.1, on the reverse strand, counting down.
CGCGTCAGGTTCGCGTGGTGATCCGGGGATGGATGCCGGGCGACCGGTGGCCATCTGTCAAACGATCAAGGGGACGGCCGGGTCACCACCGATCGAGTGGCTCGCGAAGGAGTGAAGCTGCCCGCGTCGCGCATCCAACAGCCCGTTCGGCACGTTGACCATGGCGCAGGTGCCCTGGGGAATCCGCGACCGCGTCCGCGCAGGAGCTCGGCGCGGGGCGTCGGTCACCGTGCCGTCGGTCACCATCCGCCGCACGGGAAAGACAGGAAACAGAGGAAAGAAGAGCATGACGCCGCTCACCTCCCCCCCGGCCTCCACCGCGCCGATCCTGCCGCCTCCCGATCCGTATCCGGCGGTGGTCCGTGCGCACTCCTGGCAGGGCTACCACTGCGAGTCCCGCCTGGTGCGTAGCGCCACCCCGCGGCTGGCGCCGCTGCTGATGATCGGGGGCGCCTTCCAGCGCAAGGAGATGTGGGGGCGGTTCGAACGGGAATTCCTCGCCCATATGGATGTCCTCACCGTGGACCCGCCCGGCTGGGGCGCCGGCGATGTGCTGCCCGACCATCACGGCGTGGCCCTGCTCGCCGACGCCGTGCGGCACATGCTCGACGAGCGCGGGATCGAGCGGGTCAATCTCCTCGGCGGCTCCTACGGGACCGCGATCGCCTACCGCATGGCCCAGTGCTACCCCGAGCGGGTGGTCCGGATGGCCCTGGTCGGCACCATGACGTCGATCCCCGAACACGCGCGCGCGGCCATGCGCCGCACGCTGGAGCACCTGGCCGAGCGGCGGATGGAGGAGTACGCGCGGGCGGCTGTGGAGATCCTGATGAACGGCGAGCGGCTCGGCGATGTCGTGGCCGGCGCGAAGGTGCGCCGCTTCCTGCTGCGCCGGCTGGCCCGTCTGCCGGAGGCGGAAGCGGAGCAGACCTACGCCAACACCCGGCGCCTGCTCAACCAGGAGATGATCGACACCAGCCGGCCGCCGGTGGCCCCCGCTCTGGTGGCGACCGGGGAGTACGACTCCTTCACCACCCCCGAGCTGTGCCGCGACATGGCCGCGGCCTGCCGCGAGAGCTGGTTCACCGAAGTCCGCGCCGCGGACCACATGCTCTTCCTGGAGCGCACCACCGAACTCGCCGACCTCACCACCCGTTTCTTCGCCGCCGAGTCCCTGGCCGACCTCCCGTACTGCCATCCGGTCGAGCAGATCCGGCCGATCCCGCTTCCCTGATGCCGCGGGACGCGGAGCACGGAGCGCGGGGCCGGCCGGGATCCCTCGCGTACGGCGGTCCCGGCCGTGGCCCGGCCGGGACCGCGTGTGCGCCCGCGGGGCGGCTACTTCTTGAAGGCGTAGTCCATCAGCTTCTTGGCGTCGGCGGTGCGGGTGGCCTCGGAGGTGGAGGCCAGCACGGTGCCGATGACCGTCTTGCTGCCACGGGTGGCGGCGAAGACCAGGCAGTAGCCGGCCTGCGGACCGGACCCGGTCTTGACGCCGATGGTGCCGGAGTAACTGCCGAGCAGCAGATTGGTGTTCTTCCAGGACATGTAGCGGTAGGCGCCGGTCTTGGTGGTGACCTTCTGCTGGGTCGACTTGGTCTTGACGATCACCCGGAAGGCGGAGAACTTCATCGCGTTGCTGGCGAGTTTCGTCAGGTCGCGCGGGGTCGAGTAGTTCGCACCCTTCCCTATTCCGTCGAACGAGTCGAAGTGCGTGTTCTTCAGACCCAGGCTCTTGGCGGTGGAGTTCATCGAGCCGATGAAGGACTTCACCCGCGCCGCCTGGGTGGAGCCGGTGCCGAACTTGTCGGCCAGCGCGAACGCGGCGTCGCATCCCGACGGGAGCATCAGGCCGTAGAGCAGCTGGCGGACGGTGGGCCTGTCACCGACGATCAAGTGGGCCGACGAGGCGTTGTTCCTGACGATGTAGTCGCTGTACGCCTTCTGGACGGTGACTTTCGCGTCCAGGTTGAGCTTCTTGCTGGCCAGCACCACCCGGGCGGTCATGATCTTGGTGGTGGAACCGGTGGAACGGCGGGTGTCGGCGGCCTTGGTGTACAGGCTCAGTCCGCTGCTGTTGTTCATCACATAGCCGCCCTTGGCGACGACGGCGGGCGCGGGCGGCGCGGCGGCCTGCGCCGGGGCGGCCAGCGCTCCCACGGTCAGCAGCGCTCCGGCGGTGACCAGCACGACGGACATCCGGCGGACGCCTCTGATCTCGGTTCTCAAGTCAACTGCTCCATAACCCTCGTTGTGCGGCCGCGGAGGAACGCCGCTCACTGATGGGACGCGGTTCGGCGCGAAGGGACGCGCGTGCCAGGGCATTTTCACCGACATCTCGCGGTCCGCTCCCCGGTGTGTTCATCGGTCCGCTCATCGATCCGGCCAAGTGCCGTTGCCCTGTGCTCAGTTCATGTTACTTTCCGTCGCCGTGCGCGGGGGATGAATCGGGTCGAGCCGGTGGTCGCCCCGCTGGGACCGCGCCGAGCCGGCCCGGAAGTGACGCCGGTCACCTTCCTTCCGGACGGCCTGGACGGCCTGGACGGCCTGGACCGCCTGGGCGGCCTGGGCGACCTGGGCGACTTTCGGGGGGACGCTGTCCCACGAGACCACCGCCCGCCGCCTTCCGGGCGGCCCGGGACGGTGTCACCTCGGACCCGGATCCCTGCCGCTGACCAGCGGAAGGGGGGCGGCGGCCGGCCGCCGGGGGGCGGTCGGACCGCCGCGGAAACCTACCGTGGTCGCGATAGACATGGTCATTTCGGGCAGGTATAGTTCCTGGCGTAGCCGAGTATGAAGGGAGAGGAGTAGGCGCCATCGGTGTCACGGATGGTGTTGAAACCCCCTCGGGGCCCTGGTGCCGTGCGGCACCAGGGCCCTCGACGCGTCCCACATGAGGTAGAAGTGCCCCCTGAAAACCCCCCGCACCCCACCACCGACCGGCTTGACGACGACGACTACCCCGCCTACACGATGGGCCGCGCCGCGGAGATGATCGGCACCACGCCGGGCTTCCTGCGGGCCATCGGCGAAGCGCGGCTCATCACCCCGCTCCGGTCCGACGGCGGCCACCGCCGCTACTCCCGTTACCAGCTCCGCATCGCCGCCCGCGCCCGCGAGCTGGTCGACAGCGGCACCCCGATCGAGGCCGCCTGCCGCATCGTGATCCTGGAGGACCAGCTGGACGAGGCCCGCAAGCTCAACGAGGAGATGCGCCGCCAGCGGGGCGGCGCCGAGGAGTCCGCCGCATCGTGACTCCCCTGGCGCCCGCCGAATACCTATCGCGACCGGTACAGAAATCATCGCCATCGGCGGTGAGGGTTTATGGCACGGCGGGCGGAGTGAAATCACTTGTCGCGCCCAGCCGGTTGCTTCGTGCTACGGTTGGCCGCAGTTGCAGTTGTGGTTCCCAAAGACTTCAAGTGCTCCGGTCGGTGCCAATCCGGCAGGCGCACTTCTGTATTTCCGGTGCTATCCGGACGGGGTAATCATCGCGGCGACGCGGGGCTCGCACAGTGCGAGCCCTCTGTACTGCCCCGAAGGAGATATGACATGGCTACTGGCACCGTGAAGTGGTTCAACGCGGAAAAGGGCTTCGGTTTCATCGAGCAGGACGGCGGCGGCGCCGACGTCTTCGCCCACTACTCGAACATCGCCGCCTCTGGCTTCCGTGAGCTGCAGGAGGGCCAGAAGGTTTCCTTCGACGTCACCCAGGGCCAGAAGGGCCCGCAGGCCGAGAACATCGTTCCCGCCTGACGTCGAACCGCACGACCGCAACTGGGTCCGCACCTTCGGGTGCGGACCCAGTTCCGTGTTTTTACGCATCGCGCGGCCCCGGGGGCATCCCCGACGTCCGATGTGTCCCAGATTTTTTCTCCGGCTCGTTCCTGCAATTCCTGGCGCTGTTCTTTCGCTGCCGAGAATTCCTCGATACGCGCCGCATCGAGGAAGGTTCCGCATGAACCGCACCGCTCGCACGAATGACCGATATTCCCGCGGCCGTAATGACCGCTCCGGCGCTCCGGCCCGCTCCGGTGCCCCGGCGCGTTCGGGCGCGCCGTCCCGCTCCGGCGCTCCCAGCCGCTCCGGTGGCTACCAGCGACGGCCGGCCGGACGGCAGGGCGAGTTCGCCCTGCCGGTCACCATCACGCCCGCCCTGCCCCCGGTGACGGCGTTCGCCGACCTGGACATGCCGGTGGAGCTGCTGACCACCCTGACCAGCCTGGGAGTGATCGAGCCCTTCCCGATCCAGGGCGCCACGCTGCCGAACTCGCTGGCCGGCCGGGACGTCCTCGGCCGCGGCCGGACCGGATCGGGCAAGACGCTGGCCTTCGGCCTGGCGCTGCTCGCCCGGACCGCCGGGCAGCGCGCCGAACCGCGCCGCCCGCTCGGCCTGGTGCTGGTGCCCACCCGGGAGCTGGCCCAGCAGGTCACCGACGCGCTCACCCCGTACGCCCGGCAGCTGCGGCTGCGGCTGACCACCGTGGTCGGCGGTATGTCGATCGGCCGCCAGGCCAGCGCGCTGCGCGGCGGGGTCGAAGTGGTCATCGCCACACCCGGCCGGCTCAAGGACCTCATCGAGCGCGGCGACTGCCGGCTGGACCAGGTCGAGATCACCGTGCTGGACGAGGCCGACCAGATGGCCGACATGGGCTTCATGCCGCAGGTCACCGAGCTGCTGGACCAGGTGCGCCCGAACGGGCAGCGGATGCTGTTCTCGGCCACCCTGGACCGCAACGTCGACCTGCTGGTCCGGCGCTACCTGCACGACCCGGTCGTCCACTCGGTCGACCCGGCGGCGGGCGCCGTCACCACCATGGAGCACCACGTGCTCCATGTGCACGGCGCCGACAAGCACGCCACCACCACGGAGATCGCCGCGCGCGACGGCCGGGTGCTGATGTTCCTGGACACCAAGCACGCGGTGGACCGGCTCACCAAGGACCTGCTGAACAGCGGGGTACGCGCCGCGGCGCTGCACGGCGGCAAGTCGCAGCCGCAGCGGACCCGGACCCTGGCCCAGTTCAAGACCGGCCACGTCACGGTGCTGGTGGCCACGAATGTCGCCGCCCGCGGCATCCACGTGGACGACCTGGACCTGGTGGTCAACATCGACCCGCCGAGCGACCACAAGGACTATCTGCACCGCGGCGGCCGTACCGCCAGGGCCGGCGAGTCCGGCAGCGTCGTCACGCTGGTCCTGCCGCACCAGCAGCGCGACATGACCCGCCTGATGGCCGACGCCGGGATCACCCCGCAGATCACCCAGGTCCGCTCCGGTGAGGCCGGTCTGAGCCGGATCACCGGCGCGCAGGCGCCCTCGGGCATCCCGGTGACCATCTCCGCCCCGGTGGCTGAGCGCGGCGAGCGCGGTGCCTCCTCGGGCCGCAGGCGCCGCAACCGCCCGGCGCAGCCGCGCCGTGCGCACGCCGCGCCCCGCTCCTAGCGGGACCGGCCGGCAAACGGCTGACAACGCACCACCCGGCCGCCCCCGGCCCGCCGCGG